>JADGHG010000086.1 GCA_019689585.1 Clostridia bacterium
GACGTCCCCTTCTGCGACATCGGCGACGTCGAGATCCCGCCGGGCGACCCGCAGGCGGCGCTCCGCGCCGTCGAGGCCGCGGCCGACGCCGTGTGGCGGGCGGGCCGGCGGCCGGTCGCCCTGGGCGGCGAGCACCTCGTCACACTCGGGCTTCTGCGCGCGGCGCGCGCCCACCACCCGGACCTCGCGCTCGTCCAGTTCGACGCCCACGCCGACCTGCGCGACGACTACCTGGGCGTCGCCCTCTCGCACGCGTGCGTCATGCGCCGGGCGGCCGAGCTTCTTTCGCCCGAGCGCATCCACCAGATCGGGATCCGCTCGGCGACGAGGGAGGAAGCCGAGTTCGGCCGCGCGCGCACGCGCTTCTACCCCCTTTCGGAGGCGCCCTTGCCCGGGGCCGTCGGGCGGGCGCTTGCCGAGCTGAGAGGCCGTCCGCTCTATGTGACGATCGACATCGACGTGCTCGACCCGGCCGAGGCGCCGGGCACCGGCACCCCGGAGCCGGGCGGCGCGCGCTTCGGCGAGCTCCTCGCCGCCCTCCGCGAGCTACCGGGCGCGGCCGTCGTCGGCGCCGACCTCGTCGAGGTAGCGCCGGAGCTCGACCCGAGCGGCCGCACGGCCGTCGTGGCGGCCAAAATCTTGCGCGAGCTTCTCGTTTCATGGTTCGCTAACGCTTGACCCCTGGGGGTGACGCCGTGGCGCGGAAGGCCCCCGCCGGGCGGAGGCCGCTCTTCGAGGCGCGCCGCGACATCGAGGCGCGCGTGCGGGAGGCGGTCGCCGCGCTTCTCGCCGAGGCGGCGCCTGCGCACGAGGATCCCCCCGCCTTCACGGTCGAGGTGCCGGCCCGGCGCGAGCACGGCGACTTCGCGACGAACGCGGCCCTCGTCCTCGCGCGCCCTCTGGGCCGGCCGCCGCGCGAGGTGGCCCTCGCCCTCCTCCCCAAGATCCGCGGCGGCTTCCCCCTTGCGCGCACGGAGGTGGCGGGGCCGGGCTTCCTCAATTTCTTCCTGGACCCGTCGTGGCTCGACGAGGCGGCCGATCTCGCCCGCCTCCCCGACTGGGGCGAGAGCCGGGCGGGCGCGGGCGAGCGCGTCGTCGTCGAGTTCGTGAGCGCCAACCCGACCGGGCCCTTGAACGTCGTCAACGCCCGGGCCGCCGCCTACGGGGACGCCCTCTGCCGCGTGCTCTCGGCGGCCGGCTGGGAGGTGACGCGCGAGTACTACGTGAACGACGCCGGCAACCAGTTCGAGCGCTTCGCCGAGTCGGTCGCCGTCCGCTGGGCCGAGATCTACGAGGGTCGGCGGGACCTCTCGATCCCGCAGGGCGGCTACCCCGGGGCCTACGTCTACGACCTCGCGCGCCGCGCGACCGAGGCCCTGGCCGCCGAAGGGCTCCCGGCGGAGAGGCTCTCTCGGCTCCCCGAGCGCGAAAGGGCCGAGAAGCTCGGCCGCGCCGCGCTCGAGGCCGTGCTTCGCGACCACCGCGAGGCGCTCCGCCGGTTCCGGGTCGAGTTCGACCGCTGGGCGCGCGAATCCGACCTGCGCGCGGAGGGGGCGGCCGAGACAGCCTTCCGCCGGCTTGTCGAGTCGGGCCACACGTACGAGTCGGAGGGGGCCGTCTGGCTTCGCACGACGGCCTTCGGGGACGACCGCGACCGCGTGCTCCGGCGGAAAGACGGCACCTTCACCTACATCGTCCCCGACATCGCCTACCACCTCGACAAGCTCGAGCGGGCCGAGCGGGCGATCGACCTCCTCGGCCCGGACCACCACGGCTACCTCGCCCGGCTGCGCGCGGCGCTCGCCGCCCTCGGCCGCGACCCGAGCCGGCTCGAGTTCCTCGTGAGCCAGGCGGTCCACCTCGTCCGCGGCGGCGACCGCCTCAAGATGTCGAAGCGCGAAGGCGAATTCGTCACGATGTCGGAGTTCCTCGACGAGGTCGACGTCGACGCGGCGCGCTGGTTCTTCGTCGCGCGCTCGTTCGACTCGCCCCTCGAGTTCGACCTCGACCTCGCGGGGCTCGAGTCGGACGAGAACCCGGTCTACTACGTGCAGTACGCGCACGCCCGCATCGCGAGCCTCCTCGGCCGCGCCGAGGCCGAAGGCGCCTGGCCGCCTCCCGGCAGCGAGGAGACGCCGGACGCCGTCGGGGCGACCGAGCGCCCGGCCGGCGGGAGCCGCTTCCCCGACCCGGCGGAGGCGGCGCTCCTCCGCGCCGTCGCCCGCTTCCCCGAGGAGGTGGCGATCGCCGCCGAGGAACGGGCCCCGCACCGGCTCACGGCCTACGCGCTCGAGCTCGCCCAGGCCTTCCACGCCTTCTACACGGAATGTCGCGTCCTCGACGCCGGCGACCCGGCGCGGCGGACGGCGCGGCTTTTGCTCACAGACGCCGCCCGCAACACGCTCGCGCGCGCCCTGGCGCTTCTCGGCGTCACGGCGCCCGAGCGGATGTAGGCCGGGCGCATATGGACGGTCCGGCTCCTCCGCCATGTCGCGCAATCCCTTATGGCTCTAGGATTCGCGCGCGCTCCCTGCCAAATGAAGCCGGGCGGGGAGGATGCGCTTCTTGGACGTCGGCCGCCGGCTCCGTCTCCTCCGCCAACACCGAAAACTGAGCCTCTACGACGTCGAACGCATGACCGGCTACCACTACTCGACGGTGGGGAAGTACGAGCGGGGGCTGCGCAAGCCGTCCGTGGAGGTTTTGCGCGAGCTGGCGCGCGTCTACGAGGTGCCGCTCTCCGACATCATCGGCGAGGCCGGCCCCGAGGTCGACCCGGAGCGGCGCATGCGCGAGGCGGCCTGGCTCGACCTCCTGCGCGTCCGGCCCGAGCTGGGCGAACTCGTCGATGCGGCGGCGGAGCTCGACCCGGAGCGCATCCGCCACCTCGTCGCCTTCCTGCGCCCCGGCCGCTGACCGCCTACGGCCGGCCGCGGAGCCGCGGGTCGAGGGCGTCGCGCAGCCCGTCGCCCAAGAGGTTGAAGCCGAGGACGACCGTCATGATGGCCAGCCCCGGGTAGGTCATCGTCCAGGTGGCCGTGCGGAAGTACTCCTTCGAATGGGCCAGCATCGAGCCCCATTCCGGCGTGCGCGCGTCGGCGCCGAGGCCGAGGAACGAGAGGCCCGCCGTGTCGAGGATGGCCGTCGCGACCCCGAGCGTCGCCTGGACGAGGAGCGGCGCGAAGGCGTGCGGCAGGACGTGGCGCCAGAGGATGCGCCAGAAGCCGGCGCCTTCGGCCCGCGCCGCCTCGACGAACTCCTTCGGCTTCACCCCGAGCACGACCGAGCGGACGAGCCGCACGTAGTTGGGGATGGCGACGATCCCGACGGCGAGCATGGCGTTCGTGAGGCTCGGCCCCAGGATCGCGATCATGAGGATGGCGAGGAGGAGGCTCGGGAAGGCGAGCATCACGTCGACGGCGCGCATCGAGAGAAGGTCGAACCAGCCTCCCACGTACCCCGCCACGGCACCCCAGAGCGACCCGACGACGACCGCCATGCCGACGACGAGGATCCCGACCTCGAGCGAGAGCCGCGCGCCGTAGGCGAGCCGCGTCGCCAGATCGCGCCCGGCGTAGTCGGTGCCGAGGGGATGGCCGGGCGACGGCGGCAGGAGGGCCTCGGCCAGGTCGCCCGCGCGGGGGTCGTAGGGCGTGAGCCAGGGCGCGGCCAGGGCGACGAAGACGAACGCGAGGACGATGAGCCCGCCGGCCACCGCGCCTCTATGCCGCAAAAGCCGCCTCACACCCCCGCCCCCCTTCCTCGCCCGGCCTAGTCGTAGCGGATGCGCGGGTCGACGGCCGAGTAGAGGAGGTCGACCAAGAGGTTCAGCAGCACGAAGAGGCCCGCGAAGACGAGCACCGCCCCCTGCACGGCCGGGTAGTCGCGGTTGAAGATCGCGCTCACGATGTAGCGGCCGAGGCCGGGCAGGGCGAAGACGCTCTCCGTGATGACGGCCCCCGAGAGAAGCGAGCCGAACTGGAGCCCCACGACCGTCAGGACCGGGAGCAGCGCGTTCTTGAGCGCGTGCCGCCAGACGACGGCCCGGCCCGGGAGCCCCTTGGCGTAGGCCGTGCGCACGTAGTCGTTCTGCAAAACCTCGAGGAGGCTCGAGCGCGTGATGCGCGCGATGAGGGCGAGCGGGATCGTGGCGAGCGCCACCCCGGGCATCACGAGATGCCAGAGGCCGTTTTGGAAGGCGGCGAGGTCGCCGGCGAGGAGGCTGTCGACGAGGAAGAAGTGCGTGCGCGCCGGCACGCGCGTCAGGTATTGGACCGAGGCGAGGCCGCTCGGCTCGAACCAGCCGAGGTCGACCGCCAGGTACAGGATCATGAGGAGCCCGAGCCAGAATACCGGCATCGAGACGCCGAGGAGCGCGACCGTCATGCTGAGGTAGTCGATCCAGGACGAGCGCCGGACGGCCGCCGCCAGCCCGAGGGCGACGCCGACGACGACGGCGATCGCCATGCTGAAGAGCGTGAGCGTCACCGTGACGGGGAGCCGCTGGGCCAGGTCGGATGTGATCGGGTCCTGCGTGATGACCGAGCGGCCGAGGTCGAGCCGGACCACGGCCGCGAGGTAGTCGAGGAACTGGACGGGGAGCGGCTCGTCCAGCCCGAGCCGCTCGCGGATGGCGGCGACCGCCTCGGGCGTCGCGTGCTGGCCGAGGAGCGTCGTCGCCGGGTCGCCCGGGACGAGGTGGAGCGCCACGAACACGACCAAGACGATGCCCACGAGCGTGGGCACAAGGAGCAAGAGCCGGCGCACGACGTAGCGCGCCACGGCGGCGGATCCCGCCCCCTCCGGCGCCCGGGGTTCGCCGGGGACGGCCTACGGCCCGACCGTCACCTCGTTCAGCTGCTCGAGCCCGACCGGGTTCGCGACGTACCCGTGGATCTTCGCGCTCGCCCCGACCGGGTCCTCGGAGTAGACGAGCGGCACCCAGGGCGCGTCCCGGTGGATGATCTCCTGCGCCTGCATGTAGAGCTGCGTCCGGGTGGCCTGGTCGGGCGTGCGCTGGGCCCGGATGAGGAGGTCGTGCAGCTCGTCGCTCTTGTAGAACGCGATGTTGCCCGCCGACCCCTTCACCGCGTTGTCCTTGTCGAGGAGGACGTAGAGGAAGTTGTCGGGGTCGCCGTTGTCGCCGATCCAGCCGAGGAGCGCCATCGTGTGCTCGCCGTTCTCCGTCTTCTGCAGGTAGGTGTCCCAGTCGAAGGTGACGATCTTCGCGTCGATGCCGACCTTCGCGAGGTCGTTGGCGATGGCCTCGGCGATCTTCTCGGGCTGCGGGAAGTAGGGCCGCGGGTTGCTCATGGCCCAGAGCTCCGTCTGGAACCCGTTCGGGTACCCGGCCTGGGCGAGGAGCTGTTTCGCCTGCTCCGGGTCGTAGGGGTAGTCCTGCAGGTCGCTGTGGCCCCACATCTTGGGTGGAAGGGGCGTGTTCGCGACCTGGCCCAGGTCGCCGTAGAACGTCTTCACGATCGCCGCCTTGTCGATCGCCATGTTGATCGCCTGGCGCACGCGCACGTCGTCGAAGGGCTTCTTCTCCGTGTTGAACGCGAGGTAGCCGATGTCGTTCGCCGGGCGCAGGAAGAGCTGCAGGTTCGGGTCGCCCTGGATCACCGGCACGTCCGAGGGGTTGATGCCGTCGGCGAACTGGATCGTCCCGGACTGGAGCTCGAGAAGCCGCTCGGAGTTGTCCGGGATCACGCGGTACACGAGCTGGTCGATCGCGGCCTTCGTGCCCCAGTAGTCGTCGTTTCTCTCGAGGACGATCTGGTTGTCCTTCTCCCACGAGACGAACGTGAAGGGCCCCGTGCCGACCGGGTGCTTGCCGAAGTCGGCCCCGTACTTCTGGATGGCGGCCGGGCTCGCGATGGCGAAGGGCGCCATCGCGAGGTTCTGAAGGAAGGGCGCGAGCGGCTGGCGCAGCGTGAACTTCACGTGTGTGTCGTCGAGGACGTCGACCGACTGGATGACCGACTTGTCGTCGAAGCCGCCGAACATGTAGGCGTAGTAGGCGAACTCCTCGCCCTCGTGCCGGTTGGGGTCGTCGGAGTGCATCCAGCGGTCGAAGTTGAACTTGACGGCCTGCGCGTTGAAGGGCGTTCCGTCCTGGAACACGACGCCCGAGCGCAGCGTGCAGGTCCACTCGGTCGCGTCCTGGTTCGGCTCGCAGCCGGTCGCGAGGCCCGGGCCGACGTTCGTCGTGTCGCCCTGGAACTTGAGGAGCGTGTCGAAGATCTGGGTCGTCGTCTTGAGCGACTCGCCGTCGGTGACGTTCGCGGGGTCGAGGCTCACGGCGTCGGCGCCGCGCCCCCAGACGACCGTCAGCTGCGCGGGCGCCTGGGCCTCGCTCCCCGGGGCCTCGCTCGTCCCGCCGCCCGCCTGCGGCTGGCCGCCGCCCCCGCAGGCGGCGAGCCCCAGCGAAAGCGCCAAGCCGACCGCCCAGAGCCCTGCCCGCCACGACCGCCTCGCGCCTCTCCACCCCGACCGCGTTCCCGGCACCCGAAAGCACCCCCCGTAAGGGGACTCATCTTCGGGGCCGCTATGGCAATTCCTGCTACGGTCGGGCGCGGCGGCGCCTAGGCGCGCGTCCCCTGGGCGAGCACCTGCTCGGCGAAGTGGCAGGCCACCATGTGGCCGGGCTCGATCTCCCGCCAGGCCGGCTCCTCGACGCGGCAGCGGTCCTGCGCGAAGGGGCAGCGCGTGTGGAAGCGGCAGCCCGAGGGCGGGTTGGCCGGGCTCGGCACGTCGCCCTGGAGGATGATCCGCTCGCGCCGGGCGGCCGGGTCGGGGATCGGGATCGCCGACATGAGCGCCTGCGTGTACGGGTGGGCCGGCCGGCTGAAGAGCGTGTCGGAGTCGGCGAGCTCCGCCATCTTGCCGAGGTACATCACGCCCACGCGGTCGCTGATGTGCCGGACGACCGCGAGGTCGTGCGCGATGAAGATCAAGGTCAGGCGGAACTCCTTCTGGAGCTCCATGAGGAGGTTGATGATCTGCGACTGGATCGACACGTCGAGCGAGCTCACCGGCTCGTCGCAGACGACGAGCTTCGGGTTCAGGGCCAGGGCCCGCGCGATCCCGATCCGCTGGCGCTGGCCGCCCGAGAACTCGTGCGGGTACCGGCGCGCGTCCTGGGGCTGCAGGCCGACCGTCTCGAGGAGGCGCGCGACCGTCTTCTGGCGCTCGCGGCGCGGCACGCCGTGCACGGCGAGCGGCTCGCCGATGATCTCGCCGACCGGCATGCGCGGGTCGAGCGAGGAGTACGGGTCCTGGAAGATGATCTGCATGTCGCGGCGCGCCCGCCGCAGTTGCGCCGGGCGCAGCTTCCGCAGGTCGCGGCCGTCGAAGATGATCTCGCCGTCGGTCGGCTCCTCGAGGCGCAGGATCACGCGGCCCGTCGTCGTCTTGCCGCAGCCGCTCTCGCCGACCAGCCCGAACGTCTCGCCCGGCATCACCTCGAAGGAGACGCCGTCCACCGCCCGCACGTAGCCGACCGTCCGCCCGAGGAAGCCCCCGGAGATCGGGAAGTACTTCTTCAGGTTGCGGACGACGAGAAGCGGCTCCTCGCCGGCCTGGGG
>JADGHG010000087.1 GCA_019689585.1 Clostridia bacterium
CCCCCGCCCCCTTCGTCTCGTTCCCCGACGGGCTCGAGGAGCTCGTCCGGGCGGTCGTCGCGCACCTCGAAGCCCGGGGCGAGGCCGAGCTCCTCACGGGGCGGCCGGTCGCCGCCATCCTCGCCGCCCGCGGCCTCGGCCGGCCCTTCGCCGTGCGCCTTGTGGGCGGCGACGCGCTGCCCGCGGACGCGGTCGTCGTCGCCACCCCGGCGGGCCCGGCGGCGGAGCTCCTCCGCTCCCTCGCCCCGGGCGCCGCCCGGGACCTGGCGGAGCTGCGCCATGTGAGCACCGGCACCGTCACCTTCGCCTTCCGCGCGGCGGGCCGCGGGCTGGCGTTCCGCGGATCCGGCCTCGTCGTCCCCGCGGTCGAGAGGCGCGACCTGAACGCCCTCACCGTCTCCTCCGAGAAGTTCCCGGGACGGGCGCCCGAGGGCGCCGTCCTCGTGCGCGCCTTCTTCGGGGGAAGCCGGTCGCCTCATCTCTTCGACCTTCCCGACGACGAGCTCGTCCGGAGGGTGGAGGCCGAGGTGACATCGCTCCTCGGCGTCGCGCCGCCGCCCCTCTTCCGTCGGCTCCACCGCTTCCCCCGGGCGATGGCGCAGTACGAGGTGGGCCACCTCGAGCGGATCGCGCGCATCGAGGCTCGGCTTCCCCGCGGCGTCTGGCTCGCGGGGGCCTCCTACCGCGGCGTCGGCATCCCCGACTGCGTCCGGGAGGCCGAGGAGGCGGCCCGCGCGGCCGTGGCCCATCTGGCGGGGGAGACGGCCGCGGCCGAGGCGGGCCGGAGGACGAAGGAGGCTTCGGACAGGTGACGCGGTCTCGATCGGAGGAACTCTTCGCCCAGGCCCAGGCTCTCCTACCCGGGGGCGTCTCGAGCCCGGTGCGGGCCTTCCGCGCCGTGGGCGGCACGCCCGTCTTCGTCGAGCGGGGCTCGGGCGCCTTCATCCGCGACGTCGACGGCCGGAGCTACATCGACTACGTGCTCTCGTGGGGCCCCCTCGCCCTCGGCCACGCCCACCCCCGGGTGGTGGCCGCCGTCTGTGAGGCGGCCGAGCGCGGGCTCAGCTTCGGGGCGCCGACCGAGCTCGAGAACCGCCTGGCCGAGCGCATCCGGGCCGCCATGCCGTCGATCGAGCTCGTCCGCTTCGTGACGAGCGGGACAGAGGCCTGCATGAGCGCCCTGCGGTTGGCCCGGGCGGCGACGGGTCGGACGAAGGTGGTGAAGTTCGCCGGCGGCTACCACGGCCACGCCGACGCCATGCTGGCCCAGGCCGGGAGCGGGGTGGCGACGTTCGGGCTGCCCGACTCCCCCGGTGTGACCCCGGGTGCGACGGCGGACACGATCGTCGTCGAATACAACGACCTTCCCGCGCTCAAGGCGCTCTTCGCCGAGCGGGGGGACGAGATCGCGTGCGTCATCGTCGAGCCCTGCGCGGGCAACATGGGGCTCGTGCTCCCGGAGGACGGGTTCCTCCACGGGATCCAGTCGCTCTGCCGGGCCCACGGGGCTCTCTTCGTCCTCGACGAGGTGATGACGGGCTTCCGCGTGGCGCCGGGGGGCGCGCAGGGCCTGTGGGGGCTCGACCCCGACATCACGTGCCTCGGCAAGGTCATCGGCGGCGGGCTGCCCGTCGGCGCCTACGGCGGCAAGCGGCGGTTCCTCGAGCTCGTGGCGCCGGCCGGCCCCGTGTACCAGGCGGGCACGCTGGCCGGGAACCCGCTCGCCATGGCGGCCGGCCTCGCGACCATCGAAGGCCTCCTCGCCCCGGGCGTCTTCCCCGCGATGGTCGAGACGGCGCAAGCCATCGTGGCCGCGCTCGAGGCCGCCGCCGACGAGGCGGGTGTGCCGCTCCAGGCGGCGGCGTGCGGCACGATGTTCGGCTTCTTTTTCCTATCGCCTGAGGCGCTCGCCAGGGCCGGGTGGGACGAGGCCGGCAGGGGCCCAGACGGCCGCGGCCGGCCGCCCGGGCGCCGGCCGGTGCGCGATTTCGCCACTGCCCGCCGCCTCGTCGACACGGCCCGCTACGCGCGCTTCTTCCACGCCATGTTGGAGGAGGGCGTGTACCTGCCGCCGAGCGCCTTCGAATCGTGCTTCGTCTCGGCCGCCCACGGGCCGCGCGAGGTCGAGGCCACCCGGCGGGCGGCGCGCCGGGCGATGGCGCGCGTGGCCGGGTAGGCGGCGAGCGCCCTGGGCTCGACCGCGAAGGCGCCCGGCCCGCCCCGGCCCGGGAGCTAGCGGGCCGCCCGCGCCTCGGCGCTCTGCGCCTCCTGGATCACGGCCTGGGCCACGTGGGGCGGCGCCTCGTCGTAGTGCGAGAAACGGGCCGTGAAGAGGCCGCGCCCCTGGGTGATCGAGCGGAGGTCGATCGCGTAGCGGTTGGCCTCGGCCTGCGGCACGTGCGCGACGAGGCGCTGCATGCCGGCCTCGCTGCCGATCTCGAGCACGCGCCCGCGCTTCCGGTTGAGATCGCTCATCACGTCGCCCAGGCAGGCCTCGGGCACGAGGATCTCGAGCTCCAGCACCGGCTCGAGGAGCACCGGCTTCGCCTCGGCGAAGGCTTTCTTGAACGCGAGCGAGGCCGCGATCTTGAAGGCCAGCTCCGACGAGTCGACCGGGTGGTACGAGCCGTCGAGGAGCACCACCTTCACGTCGACGACCGGATAGCCGGCCAGCACCCCTTCGCGCATCGTCTCGACGACGCCCTTCTCGACGGCCGGGATGTACTGCTTGGGCACGGCGCCGCCGAAGATGCGCTCCTCGAAGGCGAAGCCGCTCCCGCGCTCGCCCGGCGCGATCTCGAGGATGCAGTGGCCGTACTGGCCGTGTCCCCCCGTCTGCTTCTTGTGCTTGCCCTCGCCCCGGGCCGTGCGCGTGATCGTCTCCCGGTACGGCACGCGCGGCTCGCCGACCTCGACCTCGACGCCGAACTTGCGCCGAAGCCGGGAGCAGATCACCTCGACGTGCACGTCGCCCATGGCCGAGAGCACCGTCTGGCGCATCTCGGCGTCCCGCTCGACGACGAAGGTCGGGTCCTCCTCGGCCAGGCGCGCGAGGCCGGCGCCGATCTTCTCCTCGTCGCCCTTCGAGCGCGGCCGGACGGCGACCGGGTAGACGGGCCGCGGGAAGGCGATGCCGGGCAGCGGCTCGGCCGCGGGGTCGTCGCTCAAGGTGTCGCCCGTCGCCGTGTGTTGGAGCTTGGCGACGGCGACGATGTCGCCCGCCCGCGCCTCGTCGACCGGCTCCTGCTCCTTGCCGCGCAGTCGGAAGAGGGCGCCCACGCGCTCGTCCTCGCCGCGGTTCAGGTTGCGGACGTGGCTGTCGGGCCGCAGGACGCCCGAGTACACGCGGATGAGGCTGATCTTGCCGACGAAGGGGTCGGCGACCGTCTTGAAGACGAGGCCGCGGAAGCGACCGTCGCCCGCGGCCTGGGTCGCCTCGGGCGCCGGCGCGAGATCGCGCAGGCTCTGAAGGAGGAGGTCGAGCCCGACCCCGCCCAAGGCGCTTCCCACGAGGACCGGCGCGAGGCGTCCCTCGGCGACCGCCCGCGCGAGCCCGCGCCAGGCGTCTTCGGGCGCCAGCTCGCCCGCCTCGAGGTAGGCTTCCAGGAGCTCGTCGTCCGACTCGGCGGCCGCCTCGACGAGCGCCTTGTGCCAGTCGGCCGCTTCGGGCGGCGGCTCGGCGGGTTCCGCGGCCTCGCCGCCCTTCGCGGCCGAGAAGGCGCGCCGCAAGACGAGGTCGACGACGCCGCGGAAGGCGCCCGCCTCCCCCAGCGGCCAGGCCAGGGGCACGACTCGCTCGCCGAAGGCTTCGCGCAAGGCCGAGAGCGTGCGCTGGAAGTTCGCGTTCTCGCGGTCGATGCGGTTGACGAAGAGAAGGCGCGGGCGCCCGGCCTCCTCGGCCGCCTTCCAGCCGAGCACCGTGCCGACCTCGACGCCCGCGGCCGCGTCGACGAGAAGGAGCGCCGACTCGACGACGCGGAGCGCCGCCCGCACCTCCCCCGCGAAGTCGAGGTAGCCCGGCGTGTCGACGAGGTTCAGGCGCGTGCCCGCGAACGCGCAGGGCGCCAGCCCGAGGGCGAGCGTCGTGCGCCGCTCCTGGGCGTCAGGGTCGTGGTCGAGGAGACTCGTGCGGTCGTCGACCCGGCCGAGCCGGTTCGTGGCGCCCGTGCGGAAGAGGAGCGCCTCGGCGAGCGACGTCTTCCCGGTACCGCCGTGTCCGATGAGCGCCACGTTGCGAACGGCGGTCGCATGAGCCAACGCGAAGGCCCCCTCGCGGACGGCCCGGCGCCCCGTCCGCCCGCGGGCCCCCCGCGCCGGGGCGGCGCCGCGGGTGCCGGCCGCCCGGTGACAGTATCACCGTCTTCGACGGCCGGCCGGCCGCCCCTTCCGCGGACGGGCCGCGCACCGCGATGGGAACCGGCCCCACGCCGTACGCCGAGGCGCGGCCGCCTCCCCTGCCTCGCGTCTTTGGGTCAGTGGGCGGCGAGCGCCGCCCGCACTTCGGCGGAGCAGGTCGAGGCGTCGCCGAAGCGCGGCAAGGGCGGCGCGTCCGGGTCGGGCTTGAGCGCGTCGGGCTTGTAGCAGTTCGCCGCGTTCCAGAGGAGCCAGCCGGTCGCGCCGTTCGCCTCGGCGGCGTCGATCTCGGCGCGGACCATGTCGGGCGTGTAGTGGACGCCGTAGAGGCTGAAGTCCTGAAGCCAGGGGCGCGTGAAGGCCCCCCACGCGACCGTCCGGCGGATGGCGTCCTGCATCGAGTGGGCCACGGTGGCCGCCGGGGCCGCGTTCGGGTTGGGGAGCCCGAAGGTGCGGGGGGCGTAGTGGGACGGGTAGAGCATGGGCGAGACGTAGTCGAGGGAGGCCGTCACCTCCTCCCAGTGCTGGCCGATGAACTGGTCGTCGGCCGCCGTCGGGATGAGGCCGAAGATGTCGGCCGAGACGGCGACGCCGAGAGGCGCGAGGGCCGCGCGCGCCGCCTTAAGGAACCCGGTGATGGCCTCGACCCGCGTGCGGCCTTGGGCGTCCGGGTAGCGGGCGTCCTCGATGCGGCCGTCGCTCGGGAAGCGGACGTAGTCGAACTGGATCTCGTCGAAGCCGAGCTTGGCCGCCTCTTCGGCGATCGCGACGTTGTACCGCCAGGTCTCGACGTTGTAGGCGTCCATCCAGGCCTGGCCCGTGCGGTCGCGCCAGACGCCGCCCCGCGCGTCCTGGATCGCCCATTCGGGGTGGCTGCGGGCGAGGCCCGGGTCCTTGAAGACGACGATGCGCGCGATCGTGTAGACGCCCGCCTTCTTGAGGGCGGCGAGCTTCTCGGGGAGGTCCTTCAGCACGGGCCGGACGGCGCCCACGGAGCGGACGAACGGGTCCTGGGCGTCGAAGTAGACCGTCCCGTCCTCCTTGACGTCGATGACGACCGCGTCGAGCTCCGTCCGCGCGACGAGCCGGATCGTCGCGTCGTAGATGGCCGGATTCGCCGCGCCGAGAGCGGAGAGGTAGACGCCCTTGTGGACGGCCTTCTTCCGCTCGAGGGCCGAGCGCACGGCCCCGTCGACGGACGCGGCCGAGAACGCCTCGGGAAGGCCGGACTGGGCGAGCGCGACGGCCCCCGCCCCGGACCCGCCGGCTTCGCCGCCCGCGCGCTCCGAGCCGCCGCGGCCGACAGTCGGGCGCGAGAGCGCGAGCCAGCCGAGGGCGAGGAAGGCGGCGAGGAGGAGCGCGAGGAGCACCGCCGGGCCCGGCCGGGATCGAGGGGGACGCGGGCGCCCGCGGCGCGGCGGGATCGGGAGCGAGATGGCGGCATGCGCCCCTTTCCTCGTGCCAAGGACGCGGCCCGCGCCCGGCCGGTTCCGTCGCGGCTCTTACCGGCCCATTCTAGGCGGCCGCGCCGCCCCTTCGGCGAGGAGGGCGGCGAGAAGCGCCCGGGCCGCGGCCGGGGCGGAGGGGACGAGCTCGGGCGGCCAGGCCGGCGCCGTTCGTACGGCGTCCTCCATCACGGCCACCTCGGGGTGGTGGCCGAGATACGCCTTCCAGGCGTCCGTTCCGTAGGCGTCGGCGACCGCCGGCAGGCGGCCCGTCTCGACGGCCCAGAACGACTGGCTTGCGGGCCGGGCGAGGAAGGCGAGGAAGCGGGCCGCGGCCTCCCTCGCCGCGCGCGGGCCGTAGGGCAGGGGGACGGCGAAGCGGGCGGAGGCCGGGAGGCCGGGGAGGCGGGAGACGACGAACGCGGCGTGGCCGTCGAGCGCCGCCTCGAGCGGTCCCAGCCGGGAGGCCGGCGCGAGTGCGAGGCCCGTCTCGGCCGAGGCGAAGGCGGCCGCCGGGTCGGCCACGAAGCGGACGTCGCCTGCGGCCTGGGCCGCCCGCAGCCAGGCGACCGCCGCCTGCCCGGGGGGCCCGGCGAGGTCGGCCGGCGCAGGCGCCGTCGGCGCGACGGACGGCGGCGCCTCGGACGCCCCGGGTGTGATGCCGAGGAGGGTGAGCGCCGCGACGGGCGCCGGGTCGCCTTCTCCGACGGCCACGGGGCCGGCCTCCTGGCCGCCGGAGGTCGAACGGCGCGCCACGCCCACGACGTCCTGCCACGAGGCCGGCGGCCGGTAGAGGAGACCGCGCCGCACGTAGAGCACATCCACGTCGAGGTCGAGGGGCAGCGCGGCGAGGCCGGCCGCCTCGCCCGGCCCGTCTGCGCCCGCCGCCTTGCGGGCGGGCGGAAGGAGCGCGCGGGCGAGCGCGGCCGCCGTCGATCCGCCGAGCGGCTCGACGCGATAGGCGTCTCGCAGCGCCGCGAAACCGGCCTCGCCGACGACCGCGATCTGGGGCGCCTCCCGGGCCCGGCTCGCCCGCGGCACCGCCTGGGCGACCGGGTCGGGCGACGCGTCCTCGGTCGCCGGGACACCCGCGGCGGCGCCCGTCGCACCTTCGCTCGGCGCACGGCCCGCCGCGGGCGGCGGCGCCGTCTCGGACGGCGGGTAGTCGGAGGGCGCGCGCAGCTCGACGCGCACCCGCCCCCCTTCGCCCCGGGAGAAGAGCTCGGAGAGCCGCGCGAAGGCGAGCTCTTCGGGCGGCGAGAAGTCGGCCAGCACGTAGACGACGACGGGCGCCGAGGCCGGCTGGGCGGGGGGCTCGGGGCGCGCGCGGCCCCCGCAGCCCGAGAGCGGGAGGCAGAGCGCCAAGGCGAGCGCGAGGGCGGCCGCGCGGGCCGCCCGGGTGAGCGCGGCCACCCTCGGCCTCACGCCAGGTCGGGCCCGAGTCCGAACGCCCGGCGCACGTCCCCCACCACCTCGGGCGGGGCGAGGAGCTGGGCGCGCTTGGCCTGCCGGTCGAAGTTGCGCGAGAGGTTCGGCGCGACGAGCGAGATGCGCGCGTCGGCCG
>JADGHG010000088.1 GCA_019689585.1 Clostridia bacterium
TGCTTGTGGGCGTACCCGCCCACGCCGCCTGGACGGCGCTCGCGAGGTCCCCCTGGCTGCCCCCGGCCCCCGCCGGTCCGCCTTCGCCCCCGGCCCGCGGACGGGTGGCCCAGGCACGGACGGCCGGCTGGAGCGCGTCCCAGACGGAGGCGGCGCGCGCGTCCCACTCCGGCGGGTAGCGGACGAAGTGGCCCGCCGCGATCTCGGCGAGCGCCCACTCGCCCGCGGCGCGCCAGGCCTCGGGCCATTTGGCCATCGCCGCCTCGGCGGACGTGCGGCGCCCCGGGAGGACGCCGAGCGCGTCGCGCACCGCGGGCTCGTCCCAGGCGGCGAAGGCGTCGGCGACGACGACGGCCGCCTCGGTGTGCGCGGCCCCGGCGTAGGGGCGCTGGTAGAAGACGTAGACGCCGGACGCGCCGACGACCGGCCACGGCCCCCCGGCCCGCGGCGGGGCGACCGGGACGGCCCAGGCAAGGCGCGCGCGGATCTCGGCGAGGGCGGGCGGCACCGCCCCCGCCAGGATCGGCACGCGCCCCGTCACGAAGGCCAAAAACGCGTCCGGACCGGCGAGGGGCCGGAGGCTCGCGAGGAGCTCGGCCGCCTGCGTCCAGCCGGCCGCCGACGGCTCGGCCCCGGCGAGGACTTCCTGCGCGGCCCGCACGCCGTCGGCGTCGACGGCGAGGGACACCTCGCGCCCGTCCCGGGGCGGCGCGCCGAGCCACGAGGCGAGGTCGAAGGCGCCCGGCGCCGCGACGGCCTGCGGAAGGGCGCGCCCGTCGACGACCCACCACCAGAGCTCGAGCCGGCGCAGGAGCCCGGCCGGCGCGCCGTCCTCGCGGGCGACGAGCCCTTGCGTACCGGGGTCCGGCGCCGCGATGCGCCCCGGCCCCGGCTCGGACCCGGCCCGCGCGAAGTACGGCGCAAGCGGCACGAGCCACGGCGAGCCGAGCTCCGGCCAGTCGGCCCGGGCAGCCACGACGTCGGGCGGCCGGCCCTCGGCGAGCGCCGCGGCCAGCTTCGGGCGAAGTTGGCCGGCGGGGAAGACCGTCGCGCGCACGCGGATGTTCGGGTGGCTCGCGGAGAAGGCCTCGGCCCAGCCGTTCACGCGCCGGGCGTAGCCTTCGCCGGGAAGCGGCACGTCCTCGTCCCAGAGCGTCACCTCGTAGCGGCCGGCCGGGTCGAGGGCGACCGGACGGAAGGCGGGCCGGCCGCCCGTATACCCCGGTTGGGCCGGCCGCCAGACGAGGAAGAGGTACGCGAGCGCGACCGCCACGGCGGCCGCGGCCAGGGCCAGCCCGGGTGCCGCGCGCGGCCGGCGGCCGGTGCGCGTCACCGGGACCCGGCCTCGCCCTCGTGGCGGAAGCCTAGGAGCCACTGGAGGTCGGCCGCGGCCTCGCCCGTCGCCGCGAGGCCGAAGAACGACTGGGCGGCCCGCACGGCCGCCTGGGTGCTCTCGTCGTAGCGGCCGCCGGCCTGCCGCACCGGGAAGCCGGCCTGGCGCAGCCGGAACTGGAGCACGACGACGTCCCTCCCGCTTGCGCCAGGCCGGTAGAGGGCGCGCGGCCAGTACGCCGGCTCCGGGCCGACGATGTGGACGGGCGTGCCGATCGGCACCTCGGGGAAGAGCGCGATCACGTCCCGGTTGTACATGCGGAAGCAGCCGTGGCTCGCGCGCGTCCCGACCGTGTAGGGCTTGTTCGTCCCGTGGAGCCCGTAGATGCCCCACGGCACGTCGAGGCCGATCCAGCGCGCCCCGAACCCGCCGCCCCAGTCGCGGTCCTTGTGGACGACACGGAACTCCCCGACGGGCGACGGGTCCTCCGGCGTCCCCACCGCCACCGGGTAGCGGCGCACGGGCCGGCCGTCGACGTAGAGCGTCACGTGCCGCTCGGCGATGTCGATGACGAGGAGGCGGTCGCCCGGCGGAGGCGGGGCGGCGAGGGACAGCATGCGCGCGAGGAAGTACGGCACAAGGCCGGCGAACGACACGGCCCCGGCGCCCGGGGGGAGCCCCGCGCCGCAGACGGGCTCCCCGGGCGCCGACGCGGCGCCGTCCCCGACGACGGGCGCGGCCCCGGAGGGGGCCGGGTCCCCGGCGACGACGGCGGCCGCCGCCAGAAGGGCGAGGAGGAGAGGCAGCCGCGCCCGCGCGCACCGCATCGCCCGCCGTCGCCTCCTCCACGCCGTAGCCCTACGGCCCCATCCCGCCGCCTAGAACGGCGCACCCCAGGCGGGTACCATGGTCTGGGCGTCGGGACAGGCGCGAGGGAGGGCGCGGGTTGTTCCTTTCGACGAAACGGAGCCCCTTCTACGATCTCCTCAGCCGTCAGGCGGAGCTCGTCCACGCCGCGGCCGAGCACCTGCTCGAGGCGATCCGCCGCTTCGACCACGACATCGAGCGGCGCGAGTACACGCAGCGCGTCCGCGAGGACGAGCACGCCGGGGACGAGATCGAGCGCCAGATCATCGACGAGCTGAAC
This sequence comes from Clostridia bacterium, assembly GCA_019689585.1. Classification (GTDB taxonomy): domain Bacteria; phylum Bacillota; class Sulfobacillia; order RBS10-35; family JADGHG01; genus JADGHG01. The sequence continues at coordinate 2,481 of JADGHG010000088.1, forward strand.
CGCACGTTCGTCACCCCGCTCGACCGCGAGGACATCTACGCCATCGCCTCCGGGATGGAGTTCGTCCTCGACGTCATCGAGGGCGTCACCGACCGGCTCGAGCTCTACGCCATCGACCGCCTCATCCCCGAGATCGAGGGGCAGGCCGCCGGCCTCGTGCGGGAGACGGCGGCGCTCGCGCGCATGATCGGCGACCTGCGCAACCTCCGGAAGACGGAGCTGCTCAAGGCGATCCAGGAGCTCAAGGTCGTCGAGAGCGAGATCGACCGCCAGTACCGGGCGGGTGTGGCCGCCCTCTTCACCGGCGGCCAGTTCCCGGCCATCGAGGTCTTCAAGCTGAAGGAGATCTGCGAGGCGCTGGAGGAAGCCTCGGACCACTGCGAGGACGTGGCCGACCTCGTGGAGAGGATCGTCATCAAGCATGCCTGACGGGTCGGCTTCGGCCGGCCTCTTCGCCCTCGTCGTCCTCGCAGCCCTCGCCTTCAGCTACATCAACGGCTTCCACGACACGGCGAACGCGATCGCGACGTCCGTCTCGACGCGCGTCCTCACGCCGCGCCAGGCCGTACTGCTCTCGGGCGTCCTGAACTTCGCGGGCGCCATGCTCTCGACGGGCGTGGCGGCGACGGTCGGCAAGGGCATCGTGGAGCCCAGGGCCGTCAGCTCGGAGATCCTGCTCGCGGCGCTCCTCGCCGCGATCGCGTGGAACCTCGTCACGTGGGCCTACGGCATCCCCTCGAGCTCCTCGCACGCCCTCATCGGCGGCGTCATCGGCGCGGCCCTCGCCGCCAAGGGGCCGGCCGTCCTCGAGCCGAGCGCCTGGCGCCAGGTGATCCTGCCGCTCGTCGTCTCGCCTCCGGTCGGTCTCGTCGGCGGCTTCCTCGCCATGACCGCCCTCTACTGGCTCTTGCGCGGCTGGAGCCCCATCCGCGTGAACGGCTGGTTCTCGCGCCTTCAGATCGTCTCGGCCGCGTGGATGTCGCTCACGCACGGCTTGAACGACGCGCAGAAGTCGATGGGCATCATCGGCATCGCGCTCGTCTCGGCCGGGGTCTTGCCGAGCTTCGCCGTGCCGCTCTGGGTGAAGGTGCTCGCGGCGGCCACCATGGCCCTCGGCACGGCGGCCGGCGGCTGGCGCATCATCCGCACGCTGGGGATGCGCATGATCCGCCTCCAGCCCGTGCACGGCTTCGCCGCCGAGGTCGCGGCCGCGGCCGTGATCACGCTCGCGAGCGCGCTGCGCATGCCGGTGAGCACGACGCACGTCATCGCCTCGAGCGTCATGGGCGTGGGGACGGCCCGCAACTGGCGGCTCGTCCGCTGGCAGATCGCCTCGGAGATCCTCGTCGCCATGGTCGTGACGATCCCGGTGACGGCCGCCATCGCCGCGCTCGTCTACGCGGTGATGGCGCGCCTTTAGGGGGTGGGGGCGACGCTCGACGGCATCCTGATCCTCGGCCCCGACGAGATCCGGCGGCGCCTTCCGCCCGAGCGGGCCGTCGAGGCCGTCGCCCAGGCGTACATCGCCCTCGCCGAGGGCGCGGTCGAGGCGCCCTTGCGCACGTCGCTCCCGCCCCGGCCCGGGTTCGCGGCCTCGCTCGCCATGGTCGCGCGCGGGCTCGTGACGGTCGGCGGCCGCGAGCGGCCGCTCCTCTCGGCGAAGGTCGTCTCCGTCGCGCCCGAGAACCGCCAAGCCGGGCTTCCGACGACTCCGGCCGCGCTCCTTCTGGCCGACGCCGCCTCCGGGGCGCCGCTCGCGCTCCTCGACGGCACGGCCCTCACGGCGATCCGCACGGGGGCGGCCGGCGGCGTCGCGACGCGCGCCCTCGCCCGGCCCGAGGCGCGCGTCCTGGCGCTTGTCGGCGCGGGCGGCCAGGCCTGGGAGCAGGCGCGCGCCATCGTTGCCGTCCGCCCCATCGAGGAGATCTGGGTCGCGGCGCGCGACCCGGCGCACGCCCGAGCCTTTTGCGAGCGGTGGAACGAAGCCCGCTCCGGCCGAGAGCCCGAGGCCTTCCCCGCGCCCTCGGCGGACGACGCCGTCCGCCGTGCGGACGTCGTGAGCTCTGCCACGACGGCCCGCGAGCCGGTCTTCCAGGCGGCCGCCCTCCGCCCTGGGACGCACGTGAACGGAATCGGCAGCTTCCGTCCCGACATGGTCGAGCTCCCGCCCGAGGTGCTCGCGCCGCCCGTCTTCGTCGAGACCCCAGAGATCGCCCTCGCCGAGTCGGGCGAGGTCCGGGCCGCCCTTGCCGCGGGGCGCCTCTCGCCCGCCGACCTCGTGCCCCTCGGCGAGGTGCTGCGGGGCCGGCGTCCGGGCCGCCGCGACGAGGCGGAGACCACCGTCTTCAAGAGCTGTGGCACGGCGGCGCAAGACCTCTTCGCCGCCGCCTGGGCCGTCTTCGCATGAGCCTCCGGGGCCGGCCCCTCGGCTTCGGGCCGGCCGACCAGCTCGCGCTCGCCGCCTTCTGGTTCGCGCTCAACTTCCACTGGGGGGCGCTCCTCACGGTGCTCCTGCCGACGCAGGTCCTCGCCTACACGCCGGAGGCGGGGAAGGCGCACGCGCTCGGGCTGGCCGTCGGCTGGGGGGCCGTCGTCGCGATGGTCGCGCAGCCCGTGGCCGGGTTCGCCAGCGACCGCCTGCGGCCCCGGTTCGGGCGCCGTCCGCTCCTTGTGGCCGGCGCCCTGGCCGACGCGGCGGCGCTCCTCCTCCTCGCCTATGCCCCGAGCTACGGCGTCCTCGTCCTCGCCTTCCTCCTCGTCCAGCTGACGAACAACGTCGCCGGCGCCGCGTACCAGGGCTACATCCCCGACCTCGTGCCGCGCGAGCGGCGGGGCGTCGCCTCGGGCTACATGGGGCTCATGACGATGCTCGGCAACGTCCTCGGCATCGGGCTCGCCGGCGTCTTCGTACGACCGGGCGCGACGTCCGGCTTCTATTGGGCGATCGTCGCCGTCCTCCTTGTCGCGCTCGCGGTGACGCTTCTCCGCGTGCCCGAGCGGCTCGGCGGGGAGCCGCCCGCTGCGCGCGACGCCCTCTCCCTCTGGACGAAGCCCCTCGCGCACGCCGACTTCGCCTGGCTCTTCCTCGCCCGCGCCTTCGTGATGCTCGCCTTCTATACGCTCCTCGTCTTCCTCGAGTACTTCCTGAAGGACGTCCTCCGGCCCCGCGACTACGTCCAGGCCACGAGCTGGGTGAGCCTCGCCGTGCTCCTTGGCGCCACGGCGAGCACCGTCTTCGCCGGCCGCGCCTCGGACCGGCTCGGCCGCCGCCCGCTCGTCTCGGCCGCGGGCGGCCTCATGGCCCTCGCCGCCTTCGCGTTCGCGGCCTTCCCCACCTGGGGCCTGGTCCTGCCCGCCGGGTTCGTCTTCGGGCTCGGCTACGGCGCCTTCACGAGCGTCGACTGGGCGCTCGCCGTCGACGTGCTCCCCTCGCGGGACGAAGCCGCGAAAGACCTCGGCCTCTGGAGCATCGCCTCCACGCTCCCGCAGGTCGCCGCGCCCGTCGCCGGGGCCTGGGCCCTCGCGGCCGGGGCCGCGCTCTCGCCCGCCCTCGCCTACCCGGCGCTCTTCGCCTTCGCCTTCGCCGCGGCCGCGCTCGGCTCGCTCCTCGTCTGGCGGATCCGAGGCGCCGCCTAGGCCGCCCCGCCCCTCGGGTAGGATGAAGCCGTGGAGATCCTCCTCGCCCCGGAGGCGGCCGGCGAGATCGCGCGCCGGCTCGCGGAGGCGAAGGGGCGCGGCCTCGCCGCGCCCTGCGCCCGGCTTTCGCGCGACGCGAAGGGGGTCTGGCGCCTCGCCATCGCCCCGGCCCAGCCCGGCGACTACACGGGCTTTGTAGGCGAGGTGCCCTTCGCCGCCGATAGCTCGGCCGCCGAGGAGGTCGACCGGCTCCTCGTCGGCTGGCGGGCCGGCGAGTTCGTCATCGGCGAAGTGGCCGAGCACGGCTGCGGGCTCGACCTCGAGATCCGGGAGTAGGCCGCCCCGCAGCCCGTCGGGGCGTCAGTCCTGGGGGGAGCCGCCGAGGCCGGCCGTCGGCTCGTCGGGTGGGTCGCCGGGTTCGGCCAAAAACCCGATCAGCGAGCCGATGCGCCGCCCGTTCTCGAAGTTGAAGGCGTCGACGACGGCGAAGCCGGCCTGGGCGAAGGCGTGCGCGAGCGCGCCCGGGCTCGCCACCGAGACGCGCAGGACGAGCGTGTGGTACCCGGGGCGCCGGCTCCGCTGGGCGATGATCTGCGTGATGTCGCCCCCGTGCGCGCGCACGATCTCGGTGATGCGGGCCAGCTGGCCGGGGCGGTCGCGGAGCGAGAGCGTGAAGCGGGTGTTCGTCTCCCCGACGCCGAACATGCGGCAGAACTCGCGGAAGAGCGCATCGCGCGTGACGATGCCGCGGAGCGTGCCGTCGCGGTCGACGACCGGCAGGAAGTTGTGAGGCTGGCCCAGCATGCGCGCCGCCGCCTCCTCGATGAGCGAGGCCAGGTGGACCGGCTCGGGCGGCGGCTCCATGACCGTGGCCACCGGCACGTCGAGCGACTCCCCGGCCAGGGCGCGGCGGTAGAGGTCCTCCGTCGTGACGACGCCGACCATCATCCCGTCGGCGACGACGGGCACGGCCCGAAGGCCCGCCGCGCTCGCGAGGAGGAGCGCCTCGCGGGCCGAGGCCGTCGTGAGGACGGTGCGCACATCCATCGTGCAGACGTCGCGGACGAACACGCCGGAGCATTCGCAGCCGCCCGGCCGTTTCCCTTGCCCG
>JADGHG010000089.1 GCA_019689585.1 Clostridia bacterium
GAAGGATCCGTTCGTCCTCGCCGCGCCCTTCGCGCTGGCCGTGCTCGTCTTCTCGGCGCTCTTCTACAGCGCCCTGCGGCCGATCTTCCGTCGACTCGGGCTCGAGGTGCCGAGGCTCACGAGCTTCGCGGCCTGGCGCGTGCCCTACGCCGTCGCCTGGGTCTGGTTCGGGACGATGCTGCTCGTGTTTCTGCAGGCCGTGCCGGCCCTCAGCTGGGCCGGGCTCGCCGGCAGCTACCTCTACGCCGCCTTCGCCCAGGTCTTCCTCGTCGTGGGCGCGTCGGTCGCCTACTTCGTCCTGCGGTACTTCCGCATGTCGGTCCCGGTGAGCGGGGCCCTCGCGTTCCTCTTCGCGCTCTCCCCGCTCTGGTCGACGATCGTCCTCTTCGCCGGGCTCTTCGAGACGCTCTTCGGGCTGCGCGGCCGGCTTCTGCCCCGGCTCGCCGACGACCACCCGCTCCGGGCCGAGCTCTCGGCGGCCGCGTGGGCGCAGCTCGAGGCCTCGTTGCGCCCGTTCTTCGGCGACGCGCCGCGCTCGGGGGCGAGGCCTACCGCCCGCTCGCGCGGCCCTGGCGCCACGAAGAAGGCGAAGGAGAAGCCGGCGAAGGCGCCCGGCCGCCCGAGCGACCCGAACCGCGGCCCCGGAGGCGGAAAGCGGAAGCGCCGACCCGGATCCGCGCCGGCCGCCCCCGCGCGCGGCCAGAGTCCGGCCGGGCGACGGCCGCCGGCGCCGGCGCGCCCGGAGGCGGGGCCGGCCCGGCGCGGCCCCGAGCGGGATCCCCAGGGGCGCGTCATCCGCGGCAGAATGAAGGGGACCAAGAGGCGCGCCGGTCCGTCCGGCCGCGCCGGCGGAGGCAAGTCGGGATGAAGGTCATCCTCCTCTCGGAAGTCAAGGGCCTGGGCGGGCCCGGCAAGGTGGCCGAGGTGGCGGACGGGTACGCGCGCAACTACCTCATCCCCAGGGGCCTCGCGACGCCCGCCACGGAGGCGGCCCTGCGGGAGAAGGAGGCGAGCGACCGCAGGCGCACGGCGCGCGAGCGGCGCGAGCGCGAGGAGGCGCGCGCGCTCGCCCTTCGCCTTCGCGACCTGGTGCTCCGCGTGCCCGCCCGCGCGGGGGAGGGCGGCCGGCTCTTCGGGTCGGTGACGGCGCAGGACGTCGCCCGACACCTCGCGCAAGCGGCCGGGGTCGAGGTCGACCGGCGCCGCATCGAGCTTCCCGGTCCGATCAAGACGGTCGGGCGCCACGTCGTGCGCGTGCGGCTCCACCCGGAGGTCGTGGCCGAGCTCGTCGTCGCCGTCGAGGGGGCGGAGGGCGCGTGAGCCGCATGTCGCGCGCCGATCGGCCGGCCGCCCCGCCCGTCGACCTCGAGCGCAAGGTCGCGGCCCTCTACAGCAAGCTCGCCGACATCCTCGGCCCCGACCGCGTCGTCCTCAAAGCCGGCAAGGTCGGGGCGCTCCAGGGCATGCGCTCGCGCGACGTCGGCGAACGGCTCGTCGCCCTCCAGAAGATCGTCTTCGACGACCCGACGATCGATGCGCCCCCGACGATCTCCGACGCGCCGGCGGCGATCGAGGAGCTCGAGGAGGAGCTCGCCGACATGCTCGCCCGCCGGTCGGTCGAGGACGAGATCGAGCAGAAGGTCCAAGACCGCATGCAGGAGCGGCACGAGGAGTACGTCTCGGACATCCGCGCGCAGGTGATGCGCGAGATCTCGCCCGAGACGGCCGAGACCCGGCGCCGCCTCGAGCGCATCGAGGCCCTCGAGAAGCGGAGCCTGGCCCGTTCGCTGGCCGAGGTTCTGCGGCCGCAGAGCTTCGCCGAGCTCGTCGGGCAGGAGGGTCCGGTGCGGGCGCTCATCGCCAAGCTCGCCTCGCGCTACCCGCAGCACATCCTCCTCTACGGCCCGCCCGGGGTGGGCAAGACGACGGCGGCGCGCCTCGCGCTCGAGGAGGCGAAGAAGCGGCCGGGCAGCCCCTTCCTCCCCGACGCCCCCTTCGTCGAGGTCGACGGCGCGACCTTGCGCTGGGACCCGCGCGAGGTGACGAACCCGCTGCTCGGCTCCGTCCACGACCCGATCTACCAGGGGGCGCGCCACGACCTGGCCGAAGGCGGCATCCCCGAGCCGAAGCTCGGCCTCGTGAGCGACGCGAACGGGGGCGTCCTCTTCATCGACGAGATCGGCGAGATGGACCCGATCCTGCAGACGAAGCTCCTCAAGGTGCTCGAGGACAAGCGCGTCTTCTTCGAGTCGTCGTACTACGACCCGGACGACCCGAACGTGCCCGCCTACGTCCACAAGCTCTTCCGCGAGGGCGCGCCCGCCGACTTCGTGCTCATCGGCGCGACGACCCGCGACCCGTACGAGATCACCTCGGCCTTGCGCTCGCGCTGCGCCGAGATCTACTTCAACCCGCTCACGCCGGCCGACATCCGCCGCATCCTGCACCAAGGCGCGGCCAAGCTCGGCGTCGAGCTCGACGAGGACGCCTGCCGGGAGATCTCGCTCTTCACGGTCGAGGCCCGCCGCGCCCTGAACGTGCTCGCCGACGCGTACGCCTTCGCCCTCCTCGAGTCCGGCGACGCCGCCCGCGACGGGCGGGTGCGGGTGACCCTCGCGCACGCGCGCGACGCCTTGAGCGCGGCCCGCGTCGAGCGCGAAGCGCGGCCGCTCGCGTCCGACACGCCGCAGGTCGGCCGCGTCATCGGGCTGGCGGTCCTCGGGTTCATGGGCTCGGCGCTCGAGATCGAGGCGCTCGCCTTCCCCGCGCGGGAGCCCGGCAAGGGTCGGCTCCGCTTCAACGAGACGGCGGGGAGCATGGCGCGCGACTCGGTCTTCACGGCCGGCACGCTCCTTCGCAAGCTCACCGGCAAGGACCTCTACGACTACGACCTGCACGTGAACGTCGTCGGCGGCGGGCACATCGACGGCCCCTCGGCGGGCGCCGCCGTGCTCGTCGCCATCGTGAGCGCCGTGCTCGGCCGCCCCGTCCGCCAGGACGTCGCCGTGACCGGGGAGGTGTCGCTCTCCGGGCGGGTCCAGGAGGTGGGGGGCATCCCCGAGAAGCTCTACGGCGCGCGCCAGGCGGGCGTGCGCAAGGTCGTCCTCCCGCGCGCGAACGCGGGCGAGGTGCCCTCGCACCAGGACGCGCTCGAGATCCGCTTCGTCGAGCGGGTCGAGGAGCTCCTCGACGAGATGCTCGTCCCCGTCGGCGAGGCGGCGGCGCCGGTCGGCGAGGAGCGGGCCTAGTGGCGCTCGAGCCGCCCGCGGACCGGCTGCCGCCGCAGAACGTGGAGGCCGAGCAGTCCGTCCTCGGGGCGATGCTGATCTCGCCCGAGGCGGTCGTGCGGGCGGCCGAGGTGCTCGACGCCGACGACTTCTACCGCGAGGGGCACCGGCACGTCTTCCGCGCGATCCTCGCCCTCTACGAGCGGAACGAGCCGGCCGACGTCGTGACGGTCGGCGACGAGCTCGAGCGGCGCCGGCTGCTCGAGGAGGTCGGCGGCCGCGCCTACCTCGCCGAGCTCGCGAACGCCGTGCCGACGGCGGCGAACGTCGAGCATTACGCGCGCATCGTCGAGGAGAAGGCCGTCCTCCGCAACCTCATCCAGTCCTCGAGCGAGATCGCCCGGCGCGCCTTCGAGGGCGGCGAAGACGCGGACGAGCTCCTCGACTTCGCCGAGGAGCGCATCTTCTCGCTCACGCGCGACCGGCGCGTCAAGACGTACGCGCCCATCCGCGAGGTGCTCGTCGACACCTTCGACCACATCCAGCGGATGTACGAGAAGAAGGACGGCGTCACCGGGACGCCGACCGGCTTCCGTGGGCTCGACGAGCTGACCTCGGGCCTGCACCCGTCGGAGCTGGTCGTGTTGGCCGCCCGCCCCTCGCAGGGCAAGACGGCCCTCGCGCTGAACGTGGCGGCGCACGTGGCGATCGAGCATTCGGTGCCCGTGGCGATCTTCTCGCTCGAGATGTCGCGCGAGCAGGTGGCGCAGCGCATGCTCTGCAGCGAGGCGCGCGTGAGCTCCTACCGGCTGCGCAGCGGCCAGCTGCACACGCAGGACTGGGACCGGCTCTCGCACGCGCTCGGGCGGCTCGGCGACGCGCCGATCTTCATCGACGACTCGCCCAACATCACCGTGATGGAGCTCCGGGCCCGCGCGCGCCGGCTGAAGGCCGAAGAGGACATCGGGCTCGTCGTCGTCGACTACCTCCAGCTCATGCGGACGCGCGGGCGCGTCGAGAGCCGCCAGCAGGAGATCTCCGAGATCTCGCGCTCGCTCAAGGCGCTTGCGCGCGAGCTGGAGGTGCCGGTGCTGGCGCTCTCGCAGCTGTCGCGGGCCGTCGAGCAGCGTGAAGGCCGCCGGCCGCAGCTCTCGGACCTGCGCGAGTCGGGTGCGATCGAGCAGGACGCGGACGTCGTCCTCTTCATCTACCACGACCCCGAGAAGGCCGAGCGCAAGGAGACGATCTCCTACGGAGGAGCGCGCTCCGTCGTCTCGACGGTCGAGCTCATCCTCGCCAAGCAGCGCAACGGCCCGGTCGGCTCCGTCGAGCTCGTCTTCTTCCACGACTGGACGCGATTCGGCGCCGTCGACACGCGCCACGCCGACGCGCCGCCCGGGGGGTAGGCCCGTGTCGACGCTGGTGCTCGTCGGGACGCAGTGGGGCGACGAGGGCAAGGGCAAGGTCACCGACGTCCTGTCCGAGTCGGCCGACGTCGTCGTGCGCTATCAGGGCGGGACGAACGCCGGCCACACGGTCGTCGTCGGCGGCGAGCGCTTCGCGCTCCGCCAGGTGCCCTCGGGCATCCTGCACGGCAAGGACTGCGTCATCGGAAACGGCGTCGTCTTCGACCCCGGGCGGTTCCTCGAGGAGATCGCCGAGCTCGCGCGGCGCGGCCTCGACGTCTCGCGCGTCCGCATCAGCGACGCCGCGCACGTCATCTTCCCCTACCACCTCCGCATCGACCAGATGGGCGAGGACCGACTCGGTCCGGCCCGGATCGGCACGACGCGGCTCGGCATCGGGCCGGCCTACATGGACAAGGTGGCGCGGACGGGGATCCGCGTCGGCGACCTCTTCCGGCCCGAGTACTTCCGGCGGCGGCTCGCGCAGGCGCTCACGCGCGCGAACGAACGGCTCGAGCGCGAGTTCGGAAGCCCCGGCTTCCACCTCGAGCAGCTCCTCGCCGAGTACGAAGGCTACGCGCGCCGGCTCGAGCCGTTCGTGACGGACACGGTCGCGTTCCTGAACGAGGCCATCGACGCGGGGCGGCGCGTGCTCTTCGAGGGCGCCCAGGGGACGATGCTCGACCTCGACCACGGCACCTACCCGTATGTGACGTCGTCGTACCCTACGGCGGGCGGCGCCTGCCTCGGCAGCGGCGTGGCGCCGACGCGCATCGACGGCGTGCTGGGGGTGGCGAAGGCCTACACGTCCCGCGTGGGCGACGGCCCCTTCCCGACGGAGCTCACGGACGAGACGGGCGAGACGATCCGCGAGCGCGGGCGCGAGTACGGCACGGCCACCGGCCGGCCGCGCCGGTGCGGTTGGCTCGACGCCGTCGTCCTCCGGCACTCGGCGCTCGTGAGCGGGCTCGGAGGGCTGGCGCTGAACCACCTCGACACGCTGACGGGCCTCCACCCCCTCAAGATCGCGGCCGCATACGAGCTCGACGGGCGCGTGACCGAACGGCTGCCCCGGCAGGTCGACGACCTGGCGCGGGCGAGGCCGATCTACGAGGAGCTGCCGGGCTGGGACGAGCCGGTCGAGGAGGCGCGCTCGTTCGAGGAGCTGCCCGAAGGGGCCAGGCGGTACGTCGAGGCGGTCGAGCGGCTTTCGGGCGTGCCGGTCGTCATGATCTCGGTGGGGCCCGAGCGCGAGCAGACCTTCGCGCGCCGCGACCCGTTCCAGATGACGCGCGAGACGGCGCGGCGAAAGGCGTAGGCTAAGCGTCACGCCAGGGCGTCCCGGGCCCGCCGCCGTAGGCGCCGCTTGCGCGCCGTGGTACACTGGAGGCTGCTTTGCGCCTTGCGGAGGCGTGGTGTAGTGGTTAACACACCGGTCTGTCACACCGGAGATCGCGGGTTCAATTCCCGTCGCCTCCGCCATCTTTGCGAACGGCCGGCCGCGTAGGCGAAGCGTGGGCGGGCGACGGCGTTAGGCGGCGCCGGTCCCAAGGGGCCGGCGCCGCGGCGTCCTCCGGCGGTTTGCCCGCCCGGAGGGCCGGGTCTAGAATGGGCCCGGACACCATTTCGCCTCTGGAGGGATCCCGATGGCCTTCGCCCTTCCGCCCCTGCCGTACGACTACAACGCGCTCGAGCCCCATATCGACGAGCAGACGATGCGGATCCACCACGACCGCCATCACGGCACGTACGTGAACAACCTGAACGCCGCGCTCGAGGGTCACCCGGAGCTCCAGCGGAAGTCCATCGAGGAGCTCCTCGCCTCGCTCGACGAGGTGCCCGAGTCGATCCGCACGGCCGTCCGCAACAACGGCGGCGGTCACGCGAACCACTCGCTCTTCTGGGAGATCATGAGCCCGTCGGGCGGCGGCGAACCGACGGGCGAGCTGGCCCAGGCGATCGCCTCGACGTTTGGGAGTTTCGAGTCGTTCAAGGACCAGTTCTCGAAGGCCGCGGCCGGGCGCTTCGGCAGCGGCTGGGCGTGGCTTGTGGTCGGCCCCGGCGGCAAGCTCGAGATCACGACGACGCCGAATCAGGACAACCCCGTCATGGAGGGCAAGAAGCCGATCCTCGGCCTCGACGTCTGGGAGCACGCGTACTACCTCAAGTACCAGAACCGGCGGCCCGACTACATCGCCGCCTGGTGGAACACGGTGAACTGGGGCGAGGTCGCCCGGCGGTACGCGGCCGCGAAGTAAGCCGGGCGGAGGACGGGCGGCCTCCGCGCGCGCTGCGAGGGCAGACAGCGGGCGCGACCCGGCGCGGGCCGCGCCCGCGCCCGCGCCGCGCTCTCGCCGCGGCCGCGGCACAGGCGGGCCGCGCCCGTGCCGCGCGCTCGCCGCGGCCGCGCCGCGGCCCGGCCGCCCGCGCGCCCGCCCAGGGCGAC
>JADGHG010000090.1 GCA_019689585.1 Clostridia bacterium
CGCCACGCGCTCGACCCCGCGCGCCTCGATGCGCACGCAGTGGCCCGAGAGGCTGATGGCGCCCAACGCGTTGCCCGTGTAGTCGGCGAGGGGAGCCGCGATGCAGAGGAGGCCCGCCTCGAGCTCCTGGTTGTCGACCGCATATCCCCGCCGGCGCACCTCCGCGATCTCGCGTAGGAGCGCCTCGGGGTCGGTGATCGTGCGCTCCGTGCGGGGCTCGAGCGGAAGGCGCCGCACGAGCTCGACGAGTTCGGACTCGGGAAGGCACGAAAGGAGCACCTTGCCCGAGCCGGAGCAGTGAAGCGGCACGGTCGTGCCCGGCCGCTGGGGGCTCGCCCGCATCGAGCGCGGCGCCTCGACGCTCGTCACGTAGTAGGCCTCGCGCTCCTGGAAGAGCACGAGGCTCACGCTCTCCTTGAACTTCTCGACGAGGTCCGTCATGTGCGGAAGCGCCACGCGCACGACGCTCCGCTGCGCGAGCGCGGCCTGGCCGAGCATGACGGCGCCGAGCCCGAGGCGGTAGCGCTTGTCGGGGTCCTGCTCGACCCACTTGAACGACTGAAGCGTCCCCAGGAGCCGGAAGGCGCTGCTCTTGTGCATGCCGGCGAGGGCGCTCAACTCCGTGAGGCTCAGCGGCCCCTGGGCGCGCAGCGCGTCGAGCAGGCGGTAGGCCTTGGCGAGCGACTGGTTCAACGTACGCGGCACGGTGTCCGCCTCCTTCTGTGGCCGGCAGGGTGCAACGGCCGGCAAGGTGCAACCATTATCTGTCGATGAACGCGTCACACGATAACCGATTGCGATCTGCGAAATCCGTCGCGACACGTTCGCCGGGGGGCGTGTCGAATCCTGCCGAAAATCGTCGACGGCGGTGCAGGAAGGTGGCAGGCGTGTCGAAGCCTGGCGGGCGGCGACGGCGAGCTTCGGGCCGGCATGAGAGGCGCCAGGTCGTCAGGTCGACGTGGGGGCCGAGAACGCGGCGACGGTGACGCCCGCCGCCGCGAGGTGGGCGCGGACGGCGCGAGCGATGGCAAGGGCCTCGGGGTTGTCGCCGTGGAGGCAGATCGTGTCGACCGCCACCGCGATGTCGGCGCCCTCCCGCGTCGTGACGCGCCCCTCGCAGACCATGCGCGCCGCTCGCCGGCCGGCCTCCTCGGGGTCCTCGACGATGGCGCCGGGCTCGCCGCGGGGCACGAGCGAGCCGTCCTGCCGGTAGCCGCGGTCGGCGAAGCCCTCGCGCTTCACCGTCAACCCGGCCCGCTCGCCGGCCTTGGCGAGCTCGCTCCCCGGGAGGGCGTAGAGGAGAAGTCGCCGGTCGACGGCGGCCACGGCCGCGGCGACGGCCTCGGCCAACGCCGGGTCCCGGCAGGCCTGGTTGTAGAGGGCGCCGTGGGGCTTCACGTGCTGCAGCGGCACGCCGTGCGCGTCGCAGAAGGCGCGCAGCGCCCCCACCTGGTAGATCACGTCGGCCCGCACCTCAGACGGCGAGGCCGCGAGCGACCGGCGCCCGAAACCGACGAGGTCGGGGAAGCCCGGATGCGCCCCCACGGCGACGCCGTGCGCCTTGCAGAGCGCGACCGTGCGCTCCATCACGCGCGGGTCGGACGCGTGGAAGCCGCAGGCCACGTTCGCCGAGCTCACGACCGCGAGGAGCGCCTCGTCGGCGCCGAGCCGGTAGGCGCCGAAGCTCTCCCCGAGGTCGGCGTTCAGGTCGATGCGGCGGCCCGACGCCGTGCTGCCGGAGGCGCCCGTCGCCCTCGCCCCCTCGGCCGGATCCCGGCCGGAAGGTATCGTGGTACCCGGTAGCACTCTAGCACCCGAGCCGCGTGGGGGAGGTGGGCGGCGTGCGCGTCCTCGTCACGGGAGCGAGCGGCTACCTGGGGCGAAGAGTGGTCCGGGAACTGCGTGCCGCGGGCCACGCGGTGCGCGCGCTGGCCCGGCGCGTGCCCGAGGGCCCACGGGGCGCTGCGGCGGGGGCGGAGCAGGGCGAGCTCGAGTGGGTCGCAGCCGACGTGCGCGACGCCGACCGCGTGCGCCGGGCGGCCGAGGGAGCGGAAGCCGTCGTCCACCTCGTCGGCATCGTGCGCGAGCGCGGCGGGGAGACGTTCGAGTCGGTCAACGTCGAGGGGACGCGCGTCGCCTTGCAGGCGGCGAAGGCGGCGGGGGCGCGTCGTTTCCTCTACATGAGCGCCCTCGGTGCGGCGGACGACCCCTTGCGGCCCTACGCCCGCTCCAAATGGCGCGCCGAGGAGATGGTGCGCGGCTCGGGCGTGCCGTACGCGATCCTGCGCTCCTCCGTGATGTTCGGGCCGGGGTTCGGCTTCATCGACCGGCTCGTGGCCGGACTGCGCGCCACGCCTCCTCCCTTCGCCCTCCTCCCCGGCGGTGGGCGGACGCGGCTTCAGCCGATCGCAGCCGACGACGCCGCGCGCTGCGTCGCGCTCTCCCTCGCGCGCGAGGACACCCTCTCTGCCACGATCGAGATCGGCGGCCCGGAGCACCTCAGCTACCGCGAGGTGGTCGAGCGCGTCCTCTCGGCCCTCGGCTGGCGGAGGACGCTCGTGCCCGTGCCCTTCGGCCTCGTGCGAGTTGCGAGCTTCGCAATGCAGGTGTTGCCCGACCCGCCGGTCACGCCGGCCGAGCTCGCCGAGCTCGCGCGCGACGGGGTCACCGATCTTCAGGCTGTGGCCGGGCGCTTCGGCTTCCGGCCGCAGGCGATGACGCCGGAGGCGCTCGGATACGTTCGGGCGGGCCTTTCGGATCGGCCCGGCGGGCCTTCCGCGCCGGAAGGCGCCGGGTGAACGCCGGGCGGGGTCTTCTGGGTCGGGGGATCGAGAGGGGGAAAGCCCTTACGTGCAGACGATCGAGTGCCAGGAATGCGGCCAGACGGTGACCGTCCCGGAGGGGGCCTGGGACGGCCGCCCGTTCGAGTGCCCGAACTGCGCCGGCGTCTGGTTCCGCCTCGTGCGCGACGAGGAAGGGGTGGCGAGCGCAAGGCGCGTCTGGCGCGCAAGCTGCCCCGTCTGCGGGTGCGACCGCGAGGTGCCGGAGGACGCGCGCCCCGGCGACCGGTTGGTCTGCTGCGGCCGCCCGTGGCGGCTCTCGTTCGAGTACGGGAGCTGGGCGCTGGAGGAGGGCTGAGGGCCACCAAGGCTGGCCGAACGGCTTGTCCGAGCGAGCCGCCATTCACGCGGCCGGCAGGAGGGCCGTCTACCGCAGCGAAAGTACGCCGGACCGGCTGGCGAACGGCGCGGCGGTCGCCGTGCCGGGGCAGGGGAGGTCTAGATGCGGCAGCGCTCCCGGCAGGGGTGGCTCCTCTCGGCCGGCCGTGCCGGGGCCCGCCCCGTCCCACCCGCCGGGCGGAGCCGGCGCGGCCGGGAGCGGCGCTTTCCGCGGTCGACGGGCCTCGCCCTCACGACGGCCCTCTGGCTTCTGGCCTGGACGTTCGTCCTCCCATCGGGCACGGTGCGCGCCATGCAGATCTTCGTGCGGGAGGATTCCGGCCCGGCTCGGATCTTGGAGGTCGAGCCCTCGGACACGGTGGCCCAAGTGAAGGCGGGCATCGAGGCTGAGACCGGGATCGACGCGTCCCGGCAAAGGCTGTACTTCCACAACCAGGAGCTCGACGACAGCCGCACCCTCTCCGACTACAACATCCAGAAGGAGGCTACGTTGCGGCTCGTCGTCCTGCCGGGCGTCGCCTCCCTCACGCTCGACGCCGTCCGCTACACGCTCGTCCCTGGCGGCACCCACCAGACGATCGTCACGGCGGTGTACTCCGACGGTACGGAACGCGACGTCACCTCCTTCTCGACGTTCGCCTCGGGCGACCCCGCCGTCGCAAGCGTGGACGCGAACGGGCTCGTCACGGCGCATGCCGCGGGCACGACGGTCGTGACGGCCACGTACGCATCCTTCACGGCGCAGGCGACAGTCACCGTCCGCTGGCCTGGCTCCGGCGCCAGCACCCCACCTTCGGGCGGCTCGGACGGAACGGCCTCCGAGGCTTCGGGCGGGGCGCCGCCCGCCGCTCCGCCCTTTCCCGACGTGTCGTCCGACGACTGGGCTCTAGGCGACATCGGGGAGCTCGCCTTGCGGGGCGTCGCAAGCGGTTTCCCGGACGGCACGTTCCGCGCCAGCCAGCCGGTGACGCGCGCGGAGTTCGTGAAGCTCCTGCTTCTTGCGATGGGCATCGAACCGAGCCCAGGCGCCGCGGGCGCGGGAGGCGCCGGCTTCGCCGACGTGCCCGCCGACGCCTGGTTCGCCGGGTACGTCGGGGCCGCGCTGCAGGCCGGCATCGTCTCGGGCCGGGCGCCGGGCGTCTTCGCGCCAGAGGCGGCGCTCTCCCGGGAAGAGGCGGCTGTGCTTCTCGCGAGGGCGCTGCATCTCCCGCCGGCGACCGACGTGCCGTTCACCGACGCGGGGGAGACGGACGAGTGGGCGAGGACCAGCGTGGCGGCCGTCGCGGAGGCTGGGTACATGCGGGGCTACCCGGACGGCACCTTCCGCCCGCGCGCTCCCATGACGCGGGCCGAGGCGGCCGCGGTGCTGGCCCGTATTTTGGCGCGCTAGCGCGGGTCGAGACCCGACCGGGCCGGCCGGTGGTCAGCGGCGGCCGCCGCGGAGGAGCGACGTGCCGACCGTCCCGATGGCGACGGCGACGAGCACGAGGAGCGCCCATCCGAACTGGTCGAGCGAGTGCATGACGATGTGGTGCCAGAAACCCACGGAGGCGAGCCAATCTCCCGGCGGGACTCGGCCGACGGCGTGAGCGGCCCCACCCGCCATCGTTTGGACCGTCCCCGCGCTCGGCGCGCCATCCGATAGTCCCGCCGGCCACAAAAGCCACGTGAAAACGGCCGAGAACACCCCGTGCACGGCGCGCGCGAGCGTGTAGACCCAGATGTTCACGCCGGTGCCGCGCGTCACGGCCGCCACCTGCGCCACGACGCTCGCTCCGGACCAGGCGATGACGGCCGAGCAGACGATCGTCCGGTCGAGGAGCGGCGCCGGCGCCTGGGCCGCGGCCTGAGTCCCGATCGAGATCTCGAAGAAGCCCGCGAGAAGTCCGTCGAAGAGCCGGGGATCCACTCCGATCGCGGCGAGGAGAGGCCCCGCGAGGGCCTCGGCCCGGGCCGTCGCGCCCGTCGCGCGCAGCATGCCCGTGAGCGTGGCGAAGAGGATGATGAAGCCCCCGATGAGGAGGAGCGTGTCGACCGACCGGCGCACGGCGTCGCCCAGGACCTCGCCGAAGGGGCGGCCGTCGGCACGCCGTTCGCGCACGAGCGCCCGCAGCGCGCGCGTGAGCATGCCGCCGGGCTGTCGCACGGGCCGCGGCGTCTCGTCCCGCCCCGGCCGGTAGAGGAACTTGAGGAGGAGACCGACCGCGATCGCGCCGAGGTAATGCGCCGTCATGATGACGCCCGCGAGGCGGGGCTCCCGCAACATGCCGACGGCGACGGCGCCCGACATGAACAGGGGGTCGCTCGTGTTGCTGAAGCAGGCGAGCCGCGTGGCCTCGGTGGCCGTGATGCCGCCGCGCCGGCGGAGGTCGGCGGTGAGCGCCGCCCCGAGCGGGTAGCCCGAATTGAGCCCCATCGCCACCACGAACGCGCCCTCGCCGGGCACCCCGAAGAGCGGCCGCATGAGCGGCTCGAGGAGCACGCCCATGAAGGCTACGACGCCGAGTCCCATGAGGATCTGGCCGCCGATGAAGAACGGGAGGAGGGCGGGGAAGACGACGTCCCACCAGACCTCGAGCCCGCGCACCGCCGAGCGGAAGGCCACGTCCGGGTACGCGACCATGAGCGCCACGAACGCCGTGGCGAATGACGCGAGGGCCAGAGCCTGGACGGCTTCGGCCTTTCGTCCCCGGCGCACCCCGTCCCGCGCCCCCTGCGGGTGGCCCGGGGTGCGCGCTCCGTCGCGCCCGGCACCCGCTCGGCCGCCCGCTCCACGCTATCGGGGGCGGCCGGACGATAGAACGCCGGGAGCCGGTCGCCGACGGCGCCTTGCGGCCGCTGCGCGCACCTCGGCCTCCGGCTCTCGCCCCGCGCTCGGCCGGAGCCGCCCTCACCCGCCAGCCCCCGCCTAGGGCTCCACAGCCAAGCCCAGCGCCGACGCCGCTCCAGACATTCGCCGGTCCCACGTGAGAAAGCGCATCGCCTGCCGGCTCCTCTGGCTCAAGAGCAGCGCCGACGCCACGTGGATGGCGTCGAAGCCCCGGAGCTCATGGGCCAGGACGAGGTCCCCCGCCAGCTCCACCAAAGCCTGGGTGACGTTGACGACCAGATACGCCCGCCAGTCCAGCCGGAAGGAGGCCGCCGCCGCGGCCCGCTCCGCGACGCTGATCCGCTCCAGCCGGCAAGCGGCCGCGAGCGCGGCGTGCGTCTCCGCGTAGGCCACCCGGGAGGTGGCGACCACCCCAGCTGACTGAACAGCCGAGCGAACCGCCGACGAGCCTTCCTCTTCCACGTAGAGCTTCACAATGGCGCTCGTGTCGAGGTAGAGGATCACCGCCGCCCCTCGAGCACGAGGTCGGAAACCCGGCCTTCACGGACACGCGGCGGCCGAGTGGCACCTTGCGGCTTGCCGCCCCCCCACTCGATCAGACCCTGCGCGGCCAGCTCGGCGAAAACCTCGAGCTCCGGTGCCGCGGGGCCCAGGCGGGCGATGGGCGTCTTGCGGTCCAGGATCAAGACGACCTCACCCGCCCGTGCGCGCCGCAGGTAGGCCGTCAGCCGATCCCGGAGTTCGCGGATGCCCACATGCTCCACGAAACGTGACCTCCCGTGGTCACATCCTACTCCACCGGGCGGACCGTCGCCGCGTCCCTTCTCCTCAATTCACCCGCCCGTGCGCTCGATCCAAAAGCC
>JADGHG010000091.1 GCA_019689585.1 Clostridia bacterium
GAGGACGAGCGCCCCGCCCTCGAGCGTGAGGCGCACGTCGGCGCGGCGGGTCGCGGCGTGGATCGCCACGTTGTTCAAGGCCTCCTCGAGGATGCGGTAGGCGGCGAGCCGCACGGGAGCCGCGACGCCCCGGTCGCTGTCCCGGTCGAGTTCCACGACGCCGGGCGCCACCTCGAGGGTGACGAGGAGGCGCTCGCCGAAGCTCCGCGCCAGCGCCTCGACGGCCGGCACGAGACCCAGTTCCACCGCCGCCGGGTGAAGCCGATGGCTGGCCTGACGCACGTCCTCCTCGCGGATGCGGTCGATGGCGGCCCGCGCCCCTTCGAGGCTCCCGGCGGCCCCCGCCGCCTCGGGCGGCAGCGCCTCGATCGCCTCGCCGATCGCCTGCGAGACGGCGACGAGTCCCGTCTGCACGCGGCCGTGGAGATGCTCCGCGACGTCGCGCCGAAGCCTCTCGTCGCGCTCGGCGATGAGCCTCTCCGCCGCCCGCGACTCGCGATAGGCCTCGCCGAGCCGCCGCGCCACGACGGCCGCCTGTGCGAGGAGGAAGGCGACGGTGCCCAGGGGCACGAGATGGCCCGTCGCGGCGAGGAGGTTGTCGTTCAAGAGGTCGTTGACGAGCGAGGCGAAGAAGAGCGAGGCGCCGACAAGAAGGAGCGTCGCGTCCGGCCGCCCGCGCCGGGCGGCGAGGACGAGCGCGGAGAGGGCGTAGACGATAGCCACGACCACGAGCGCCTCGTAGGGCTGGATGAGCCGGGAGGCCCAGAGCGTCGGGCCGAGGAGCGAGAGGAGACCGCCCAACGCCGTGGCCGACGCGGCGGGGACGGCCCAGGGGTGCACCTCCGCCGGAACGATGGATCGGAGGAAGGCGAAGAAGACGGGGAGCGCGAGGTAGTCGGCTCCGTATTCGAGGCTGAGCCCGGCGCGCAGCGAAAGCCCCGGCCAGAGCTGAAGCGCGAAGGCCTGGCCGAGGAAGGGCAGGCGGAGCGCGATGAGGAGCGCGAAGGCCGCGCAGTAGAGGGCCGACTTCTCCTCGCGCCGGAAGGCGAAGAGCACGAGGTGGTAGAGGCCGACGATCGCGATGGCCCCGAAGGCGGCCGTGTCGGCGGCAAGCAGCCGGAGCCGCGCCGCGAGAAGCGCGTCCGCCGGGCCGAGGAGCGGGGCGGCGGTGAGCCCGCCGCAGCGGAAGTGGAAGTTCGAGACCTGAAGGACCAGCTCGATGGGAGCGCTCGTCGCCGCACTCCTGGCCGGCCCGCCGAGGTACAGGAAGGCCGGCTGGTAGCGGGCGTCTTCGCCTTGGGCGCGCGTACCCACCGCGCCGCCCGCCGCGGCGAGCGAACCGTCCACCCAGAGCCGGTAGGCCGAATGCGGCGGCGGGAGGAGGAGCGCGAGGGGCGGGGCGCCCTCGGGCAGCTGTACGAGCAGTCGGTACGTGCCGAAGCCTTGGCTTCCCGGGATGGGCCAGCAGCCGGGCACCGAGGCCGACCCGGCCCCCGGGGCGCCCTCGGTCTCGCCGTCCGTCGCCGCGAAGTCGGCCGGCGAGAGGAGGCGCCCGGGGTAGAACGACCACTCGCCTGCGAGCCGGAGCGGCGCCGACGGGAAGGGGGAGGCACGCGAGAGGTCCACGACGCCGCGGCTCGCCTCCGGCAAGCGCGCCGCGGCCCGCGCGCCAGAGCCGCCCGCGAGGGCGGCGAAGGCGAGCCCCATCGCGCAGACGAGGACGCGCCGCCCGGCGGCGGAGCGCATGGGCCCCCTCCCCTCCCTTCCCTCCTCCCGCTCGCGGGGTCCTCTCAGCCGGAGGGGTAGCCCTCGGCCGTGTCGTCCTCGACCGGGATCCCGCCGTAGCGCGAGAGCCACTCGGCCACGCGACGGATGCGGTCGATGGCGCGGCGCGGCTTCGTCACGGCGTGGTGCTCGTCCTGGTACACGACGAGCTCCGTCGGCACGCCGCGCTTCTTGAGCGCCAGGTAGAGGAGCTCCGCCTGGTCGAGGGGGCAGCGCCAGTCGTGCTCGCCCGCCGTGATGAGAAGCGGCGTCCGGATGCGCGCGAGGCCCGACTTCGGCGAGATGCGGGCGTAGCCTTCGGGGTTCTGCCAGGGCACGCCGAGGTCGTCCTGCCACCAGAGGTGGCAGTCGTCCGTGCCGAAGGCCGCGGCGTAGTCCCACATGCCGTGCTCGCTCACGGCCGCGCGGAAGCGGTCTGTGTGGCCGACCGCCCAGTTCGTCATGATGCCGCCCTGCGAGAAGCCGGTCACGTAGAGGCGCTCCGGGTCGGCCCAGCCGAGGCGGACGAGGTGCTCGACGCCGCTCATGACGTCGTCGTGCTCTCGCGGCCCCCAGTCGCCGCGGATCACCTCGCAGAAGGCCTCCCCGTACGAGGTGGAGCCGCGGTAGTTGACCATCAGGACCAGGTAGCCCATCCCGGCCCAGTACTGCTTCTCGAAGCGGAAGCTCGGGCTGTCGTACGCCATCGGCCCGCCGTGGATCGTGACGAGAAGGGGCGCCGGGCCCTTCTCGGGCGACCATCCCGGCGGGATGGCGACGAACCCCTCGATCTCCTGGCCGTCGCCGTTTCGGAAGGAGATGCGCTCGTAGCGGCAGAGCGCCCGGCGCGCGCGAAGCTCCGCGTGGAAGCCGGTCACCAGCCGGACCTCGGCCGCGCGCGCCTGCGCGAGGTCTGCCGCCCGGACGGCGGCGACCTCGCCCCCGCCCTGCTCCGGCCGGTCGAGGACGAGGGCCGCCCACCCGCCGGCCGCGTCGAACCCCGTGACGGTCGTCCCGCGGTCGAAGGGGAGGCCGAGCACCGCCGGCCCCGAGAGCCGGAAGAGGCCGACGCGCGTCTGGCCGCGGTCGCCCACAGGCGCCGCCACCGTCTCGCCGTCGAGCCAGACGGGCGGGCCCACCACCGGGCGGTCGAGCCCCTCGGAAAGCGCCCGGAGCGGGGACGCCTCCTTGGCGACCGGGTACACGCGGGCGCGGGCGACGCGCTCGGCCTCCGAGAGAGCCCGAAGTTCCTCCGGCGCGAGGTCGGGGACGACGCCCCCCACGCTCGCCCAGCCCTCTCCCACGCACGCGGCGAGGTCGGGCACGGGGCGGGCGTCCGCCACGCGGACGGCGAAGAGGTGAGCGAGCTTGTACGCGTTCTCGGGTTCGCGACTGCCGACGAGCGCGAGCCACTCGCCGTCGGGCGAGAAGGAGAGCATGGCGATGCCGACGTCCCCGAGAGTGAGGCGGCGGGCCGTTTGGCCGTCCGGCGAGACGAGCCAGGCGTCCGTCCGCCGGTTGTTGTCCGCGTCACCCGTGCGGTTCGAGAGGAACGCGATCCAGCGGCCGTCGGGGGAGAAGCGCGGCGAGGTCTCGTCGCACGGCCCGTCGGTGATCTGCCTCACCTCGCGCCCTTCGACCGCGACGAGGAAGAGGTGCGTGCGCACGTCGTCGAGGAAGCCGCGCCCGTCGTATTTGTGCTGAGCGCGGCGAAGCACGAGGGGCCCCTTCTCCTCCCGCACGCTCTTCAGGTACTTCGCCTGGTCCTCGCTCGGGGCGCGCGCGGCGAAGACGATCGTCCGCCCGTCGGGCGACCAGTCGAACTCGCGCACCCCCTCCTCGTGGTGCGTGACCTGGCGGGGCTCGCCGCCCCGGGCGAAGTCGAGGACCCAGATCTGCGGCTTCGGCTTGGGCGGCGGTTTGTCGCCCTCCGCCTTCTTGCCTTTCTCCTCGGCCGCGCGCGCCCGGCTTTCCGCGACCTCGATCTCGTCCGGCCGCGTGGAGAGAAAGGCGAGCTTCGTCCCGTCGGGGGACCAGGCCGGCGCCTCGTCGTTCGAGTCGCCGCGGGTGAGCCGGTGGGGCGGAAAGGAGCCGTCGACGGGCGCGATCCAGAGGTGGGTGTAGCGGTCGTCCGCCCCCTTGCGGAAGCCCGTGACGGTGAACGCGACGCGCGTGCCGTCGGGCGACACGGCGGGCCGCGCCACGATCTTGAGGTCGTAGTAGTCGGCGAGCCGGAGCGGGGTCGTCGGCGTCTCAGCGGACAACGTCGCGCCTCCTCGAAGCGTCTACCCTTCGCCGCCCACGCCCCGCGACCCTCGGGACAGGCGGCCGGGAGGGAGTAGAATCGCCGTATGGATCACGCGCACGGCCCAGGCCACGGCCACCGCCACGACCACGGGCACCCCCATGCCGACGACCTCCTCAAGAGCCGACGCCTCGGGGCGGCCTTCGCGCTCTCGCTCGCCGTGCTCGCGCTCGAAGCCGCGGGCGGTTACCTGGCCCGCAGCCTGGCGCTTTGGAGCGACGCGCTCCACATGCTCACCGACGCCGCCTCCCTCGGCCTCGCTTGGCTTGCGGCGCGCCAGGCCCTCCGGCGGCCTGGGGGCCGCTACACGTACGGCTTCTACCGCTCGGGCGTGCTCGCCGCGCTCTTCAACGCCGCCACGCTCCTCCTCGTCTCGGCCGTGATCCTCGTCGAGGCCGTCCGCCGCCTCGTCGCACCGGCCGAGCCCGTCGGGCCCCTCATGACGCTCGTCGCCGCCTCGGCCGGCGGGGCGAACGTCCTCATCGCGCGCGCCCTCGGCCACGGCCACGGGGACCTCAACGTGCGCGGCGCCTGGCTGCACGTCGTGGGCGACGCGGCCGCCTCGGCCGCCGTCGCGGCGGGCGGCCTCGTCGTGTGGCTCTTCGGCGTCCGTGTGGTCGACCCCGTCCTCTCGCTCGGCATCGCCGGGCTCGTCCTCTGGGGCACGGTGCGGCTCGGGCGCGAGGCCCTCGCGATCCTCATGGAGGCGGCGCCCTTCTGGGCGCCCATCGAGGCCGTGGCCGAGGCGCTTCTCCGGCGGCCCGAGGTGCTCGGCGTGCACGACCTCCACGTCTGGTCGCTCGACGGCGCGCGCGCCGCCCTCACCTGCCACGTCGTCGTCCGGCCCGAGGACCTCCCGCGGGCGGCCGAGGTGGCGGATGGGCTCGCGGCCATGCTCGGCCGCGAGTTCGGCATCGTCCACACCACGCTGCAGGTCGAGGGCGAGGGACACGGCCACTGCGAGGAGCTCGCCTGCCGGACCCTCGCGCGCGAAGCCTGACCGGCCCGCCCGCGGTACGGGAGGCGCGAGGGCGGCCGAGGCGTCAGCCGAGGACCAAGACCAGCCCGAGAAGCGCAAAGAGGGCTATGGCGCGGACGAGGGCGAGGGCCCGGCGCACCCGGCGCCGCCGAGCGAGCTCGTGCGCCGCGCGGCGGCGGGCGCGGCGGCTGGGGAGGCCCACCGCGGGCACGTCCCGAGCCGCCGCGGGCGCGAGAGGAGCCTCGTCCGGGTCGGCCGGGCGCAGGTCGGCCGCCCAGGCGCGAGCGACTGAGGCGAGCGCCCCCCCGGCCTCGCCGCCGCGACCGGGGCCGGCTGCGGGGTTGCCGCCTCCCGCCCCGCGCGCGACGAGGTCGTAGAGGGCGGACAAAAGCTGCACCTGGTACTCCACCGCCTCGCGCAGGCCGAGCGCCCCCCGGGCCAGGTCTTCGACGGCCGCCGTGTGGCTCTGCAGGTGGAGGGCGTATTGCGCCATGGCGGCCGCGAAGGATTGGAGCGACGCCTCCACGCGGTCCCCGGCGGCGAGCCCGCCCACCCCGCGCTCGTCGAGCGCCTCGCGCACGGCGGGCAGCACGTACCCGCGCACGGCCGCCTGGATGTGCTCGCGCCGCCGCACCCACCACTCGAGCGCGAGGTAGAGGGCGTAGAGGAGCGCGCAGATCGCGACGAAGAGCATCCCCTGGCGCGAGGCGAAGAAGAGGATCGGGTAGCCGGCGTAGGGCACGACCTCGCCGACCCGGCCGCGCACGTCCTCGGGCCGCACGGTGAAGGGGTCCTCGCCCTGGTTGCGGTCGCCCTTCAGGCGGTAGAGGGGGCGGCCGGTCGACGTGTCGACGGTCGAGACGCGGTGGACGAGGAGCGGCGGGTAGTCGTACCGGCTCTGGATGTAGCCCGGCACGGCGACGACGACGACGTCCCCGACGGTGAGCGCCGTCGGGTCGACCGGCGCGAGCCAGACGAGGTCGCCCCGGTGGAGGACGGGCTCCATGCTCGAGCTGGCGACGGCCGTGAACGGGGCGTAGCCTGTGCGGAAGACCGCGACCGCGAATGCGAGGGCGAGGACGACGACGACCGCCGCCATGCGGCGGAGCCAGGCCGCCCACGGGAACCTGCGCCGCGGCCGGCCGCCCGCGCGCACGGCCTACCGCAACCTCACGTCCAAGAAGAACTCGAGGTCGTCGACGTTCTGCTGGCCGGGCGGGATGTTGCCGGCCGAGTTGACGACGCTCACGACGACGTAGATCGTGCTGTCGCCGGCGATACCGGGCCGCAAGAGGAGGTCGGCGTCCTCCTTCCGCAGGCGGCCGTGCGTCCGGCTTCCCGAGATGCGCTTGACCTTGATCCCACCCTCCGCCGGGAGCACGTAATCCTCGCCCGAGCTCACCTGGTGGTAGAGGCCGACCTCGATCCAGCCTTTCTTGAGGACCCCGGACATCACCTGCGGGTTGAGGAGGCCGATGTGGAAGAGGAGCTGGTCGCTGAGGCCGGCGTCGCCCACCTCGACCCGGTAGAGCTCCACGCCGGCTTCGCGGTGCGCCTTCTTCCCCGGCAGCACGACGGTGCCGCCGACGGGCGTGACGGCGACGGGCGAGGAGCTCGCGCCGACGTGCGGCGTCGAGAGGACGGGGATCGTCAAGGGCAGCGAGAGCCCGACGGCCCAGGAGACGCTCGTGAGAGCGAGGCTGAAAAGCGCGGCGAGGGCGAGCGCCCGCCGCCAGAGGCGGCCCCTCACGCGGGCAGCCCCGGCCGGAGCCGGCGCGCCAGCTCGCGCGCCGGCGCCGGCC
>JADGHG010000092.1 GCA_019689585.1 Clostridia bacterium
CCGCGACGCCGCCTCCCGCGCGCGGGCGAGGGCCTGGCGGGCGTCGCGGGCCGCGGCCCCGGCCTCGTCGGCGGCGCGGGCCCGGGCGACGAGCGAAGGGCCCCGCGACCGCGCCTCGCCGCCCGTCAGGGCGCCCCCGGGGTGGACGACCTCCCCGTCGAGCGTCACGACGCGCAGCCGGAGCCCGCTCGCCCGGGCGAGCCTCTCCGCCGCCCTCAGGTCGGCGGCCACGAGCACGCGGCCGAGGAGGTGCTCGATCGCCGGCCGCACCTCCTCCTCGCACGCGACGAGCTCCGCAGCCCAGGCGACGGCCCCCGGCTCCCGTCTCAGCCGTTCGAACGCGGGGCCCGGCGCCTCCCGCCGCAGGCCGTCGAGGGGGAGGAAGGTGGCTCGGCCCGCCTTGCCGGCCTTGAGCCAGGCGATCGCCCGCCCGGCGCCGGCCGCTGAGCGGGCGACGAGGTACTGGGCCGTCGGGCCGAGCGCCACCTCGACGGCCCGCTCGTAACGCGCCTCGACCCGGAGGAGCTCGGCGACGGCCCCGACGACCTCCGCCACCTCGGGCCGGCCCTCCGCCTTGGCCCGGAGGACGGCGCGCGGCCCCTCGGCGTACCCTTCGCCCGCCGCCTGAACGGCGCGCCACACCTCCGCCCGCGAGCGGGCCTCGGCCTCGGCTCGCGCCGCCTCCTCGGCCGCCCGGGCCGCCTCCTCTGCGACTCGTTCGGCCTCGGCCCGCGCCGCCTGCGCCGCCTCCCATTCGGCCTCGGCCGCGCGCCGCTCACGGGCGGCTCGCTGCCAAGCCTCCTCGGCGCCGCGCGCCTCGTCCTCGCTCCGCGCCAGGCGAGCCTCGGCCTCGGCGAGCGCCGCTTCCAGCCGGGCCCGGCTCTCCTCCGCCCTCTCGCGCAGCCCCCGCTCCTCCGCCTCGGCGTTCGCGAGGGCGCGCTCGGCGGAAAGGAGCTCCTCCCGTGCCTCCCGCGCCGCCCGGCGCGCCGCCGAAAGCGCCTCCTCCGCCCGCCGCCGTGCGGCCAGGGCCTCGTCCCTCCGCGCCCGGGCGAGCTCGGCCTCGGCCGCGAGGGCTTCGGCCTTCTCGCGTCCCGAGGCCGCCTCGGCGAGAAGCCTCTCGCGATCGCGCCGGGCCGCCTCGGCGCGCGCCTCGTGCGTCCGCATCGCGTCGCGCCGCTCCGCCTGCGCCGCCTGGAGCTCGCGCAGCCGCCGCCGCGCCGTCTCGGCCTTCTCCCGCGCTTCCTCCGCGCGGGCCTCGACCTCGGCCTCCGCCGCCTCCCGCTCCCCGCGCTCGGCGCGCGCGGCCTCGAGCCGGGCCTCGAGCTCGCGCGCCTCGGCCCGGTGGCCGGAGAGCGCCTCGCGCTCGCGCCCGAGCCGCTCGTCAAGCCGCGCGATCCGGCTCGAGAGGTCCTCCCACTCGGCCCGCAGGAGGCCGAGCGCGAGCCTCTCCACCTCGCGGTCGAGACGGCTGCGGGCGCGAGCCCGCTCGGCCTGGCGCGCGAGCGGTTCGAGGCGCGCGGCCGACTCCTCGACGAGCGAGCGCAGCCGTTCGGCGAGCCGGCCCGCCCGCTCGAGGGCGCGCCCGGCCTCGAGAAGGCGCGCGCGGTAGCGCGTCACCCCGGCCGCCTCCTCGACGAGGGCGCGCCGGTCGGCCGGCCGGCCGTCGAGGACGGCCTCGACCTGGCCCTGCCCGACGTAGGCGTACGCGCGCGGCCCGAGCCCCGTCCCGAGGAGGAGCTCCTGCACGTCGCGCACGCGGCAGCGGGCCCCGTTCAGGAACACTTCGCTTTCGCCCGCGCGGTCGACCCGGCGCAGGACGCTCACCTCGGCGGCGGGCACCGGCAGGCGGCCGTCGTTCTCCATCACGACCTCGACCTGCGCCCAGCCCGCCCGGCGGCGGGCGGCCGTCCCCGCGAAGATGACGTCGTCGAGCCGCTCGCCCCTAAGCGCCCGCGCCTGGAGCTCGCCGAGCGCCCAGCGGATGGCGTCGGCGATGTTGCTCTTGCCGCTTCCGTTCGGGCCGACGATCGCCGTCACGCCCGGGCCGAACTCGACGGACGTGCGGTCGGCGAACGACTTGAAGCCGACCATCTGGAGCCTTTTGAGCCGCAGGCCGCCCCGCCCCCTCGCCGGCCTCCCGGGTCCCGCTAGGCGCGAATCCGTAAGAGCGCCTCTTCCGCCGCGCGCCGGGCCGCTTCCTTCTTCGAGCGGCCCTCTCCCCGCCCGAGGGCCCTTCCCTCGACGAGCACCTCGACGGTGAACCGCCTTCGGTGCGGCGGCCCCTCGACCGAGACGACCTCGTAGCGGATGTCCGACTTCCCTTGCGCCTGCAGGTGCTCCTGGAGGAGGCCCCGCGCGTTCTCCGGCGGCAGCGCGGGCGCCTCTTCGGCCAGCGGCCCGAGGTGGCGCCGGACGAAGCCCCTCGCCGCCTCCCAGCCGAGGTCGAGGTGGATCGCGCCGACGAGCGCCTCGAGGAGGTCGGCGAGGAGCTTGCGGCGGCGCCGGCCGCCCGCCGCCTCCTCGCCGGGGCCGAGCACGGCCAGGTCTCCCAGGCCGAGCCGCTCGGAGACCTCGGCCAGCGCCGCCGCCTTGACGATCGCGGCCCGCCAGCGGGTGAGATCGCCCTCGGGCGCGTCCGGCCGGAGCTCCGCGAGGAGCTCGCTCACGGCCAGCTGGATGACGGCGTCGCCGAGGAACTCGAGCCGCTCGTAGGAGCGGCCCGGCCGTTCCGGGAGGCCGAGCTCGTGGGCGTACGAGGCGTGGGTGAAGGCCAGGCGGTAGAGCTCGAGGTTCCGGGGCGGCTCCGGGAGGAGGGCGGAGAGGGCCCGGGGCAGGCCGGCCGCGGACACCTCCTCGTGCGGGGCGCCGCCCTCGGGCGGCCCGCCCGTCTCGCCCGGCCGGCTCACGCCGGCTCCACCCTAGCTCGCCCTCTCGCGCCAGCGCCGGAAGAGGAGGCAGACGTTCTGGCCCCCGAAGCCGAAGGAGTTCGAGAGGCAGGCCTCGACGGCGGCCGGCCGCGCCTCGTTCGGGACGCAGTCGATCGCGCAGTCCGGATCCGGCTCGCGGAAGTTGATCGTCGGCGGGATCACCTGGTCCTCGAGCACCTTGACGCAGACGACGGCCTCGACGGCGCCCGCCGCGCCGAGGAGATGCCCCGTCATCGACTTCGTCGAGCTCACGGGCAGCCGGTCGGCGTGCGCGCCGAAGACGGCCCGGATGGCCGCCACCTCCGCCGGGTCGCCCGTCGGCGTGCCCGTCGCGTGCGCGTTCACGTAGCCGATGTCGGTCGGCGCGAGCCCGGCGTCGGCGAGGGCGAGCTCCATGGCTCGCGCGCCGCCCCCGCCGTCGGGCCGAGGGGCTGTCACGTGGTAGGCGTCGGCCGTCATCGCGTACCCGGCGATCTCGGCCCGCACGCGCGCCCCCCGCGCGCGCGCGTGCTCCTCGCTCTCGAGGATCAAGACGGCCGCCCCCTCCCCCATGACGAACCCGTCGCGCGAGCGGTCGAAGGGGCGGGAGGCGCCCTGGGGGTCGTCGTTCCGCGTGGAGAGGGCCTTCATGCTGGCGAAGCCGGCGATGGCGATCGGCACGAAGGCCGCCTCGCTGCCGCCCGCGACCATGACGTCGGCCCGGCCGCTCCGGATGGCGCGGTAGGCCTCGCCGACCGCGTGCGCCGAGCTCGCACAGGCCGTCACGTACGTGCAGTTCGGGCCGCGGAAGCCGAGCTCGATCGCCGTCTGCCCGGCGGCCATGTTCGCGATCATCATGGGGACGAGGAAGGGGCTCACGCGCTCGGGCCCCTTCTCGAGCATGACGAGGATCTGCTGGTAGAGCGTCTCCATGCCGCCGATGCCGGTGCCGACGGCGACGCCAGAGCGGTCGGGGTCGCAGGCTTCGGGCGAGAGGGAGGCGTCCTCGAGCGCCATCCGCATCGCGGCCAGGAAGAACTGGCAGTAGCGGTCGGTGTGGCGGATCGCCTTGCGGTCGAGGTAGCGGGAGGGGTCGAAGTCCTTCACCTCGCCGCCGATCTTCACGTCGAACCGCTCCGTGTCGAAGCGGGTGATGCGGCCGATGCCGGAGCGGCCGGCGAGAAGCCCCTCCCAGAAGGCGTCGACGCCGACGCCCACGGGGGTCACGGCCCCGAGCCCCGTCACGACCACGCGGCGATCCGCCATCCCGACGTCCTCCCCACCCGGGCGCGCCCCACGCCGGCCGCGTCCGGCCTACGACTGCGCGTGACTCTCGATGTAGCGGACGGCGTCGCCCACCGTCGCGATCTTCTCGGCGTCCTCGTCCGGGATCTCCATGCCGAACTCCTCTTCGAGGGCCATGACGAGCTCGACGATGTCGAGGGAGTCGGCGCCGAGGTCGTCGACGAACGACGAGTCGGGCGTCACCTGCGACTCGTCGACGCCGAGCTGCTCCACGATGATCTTCTTGATCCGGTTGAAGTTGTCGTCGGCCACGTGCTCACCCCCTTCCGAGGCCGCCCTCCGGGCCGGCCGCCGAGCCGGCGTCCACTAGTAGAGCGTCATGCAGAGGCCGCCGTCTACGACGAGCACCTGCCCCGTGATGTAGGCGGCCTTCGGCGAGGCGAGGAAGGCGACGGCCCAGGCGACGTCCTCGGGGCTGCCGAGCCGCCCGAGGGGGATCGTCGCCTTGGCCCTGTCGCGATGCGATTCGGGCAGCGCCGCCGTCATGCCCTCGGCGATGAAGCCGGGCGCGACGGCGTTCACCGTGATGCCGCGCGAGGCGAGCTCCTTCGCCATCGTGCGGGTGAGGCCGATGAGCCCGGCCTTCGAGGCGCTGTAGTTCGCCTGGCCGACGTTGCCGAGGATGCCGGCCACGCTCGCCACGTTCACGATGCGACCCTTGCGGGCCCTCAGCATCGCGCGCGCCGCGGCCCGCGCCCCCCGGAAGGCGCCCGTCAGGTTGGCGTCGATGACGGCCTGCCAGTCCTCGTCCTTCATGCGCAGCGAGATGTCGTCGCGGGCGAGCCCGGCGTTGTTGACCCAGACGTCGATCCGCCCGAAGGCCTCGAGCGCCTGCTTCGCCCACGCGTCGGCCGTGCCGGCCTCGGCCAGGTCGCCCGCAAGCGCGAGGCCGCGCCGCCCGAGCCGTCCGATCTCGGCCGCGACGGCCTCCGCCTCCTCCCGGCGCGCGCGGTAGGTGACGACGACGTCCGCCCCCTCGCGCGCGAGCTCGAGCGCGATGGCGCGGCCGATGCCGCGGGAGCCGCCCGTCACGACGGCCGCGCATCCGGCGAGATCCACTCTACCGGCCTCCTTCCCCTCCGGCCAGGACGGCCTCGATCTCCTCCGGCGTACCGCAGGCGACCGCCGCGAGCTCCGGATCGATGCGGCGCGCGAAGCCCGAGAGCGCCCGGCCGGGCCCGACCTCGAGGAGCCGCCGCGCGCCGAGCGCCTTGAGGGCGCGCACGCCGTCGCTCCAGCGGACGGCCGACGCCACCTGGCGCACGAGCGCGCGGCGCACCTCCTCGGCCGTCGTCTTCGGGCGAGCGTCGACGTTCGCGACGACGGGCACCTCGGGGTCGCGGAGCGCGACCCTCGCGAGGTCGGCCGCGAGGCGCCGGGCGGCCGGTTCCATGAACGGCGAGTGGAAAGGGGCCGAGACGGAAAGGAACTGCACCCTTCGCGCCCCGCGCGCCCGACAGAGCTCGGCGGCCCGCTCGACCGCCTCCCGCCGCCCGCTCACGACGACCTGTCCCGGGCAATTGTAGTTGGCCGGCACGACGTCGGGCCCCGCCTCGCGGCAGGCCGCCTCGACGGCTTCGTCGTCGAGCCCGAGGACGGCCGCCATCGCGCCTTCGCCCGGCGGCGCCGCCTCTTGCATGTACCGGCCGCGCCGCCGGACGAGCCAGGCCGCCTCCTCGAGCGAGAGCGCCCCCGCCGCGACGAGCGCCGAGTACTCCCCGAGCGAGAGGCCGGCGAAGGCGGAGGGCGCGAGCCCCCTCGCGGCCAGCACGGCGTAGACGGCGAGGCTCGTCGCCAGGATGGCCGGCTGCTGGACCTCGGTCGGGACGAGCTCCTCTTCGGGTCCCTCGAAGGCCAGGCGGCGCAACGGCAGGCCGCTCCCCTCCTCGGCCCGGCGGAAGGCCTCCCTGGCCTCCGGGTAGCGCTCGTACACCTCGCGGCCCATGCCGACGAACTGGGCCCCCTGGCCCGGGAACACGACGGCGAGGGACGCGTCCCTCACCCTGCGCCCCACCGCACGACGGCGGCTCCCCACGTGAGGCCGCCCCCGAAGGCGACGAGGAGGACGACGTCGCCCCGCCGCAGCCGGCCGGCCCGCTCGGCCTCCCAGAGGGCGATCGGGATCGAGGCGGCCGACGTGTTGCCGTAGCGGTCGATGTTCACCCAGACGCGCTCCATCGGGAGCCCGAACCGGCGGGCCGAGGCCTCGATGATGCGCAGGTTGGCCTGGTGCGGCACGTAGAGGTCGACGTCGGCGAACGTGAGGCCGGCGCGGTGGAGCGCCTCCTCGGCGGCGTCGCCCATGATCTGGACGGCGAAGCGGAAGACCTCGCGGCCGTTCATGCGCGCGAAGTGGAGCCCGGCCTCGACCGTCTCGCGGCTTGTGGGGATGCGCGAGCCGCCGGCCGGAAGCTTGAGGAGCTCGCCGCCTCGGCCGTCCGCACCCAGATAGACGCTGAGGACACCGTAGGGGGCCGGATCGGGGGGCTCCGCCGAGGGACGTGCGCGCGCCCCGGCCGCTTCCCCTCCCGCCCCGTCCGCCGCGCGCTCGAGCGC
>JADGHG010000009.1 GCA_019689585.1 Clostridia bacterium
CGCCCGACCCGCCCCGCGCCACGACCGTCCGCGCCCCGTCGCGCGCGAGGTCGGCGAGGAGCTCGCCCGTCTCGCCGTCGTAGACGAGCGTGCCGACCGGGACGCGCAGGACGGCCGGACGGCCGGCCGCTCCCCGCCGGCGACCGCCTTCGCCGTCCCCGCCGCGCCCGGCCGAG
The DNA here is from genome assembly GCA_019689585.1 of Clostridia bacterium. GTDB lineage: Bacteria > Bacillota > Sulfobacillia > RBS10-35 > JADGHG01 > JADGHG01. The sequence goes on from JADGHG010000009.1 coordinate 177, forward strand.
ACGGTCTTCACGTGGCGGAGGTCGTAGAGCGTGTGAAGCTCGGCCGCCGCGACGACGACGACGTCGCCTCCCCGGCCGCCGTCGCCGCCGTCGGGCCCGCCGCGCGGCACGTACTTCTCCCGCCGGAACGAGACAGCGCCGCGGCCGCCGTCGCCCGCGCGCACGACGACCGTCGCGACGTCGGCGAACATGCCGCCCTACCCTCGCGCCGGCCGCGCCGAAACCCGCGCCACGCCCGGCTCGGCGGCCGGCAGCGCCCGCACGTCCAGCCCGAGCCCGGCGAGCCGGCCGACGAGGGCCGAAAGCGGGAGGCCGCGCGCCGGCACCGCCACCTCGGCCTCGAGCCCCTCCTCCCCGGAGGAGGGCGCGACAAGGCGCACGAACGGCGCTTCGGCCTCGGCCGCCGCCTCCGCCAGCGCTGCGAGCAACCGGCGCAGCGCGCGCCGGTCGAGCGAGGCGAGGCGCAGGGCCGCATCGCCCGAGAGCTCGAGCGTGAACTCGACGCCCTGGAGACTCGAGCGGGCCGCCGCAAAGACGAGCTCGGCCGCGAGCGGGGCGGGCAGGTGCGCGACGGCGCGGCCGAGGCCGGCCCGGCGCGCCGCCTGGGCCAGGGCAGCCCTCGCCTCGGCCAGGTCGCCGAGCTGGAGCCAGCCGTCGACGACCTGGACGAGGTTCGCGAGCTCGTGGCCCTCGGCGCGGGCGAGGACGAGGACCTCCTCGTCGGTCCAGGCGGGCTCGGCCGCGGGCTCGGCGCTAGGAGACACCTTCGGCGCGGGGCACGACGTGCACCCGCTTACCGGCCCGCCCGCGCGACTCGAAGCGCACGACGCCGTCGAGCTTGGCGAAGAGCGTGTCGTCGCCCCCCCGGCCCACGTTGCGACCCGGGCGCACGGGCGTCCCGCGCTGGCGGACGATGATCGCGCCGGCCTGGACCGCCTGGCCGTCGAAGGCCTTCACCCCGAGCCGCTTGGAACGGCTATCGCGCCCGTTGCGGGTGCTGCCGCCGCCCTTCTTGTGCGCGAACCGCTGGAGATCGAACCGCGACCTCAGCATGGCGTTCACCTCCCCGCACCGCCACCTCGACGTGCTGTCCGTAGTCCGCCTCGATCGCGCGGAGCCCGAGGACGACCGCCTCGAGCAGGTCGGCCGCGCGCCGGCGCGCGTCCAGATCGGCCGCCCCCGGGCCGAGCCGGATGCGGGTGAAGCCCTCCCGCTCCTCCAGCTCGAAGGGGGCGCCGACCCGCTCGAGCCCGAGCACAGCCGTGCCGACGAGCGCCGATACGGCCGCGCAGACGATGTCCCGGCCGCGCGGCGCGAAGCCGGCGTGGCCCTCGACCTCAAGCAGGGTCAGCTCGCCCGCCTCGTCCCGTTCGACGAGGACGCGGATCACTCGCCGTGGAGCCCTCGGTCGCCCGGCTCGATCCGCTCCACGCGGACGCGCGTGTAGGGCTGGCGGTGGCCGTAGCGGCGCCGGTAGTTCACCTTGGGCTTGTACTTGAACACGCGCACCTTCTTCGCGCGGCCGTGGCCGAGGACGCGCGCCACCACGCGGGCCCCGGGCACGGTGGGCGCTCCGACCACGAGCGACCGGCCCTCGCCGACGGCGAGCACGCGCTCGAAGCGGACCTCGTCGCCCTGCTCGGCCCGAAGGCGCTCGACGCGGAGGTCGTCGCCCTCGCGCACGCGGTACTGCTTGCCGCCCGTCTCGATGATCGCGTACATGGCGCCTCGCCTCCGCGTTTCGCGAACTCGAATCGTAGCAGACCCGCCCCGCGGCCGTCAAAGCACGCCTTCGCCCGGGCGAGTCCCCGCCTCCGGCCGACTGTCGGCAGGAAGGCCGGGAGGTGCGCCGCGAATCACCTGCGCCGTGACGACGCTGCACGCCGACCTCGCCCCGGCCGTCGTCCTCGGATACGGCGTCGCCTTCCTCTGGGGGCTCGGCGCCTGGCTCGGCCGCCGCCCGCGCGTCGCGATCGCGTACTGGTGGTGGCATCGCATCGTCGCGCTCCTCCTCCTCGTGCAGGCGGGGAGCGGCCTCTGGCTCCTCGCCTCGGGGTTCCGCCCGCCCGAGGCCCTCCACTTCCTCTACGCGGCCCTCCTCGTCGCCGGCGTCGCCGTCGCCGAGACGCTGAAGCCGGGCGGGCGCGCGCGCCGCCGGTACGCCGAAGCCGGCCGGCCGATCAAGGAGCCGCCCGTCGCCGCCTTCCTCGGCTTCGCGCTCTTCGCGATCGCGCTCCGCGCCTGGATGACGGGCGCGGGTTAGGCGCCGGCCGCGGGCCGCTCGCCCGATGGGCCGGCCGCCTCCCCGCCGCCGACGATGCGCGCCCGGCAGTACGTCCGGAAGACGCGCGTCACCTCGACCGTCACGCGCTCCCCCACGCGGCGGCCCGCTTCCTCGACGTCGACCACGTAGCCCTCGAGCCGCGCGATCCCGTCCTCGGGCCGCACGGCGTGCGGCTCCTCGATCGTCACCTGGAGCCGCTGCCCGACGTGCACGGGAAGGGCCGCCGCCTCGACCGAGGCGCGGTCGCCGAGCGCCACCACGCGCATCTTCTCCACGTGGCAGCTCTCGGCCCCGCGGATGTACACGTGCCGGCCCGTGCGGCGCTCGAGCTCCTTCAGGTTGGAGCCGTTCGGCCCGATGAGGAGCGCCGCCACCGACGGGTGGGCCTCGACGAGGATCGCCTCGGCGTTCGAGGCGGCCAGCGTCTCCTCGATCTCGCGCCGGATGCGGCGGCTCGCCGCGTCCTCCGTGAGCACGCGGCCGCGCGCCTCGCAGTACGGGCACGGCTTGGTGAGGAGGTCGGCCAGGCTCTGGCGCGCCTTCTTGCGGGTCATCTCGACGAGGCCGAGCTGCGTGAGGCCGAGGACGTTCGGCCGGGCGTGGTCGTTCCTCGCCTCGAGGACGAGCTCCTCGACGACCTGGCGCTGGTGCTCCGGGTCCTCCATGTCGATGAAGTCGACGACGATGATCCCGCCGATGTCGCGCAGCCGCAGCTGGCGGGCGATCTCGCGCGCCGCCTCCATGTTCGTGCGGAAGACGGTGTCCTGGAGGTCGGCCGTGCTGCCGACGTACCGGCCGGTGTTGACGTCGATCGCCGTGAACGCCTCCGTCTGGTCGATGACGAGGTAGCCGCCGCTCTCGAGCCACACGCGCCGCGCGAGGGCCCGCTCGATCTCGCGCTCGACGCCGAAGACCGAGAAGAGCGGCGACCGGGGGTCGGCGTCGCGCGCCTCGACGAGCGGCCGGAACTCGGGGGCCGTGCGCTCGAGGTACCGGGCGACGTCCGCCGCCAGCTCCCGCCCGGCCACGACGATGCGCGTCACGTTCTCGTTCAGCCGGTCGCGCAGGATGCGCTCGACAAGCGAGAGGTCGCCGTAGACGAGCGCCGGCGCCGCCGACTCGCGCAGCCGCTCCCGCACGCCCGCCCAGATGGCCTCGAGCCGGCGGAGGTCCTCGCCGAGTTCCTCCTCCGAGCGGCCCGTCGCCACCGTGCGCACGATGACGCCGATGGGCTCCGTGCGCAAAGACTCCGCCAGCCGGCGGAGCCTCTCCCGCTCCTCGGGGTCCTGGATGCGGCGCGAGACCCCGACGTGGCGAGAGGTCGGCACGAGCACGAGGAACCGGCCCGGGATCGTGAGGTTGCGCGTCACCCGGGCGCCCTTCGTCCCGACCGGCTCCTTGGCGATCTGGACGACGACCTCTTGGCCGACGTGGACGACGTCGGCGATCGAGAGGGGCCGCTCGAGCGGCTCGGTCGGCCGCGGCGGCGCGTCGGGCTCGACCGGCTCGTCGGGCAGAGCGTCGTCGACGAAGAGGAAGGCGTTCCGCTCGAGGCCGACGTCGACGAACGCGGCCTGCATGCCCGGCAGCACGTTCTCGACGCGGCCCTTGTAGATGTTCCCGACCGTGCGCTGGGCGAGCGGCCGGTCGATGAAGACCTCCACCACGCGCCGGTCCTCGAGGATCGCGACCTGAGGCTCGCCGCCCTCGTCCGTGATGACGATCTCGCGGTTCAAGCGACCGACTCCTGAAAACGGATGAAAATGTTGCCTCCGTGCCGATTATAGCCGCAGCGCCGACGAGAGCGGCGCGTCGGGCCCGAGCTCGGCGAGCGCGCGAAAGAGCCTGCCTTCGTCGACGACGCCGACGAGGCCGAGCTCGTCGTCGACGACGAAGACGACGTGAAAGCGCGAAGGCGCGAGGCGGCGGAGCACGGACTGCACGGTCGCCTCGGCGTGGGCCGCGAGGGCTGCGGCCGGCGCCGGGCCGAGGCGGCGGAGGCGGGCGGCCAGAAGCACCCGCTCGCGGACGTCGGCGAGGGCGGCCTCGAAGAGCTCGCCCCGCGAACGGTCGAAGACGAGCCAGGCGCAGGCGAAGGCGGCCGGCGCCAGGGCGCCCTGGGCGAGGAGGGCGAGCCCTAAGAGGAAGCTCGCCACGCCCGTCGCGCGACCCGCCCAGGCGACGAGCTCGGTCGCGCGGCGCCGGCCCAGGCGCGGCGCGAGGAGCGACCGCACAAGGCGTCCTCCGTCGAGCGGCAGGGCGGGCAGGAGGTTGGCGAGGCCGAGCCAGAGGTTCGCGCGCCCGAAGGCCTCCGCGAGGACTGGGTCGGCGAGGCCGGGCGGCGCCGCCCCCACCGCCAGGGCGAGGAGGAGGCTCTCGAGCGGGCCGGCGAGCGCCACGAGCGCCTCGACCGCCGGGTCGGCGCCGGCGAGGCCCGAAAGCCGCATGCGCGCCCCGAAGGGGAGGAGCTCGACCTCGACGACCGGGAGCTCGTAGGCGTGCGCCACGAGGAGGTGGGCGGCCTCGTGGAGCGCGAGGGCGAGCGCGGCCAGCGCCGACTCGCGCCCGTAGCCGCCGAGGACGGCGACGGCGGCCGCGGCGAGGGCGAGGGGGTGGACGGAGACGGCGAGCCCGCCGAGGCGGATCGGGCCCACGCCGGGCTAGGGCCCCGCGCCGACCGCGAGCCCGAGATACGGCGCCGGGTCGAGGGGCTTACCGTCCTCTCGAAGCTCGAAGTGCAGCACGGCCCCCCGGCTCCGGCCGTCGTCGCCGCCCGGCGCGAGACGGCCGAGGACCTGGCCGGCCGCGACCGCCTGGCCGGGGGCGACCTGGACGCTCCCCATGTGGGCGTAGACGGTCGTCCAACCGAAGTCGTGCGCCAGGGTGACGGCGAGGCCCACACCCGCCTGGGCCGGGCCGACGGCGACGACGCGGCCGGCCGCGACGGCGCGGACCGGCGCGGACGCCTCCCCCGCGATGTCGACGCCCTCGTGGTACTCGGGACCGTCCGTTCCGTCGCGGAAGCCGAAGCCCGAGACGAGGGCGCCGACGACCGGCCAGACGAGCCGCCCGAGGCCGGTGGGAAGCGCGTCCGACGGGACGGCGGGCGCGTCGGCCGGAAGGGCAGGGGCGCCCGGGACGCGAGCGAGGTCGAGCGAGCGCCAGGCGGCCGCCAGCGACCGACCCCAGGCCGGAGCCGTGTCGACCCGCGCGAGGGCGAGCGCCTGCGCGCGCAGCGAGGCGGCCCAGGGCGCGGGTGAGCGCGCGAGGAGAAGCCCGAAGAGGACGAGGGCCAGGGCCAGGCCAAGCCGCACGGCCTCGCGGGGGACGCCGGGGCGGCCGCCCGCCGACCGCCGGCGAAGGCGCTCGAGGAGCCCGAGCCGCGGCCGGCCCATCGCGACCCTCCCGGGGCCATGGGTACGAGCCTCGCCGCCCGCCTATGCGAAGGGCGACTCGTCGCGCCGGTTGCCCACCGAGAGGACCACGCCCAGCGCGAGCGCCCCCGCAAGGAGCGCGGATCCGCCGTACGAGACGAAGGGAAGCGGCACGCCGGTCACGGGCATGAGCCCGACCGTCATCCCGACGTTGACGGCCAGCTGCACCGAGAGCATGACGGCCACGCCGCCGGCCACGAGGCTCCCGAAGCGGTCCCGGGCGCGCGCCGACGCCGCGAGGGCGCGCCAGACCAGGAAGAGCTCGAGCAGGACGACCAGCGCCGCGCCGACGAAGCCCATGTCCTCGCCGACGACGGCGAAGATGAAGTCCGTCTGCGACTCGGGCAGGTAGTCGTACTGGTTCAGGACGCCGTTGAAGAGCCCCTGGCCCGTGAGGCCGCCCGAGCCGATCGCGAGCTTCGACTGCCAGACGTGGTAACCCGCCCCCAACCGGTCGGCGCCGGGGTTGAGGAAGACGAGCAGCCGTTTCACCTGGTACTCGTGCAGGAAGGGGATCCAGCTCTGGGGGATGATCCCGTGCAGGTAGCCGTAGATGAGGACGGTCGCGGCGCCGAGCCCGCCCGAGAGGAGCGCGAGGAGCCGCCAGCCGGAGAGGCCCGCCAGGTACCAGAGCCCGGCCGCCGTCGCCACGAGGACGAGCGTCGAACCGAGATCGGGCTGAAGGAGCACGAGGCAGGCCGGGGGCACGACCCACACGGCCGCCTGGGCGAGACCGAGCCAGCTCCGGAAGAGGGCCGGCCGCTCGGCGTAGTAGGCCGCGAGCGCGACGACGAGGGCGACCTTCTCGAACTCGGCCGGCTGGAGCGTGAAGGGGCCGACGTCGATCCAGCGGGCCGCGCCCCGCGCCGTCACGCCGAACGCGAGGACGCCGACGAGGAGCGCGAGCCCTCCCCCGTAGAGCGCCCAGGCCCACCGGCGGAGCGCGCGGTAGTCGACCCAGGCCGCCAGCACCATGAGGCCGAGGCCGATCGCGACCCAGGCGGCCTGATGCTCGACCGTCGTCCAGGTCGAGCGGTCGCGCCAGTCCCATTTCGTGGCGCTCGCCACCGCCACGAGCCCGAGGGCGGAGAGCAGGAGGAAGGCGAACACGAGCGAGAGGTCGGTCCGGCGCCAGAGGCCGCGCATCGCCCGGCCACCCCCGCGAGTATATAATCCATTCCGGCTTGCCAAGGGACTGGATGGAGGTTTTGTCGCCTTGACGGACGCGCTCTTCTGGATCCCCGCCGGCGCCGGCCTTCTCGCGATCGCCTGCGCCGTCTATTTCATCACCTGGGTGCTCGCCCGGCCGGCCGGCAGCGAGCTCATGCAGAGCATCTCCGCGGCGATCCGCGAAGGGGCGATGGCGTACCTCAACCGCCAGTACCGCACGATCGCGATCGTCGCCGTCGTCCTCTTCCTCATCCTGGGCTTCGCGCTCAGTTGGCGGGAGGCGCTCTTCTTCCTCGTCGGCGCCGTCCTCTCGGGTGCGGCCGGCTACATCGGCATGAACGTCGCCGTACGCGCGAACGTGCGCGCGGCCCAGGCCGCGAGCGACGCGCGCCTCCCCGGCGCCCTCGCCGTCGCCGTGCGCGGGGGGGCGGTGACGGGGCTCTTCGTCGTCGGCCTCGCGCTCCTCGGCGTGACGGCGCTCACCTGGCTCACGCGCGACCCGACCCTGCTCGTCGGCTTCGGCTTCGGCGCGAGCCTCATCAGCGCCTTCGCGCGGCTCGGCGGCGGCATCTACACGAAGGCCGCCGACGTCGGCGCCGACCTCGTCGGCAAGGTCGAGGCCGGCATCCCGGAGGACGACCCGCGCAACCCGGCCGTCATCGCGGACAACGTCGGCGACAACGTGGGCGACGACGCCGGCATGGCGGCCGACCTCTTCGAGACGTACGCCATCACCGCCGTCGCCGCCATGCTGCTCGGCTTCCTCCTCTTCCAGGGGCGGTTCGAGGCCATGATCTACCCGCTCGTGCTCGGCGCCGTCTCGATCGTGGCCTCGATCGTCGGCATCGCCGCCATGCGCACCTCGGGCGCCCAAAGGATCACGACGGCGCTCTACACGGGCGCCGGCGTCTCGGCGCTCCTCGGCGTCGTCGGGTTCTACTTCGTCACGCGCTGGCTCATGGACTGGGTCGCGGCAAGCGGCGTCCCCGCGCTCGCGGGCGGGTGGCCGGCGCTCTTCTGGTCGGCCGTCGTCGGAGTCTTCGTCACCGTCGCGATCATCGCGCTCACCGAGTACTACACCGGGACGCGGTACGCGCCCGTGCAGGGCATCGCCCGCGCCTCCCAGACGGGCCATGCGACGAACATCATCACGGGCCTCGCCGTCGGCCTCAAGGCGACGGCCCTCCCCGTCCTCGTCGTCGTGCTCGGCATCCTCGCCTCCTACCACTTCGCCGGCGTCTACGGCGTCGGCGTGGCCGCCATGGCGATGCTGTCGCTCGCCGGCATCATCGTGACGCTCGACGCCTTCGGGCCCATCACGGACAACGCCGGCGGCATCGCCGAGATGTCGGGGCTGGCGGACGAGGTGCGCGAGGTGACCGACGCGCTCGACGCGGTGGGCAACACGACGAAGGCCGTCACGAAGGGCTACGCCATCGCCTCGGCGGGGCTGGCCGCCATCGTGCTCTTCTCGAGCTACGTCGAGGAGCTGGGGAAGCACGCGGCCGGCCGCGCCTTCGACTTCGGGCTCGGCAACCCGTACGCGCTCGTCGGCCTCTTTTTGGGCGGCATCCTGCCGTTCCTGTTCGCCTCGTACTCGATGGAGGCCGTCGGCCGCGCCGCCTCGGAGGTCGTCGTCGAGGTGCGCCGCCAGTTCCGCGAGGTGCCTGGGCTCATGGAGGGCAAGGCCAAGCCCGACTACGCCCGCACCGTCGACATCGTCACGCGGGCGGCCTTGCGCGAGATGATGCTCCCGGCGCTCATCCCGGTGCTCGCACCCGTCCTGATCGGCCTCGTCTTCGGGCCGGTCGCGCTCGGCGGGGCGCTCGTCGGCTCGATCGTGACGGGCCTCTTCCTCGCCATCCAGATGACGAGCGGCGGCGCGGCCTGGGACAACGCGAAGAAGTACATCGAGGACGGCCACTACGGCGGCAAGGGGACGGAGACGCACGCGGCGGCCGTGACGGGCGACACCGTGGGCGACCCCTTCAAGGACACGGCCGGGCCCGCCATCAACCCGATGATCAAGATCATCAACATCGTGGCGCTTCTCATCGTCCCGTTCCTCACGTAGGCCCGCCGTCCCCGGCGAGGGCGGCCCGCCAGGCGCGCACGCGCCGCGGGCCGCCCTCGCGGGCGATCCGCTCCCCGAGGGCGAGAAGCGCACCCTCCACCTCGACGAGGGCGGCCCGGGACGGCGCCGGCTCCCGGTCCGGGCCGGTCGCCTGCGGCCGACCGGCTTCGGCGCGGAGCGCGCCCAGGGCGGCGGCGAGGTAGCGGAGGGCGAGAAGCGGCGCGTCGTCCGCGAGCGCCCGGGCGACCGAGTGCCAGCGCGCGAGCTTGGCGACGAGGGCGGCGGGCGCGGCCGCGCCCGGCGGCGCCCCGCGGGCGCCTTCGCCGTCCGCCCCGCCCTCCGGCCACTGGGCCTCGGCGAGCCGCCGGGCCGCCTCCGCCCGCATCCCCTCCCACGCGCCCGTGCGCCGGGCCGCGAGCCGCAGGTCGCGATACGCGCGCACCGTCTCGGACTCGGCGAAGTTGGCGGCGAAGAGCGGCACGGCCGCCTCGGGCTCCCCGAGCTCGAGGAGCGCCCGGCCGAGCTGGCGCCGGAACCACGGCACCATGCGGGCGGGGGCGCGCGCGAGCCCGAGCTCCGCCGCCGCCCGGGCGCGCGCCCAGTCGCCGGCGCCGACCCACGCGCGCACGCGTCCCTCGTCGGCCTCGGCGAGGTCGCCGTGGAGATCCCACGCGGCGGCCGCGAGCTCCGGGCGCCCGGCCTCGTGCCAGCCGAGGGCGAGCGCGCGGACGGCCTCCGTGCGCCTCTCCCGGGCGGCCGCCTGCGCCTCGGCGCCTTCGGCCTCGCACTCGTCGAGCCGCGCGGCCTCGGCCTCGCCGGCCGCGCGCGCCGCCCAGCGGGCGGCCGCCTCGGGCGCCGGGAGGATGCGGAAGGCCGCCCGCAGGATGCGGAAGAGCGACCCCTCGTGGCGGGGCGGGAGCCGGGTGGCGAGCGTCGCGAGCGCGTCGAAGGCCGACCGGCGGAGCGAGATGTCGGCTCGGTCGGCCCCGGGCGGCGGCGAGACGAGGAGGCGGTGGAGCAGCGCGAGCGGGGCGGCGAGCTCCTCCGTCCCAAGGCGCGCGCCCCAGGCGGCGAGACGGGCCGCCCCCTCGACCGCGGCGAGCCAGGGGGCGCCTTCGTCCGGCGGCCCATCCCGCGCCTCGCGGGCGGCCCGCGCGAGCGCCTCGCGGTAGAGCGACTTTTCCTCCTCAGGGGAGAGCCGCGCGCGCGCGGGGAAGTCGCGCTCGGCGCAAAGCCGCGCGAGCTCGGCGAGCGGAAGCGCGCGCCAGCCGGATTCGCCGCGGACGGGAACGCGCGCGAACGACGAGAGCCCCGGCTCCTCGGCGCCGAGGAACGCGTCCGCCAGGGCGGCCGCGAGCTCGTCGGGACGGCCGGCGTACCAGAGGGCGGCGAGGCCGAGGTCGAGGAAGCTCTCGGGGTCGTCGGCGAAGGCCAGGAAGAGGGCGGCCCCGTGCTTGCAGGGGCGGGCGCGGGCCGGGCAGGTGCAGGCGTGCTCGGCCGGCGCCGAGAGCCGCCCCGTCACGCGGTACGGCTCCCGCCCCTCGACGGTCGCCGCGATGGCCTCGCCCCAGCGGGCGCGCTCCCGCACGCGGCCGAGCGCCACGTAGTCCCGTCCCGCCTCGAGCGCGCGCGGCGGGAAGGCGAGCGCGAGGTCGACGGTCGTCGGCCGGTTGCCGCCCGCCCCGTCCCTCACCCTCCGCGGGCGACGCGCCGAACGGGGATCGTCGCGCAGAGCGCGACGGCGTCGGCCTCCCGCCGGAGCTCGAGCCGCAAGGCGGCCTCCTCGACCTCGAGGTGGTGGCGCACGGCCTCCAGGATGTCTCGGCGCAAGGCCGGGAGGAGGCCGGCCGCGAGGTGCGCGCGGTCCTCGAAGAGCACGAGCCGCAGCCTCTCGCGCGCCACCTCGCGGCTCGGACGCCTCCGACCCGCGCCCGGCCGCGCGAAGCCTCCCGCCGACAGCCGCTCCCGGAGGCCCGCCATCACGTCCCCCACAGCCGCCGCAGGCGCCCGAGGAACGACGCCTCGCCCTCGGCCGCGCGCACGGGCACGTCCTCGCCCATGAGGCGCCGGGCCACGTCGCGGTAGGCCTGTCCGGCGCGCGAGTCGCGCACGAGCGCCGCCGGCTCGCCGCGGTTCGTCGTCACGATGACCGACTCGTCCTCGGGAACCACGCCGATGAGCGGGATCGCGAGGATGTCGAGCACGTCCTCGATCTCCATCATATCGCCCCGCCGGACCATCTGCGGGCGCAGGCGGTTGAGGAGCAGCCGGGGCTCGGTGAGCCCCTCGGCCTCGAGGAGGCCGATGATGCGGTCGGCGTCGCGCACGGCCGCCACTTCGGGCGTCGTCACGACGATCGCCTGGTCGGCTCCGGCCACGGCGTTCGCGAACCCCTGCTCGATGCCGGCCGGGCAGTCGACGAGCACGTACTCGAACGAGGCCTTGAGCTCGGCGACGAGCTCCCGCATCTCGGCGGGCGTCACGGCCGTCTTGTCCTTCGTCTGCGCAGCCGGCAGTAGCTGCAGGTTCGGGAAGCGCTTGTCGCGGATGAGCGCCTGGCGCAGCTTGGCCTGGCCGCGCACGACGTCGACCAGGTCGTAGACGATCCGGTTCTCGAGCCCCATGACGAGGTCGAGGTTGCGGAGGCCGATGTCGGCGTCGACGAGCGCCACGCTGCGCCCGCCGGCGGCGAGCGCCGCCCCGACGTTCGCACAGGTGGTCGTCTTGCCGACCCCGCCCTTGCCCGACGTGACGACGACCGCGAGCCCCAAGCCTACGCCTCCCCGCGCGCCGATTCGATCACGATGCCGCCGTCCTTGACCCGCGCCACCTCGGGCCGCGGCCGGCCCGGGTCCGCCGGAGGGCGCGCCCCGTCGGGCGCCCGGCCGATGTGCCGGCCGATGCGCACCTGGCCCGCCTCGAGGCGCAAGGCCGCCACGACGGCGCCCTCGTCGCCGAGCGCGCCCGCGTGGGCCGTCCCGCGGAGCGCGCCGATGACGACCACGTCCCCGGCCGCGACCACCTCGGCCCCGGAGTTCACGTCGCCCAGGACGACGACGTGGCCCGAGGAGACGACCCGCTGGCCCGAGCGCAGCGTGCGCCGCACAAGCTCGGCCGGGCCGGCCCAGGTCGACCGTCGCGCCGACCCGCGGCCTTCGGGGAGGGCGGCTCCGCCTGTCGAGGGAGCGTCCGCGGCGCCGCCGGCCTCCGCCGCCCCGCCGCCCGAGCTGTCGATGACCTGCACGAGCCGCACGCCGGCGTACCGGTTCACGATGGCCTCGAGCTCGAGGAGCTCCCGCGTCGACAGGAGCCGGGCGCCGACGTCGAGCGTCACGGCCGCCCCCTGGACTTCCGGACCCAGGCGGGCGAGCTCCGCCTCGAGCCGCTCGCAGAGCCGGTGGAAGTCCTCGTCCTCGCCGAGGCGGACGACGGGCCCGCCGCCCCGGGGGAGGGCTCTCTGCTCCACGAACCCGGTCCCCCTCGCTCCCTCGGCGTATTTCGTCGGTCGGCCCGGCGTCCCTTCCGGACGGACACCATCTCTAGGGCTCGGTCGTCCGACAGAATACGACATGTGGTGTTTGGATGTGTCGAAGCCGGGCGGCGGGCGGCGGCCGTCAGTCGCCCTGGCGCGTGAGGACCGGCGTGCCGGTGACGACCTTCGGCGCGACGGGCGTGATCGGCAGGTGGAAGTACGCGTCGATGACGGCCCGCGCGACCGGCCCGCCGGCGACGCCGCCCCCGCCCGACTGCGCGATCATGACGACGACGGCGATCTCGGGGTCGTCGTAGGGCGCGAAGGCGACGAACCAGCCGTCGGCCACGCGCCGCCCGGTCTCGGCCGTGCCCGTCTTGGCCGCCACCTGGATCTTGCGGCCGAGGTAGGCCTGGCTCACCGCGGGCAGGTCGGCGAAGTACGAGTAGGCCGTGCCGTAGGGCGAGTCGACCTGGCGGAAGCCCGGGTTGTACGAGGTGACGGCCAGCATCCCCTCCTTCACCACGGCCAGGTCCTCCGCCGGGAGGTCGACCGTGCCGAGCCGGACGGGCTCCTGCCGCCAGAGGACCTGGCCCTCCGGCGACTCGACGTCGGCGACGACGTACGGTTTCCAGCGCGTGCCCCCGTTCGCGAGCGCGGCGACGTAGCTCGCCACCTGGATCGGGGTGAAGGCGTTGTAACCCTGGCCGATCGCGGCGTTCACCGTGTCGCCGGGAAGCCAGGGCTCGTTCGGCTTCGCCTCCTGCTTGTACTCGCGGCTTGCCAGGATCGGCCGCGCCTCGCCCGGGAGGTCGGTGAGGCCCGAGGTCGCGCCGAGGCCGAACTGGCGGGCGACGGCCGCGATGGCGTCGATCCCCGTCTCGTATCCGACGGTGTAGAAGTACACGTCGCAGGAGCGCGCGATCGCCTCGACCAGATCGGGCGCGCCGTGGCCGCGGGCCGTCCAGTCGTTCCAGCGGTAGCCGCCGAGCTGGAAGTAGCCGGGGTCGCGCACGCGCGTCGCCGGTGTGATCGTCCCGGTCGAGAGCGCCGCGAGGGCCGTGATCGGCTTGAAGGTCGACCCGATCGGCCCGCGGTAGGCCAGCGTGTGGTTGGTGAGCGTGCCGAGCGCCGGGTCGGCCGTGTACGCGCGGTAGGCCGCCTCGAAATCCTTCCAGCCCGGGCTCTCGGGCGTGTAGCCGGCCGTCTTTGCGAATACGTTCGGATCGAACGTCGGCTCGCTCACGTCGGCGAGGATCGCGCCGGTCTTCACGTCCATCACGACGACGGCGCCGATGTTCGCCGCCGGGTGGACCCCGGACGTCGTGACGGTGCTCCGCAGGTATTGCATGCGCTGGCGCAGCGCGCGCTCGGCCACGGCCTGCAGCTCGGCGTCGATCGTGAGGCGCACGTCGTTGCCGGGGACGGGCGGCTCGGTGTAGACCGGCTCGCCGAGGACGGGCCGCCCGCGGTAGTCGACCTCGACCCGCTCGATCCCGTCCTTGCCCGCAAGCCCCAGCACGGGGCCCGACGGCGTCTCGATCGGGCCGTCGTACGTCTTCTCGATCCCCGTCTTGCCGCCGGGGTAGACGTAGCCGAGCACGTGGGCCGCGAGCGAGGAGCCGAGGTCGGGGGCGTCGGCGAGGCCGAGGTAGGTCCGGATGGGCACGGCGCGCACGAGCACGCCGGGGAGCCGGTCGAGGTTCTCGGCGATCTCGACCTGCTCCACCGGGGAGAGGTCGAACTTGAGCGGCACCGGCTCGAAGGGCCGATGGTTCGCCGACGGCTCGAGCGCCTCGAGCGCGCGCCGCACGTCGGCCGGGTCGAGCGAGAGGATGCGGGCCAGAAGCTCGACGCCGTCCTGGTCCATCGGCCGGCTCGAGTAGACGAGGTAGGCCGTCCAGGCGGGCCGGTCGCTCGCCAGGACGGCGCCGTGCGCGTCGAGGATGCGGCCGCGCGGGGCGGGCAGCGTGAGCTCGCGTACGATCTGGTCGCGCGCGGCCTGCGCCCATACGGCCCCCTCCTGGATCTGGAGCTGGGCGAGGCGCGCGACGAGCGCGAAGGCGACGACGAGCGCGAGGGCCATCACCCGGCGCGCCCTCGCGGCCCAGGGCCGCTCCCCCTCGGGTGCCTCCACGTGGGCCCTCCCCTCAGAACCAGAGCTTCAGTTCGCGCAGCTCGCGCCCTTCCGTCTCGGTCCTGCGCGGCAGTCCCAGATCCCAGGGCGCGACGAGCGCGACGAAAAGAGCCGTGAAGAGGACGCTCGGGAGGGCGGCGAAGACGAGCGCCCGGACGTCGAGGCCGCCGGCGAGGACGGCTACGACGACCGCCTGGACCGACGCGGCGAAGAGCCCCCCAAGCCCCGCGGCCAGGAAGGCGACGGCTCGGTTCCGCTCGTCGAAGGGGGCCACGAGCCGACCGAGCCCCCATCCGGCCGCCCCGTAGGCGAGCGCGTGGAGCCCGAGCCAGTGGGCCGAGTACAGGTCGACCATGAGCCCCAGCCCCGCCCCGGCGAGAAGCCCGTGGCGCGCGCCGCTCAGAAGCGCCACGGCCGCGACGTAGGCGAAGGCGAGGTCGGGCCAGGCCGGGCCGAGGCGCACGGCGTCGGCCAGGCCCAGCTCCAGCACGAAGGCCGCCGCGCCCCAGACGAACGTCCAGCGGGCGTCGCGCCGCGGCTTCACGGGACGATCATCACCCATTCCAGACGGTCGAGGTCGGCCGCCGGTTCGATCTGCGCCGTGAGCGCGAGGCCTTCCTCGCCGCGCGCGACCGAGACGACGTAGCCGACGGCGATGCCGCGCGGGAACGTCCCGCCGAGCCCCGAGGTGATGACGACGTCGCCCGGGACGGCGTCGGCGTCGGGCGAGAAGAACTGCATCGTGAGGAGGCCCCGGCTCGCGGCCTGGCCCAGGACGACGCCCTCCGCCCGCGACGTCTCGCGCTGGACGAGGGCGCCGACGCCGCTGTCGGGGTTCGTGAGGAGGAGGACGACCGCCTCGCGCGCCGTCACCTGGACGACGCGGCCGACGAGCCCCTCGGGGGTCACGACGGCCATGCCGCGCGCGACGCCGTCGTCCGCGCCGCGATCGACCGTCACCTCGTCGTACCAGCGGTCGGGGCTACGCCCGACGACCCGCGCCGCGAGGCCCGCGCGGAACTCGGGCGGACCGCTCTCCCGAAGGCGCAGAAGCGCCCGCAGCGCCTCGTTCTCCTGCCGGAGCTCCTCGGCTTCGATCGCGAGCCGCCGCATGGCGGCGAGCTCCGACTCGAGCGCGCGGTTTCGGGCCGGGAGGTCGCGGAGGGCGACGAGCGTGTCGACGACGCCTGCGAGCCAGTCGGTCGCCTCGCGCACGGCGCCGGTGAAGGGGGCGCTCGCCGCGACGAGGAGCCCGCGGGCGACGAGGACCGCCTCGCGGGGCTTCGCCGTCGCGGCGGCGAGGACGAGGGCGAGGGCGACGAGGGCGAGCGCGAGCCAGATGCGCCCGGACCGCCCGGCCACGGCCCCTAGCCGATCTTCTTCGCCGTGATGAGAAGCCGCCTCACGTTCTCGATCTCCTCGAGGACCTTGCCCGTGCCCTTGACGACGCAGAGGAGCGGGTCCTCGGCGACGATCACGGGCATGCCCGTCTCCTCGCTGAGGCGCCGGTCGAACCCGCGCAGGAGCGAACCTCCGCCCGTGAGCACGATGCCGCGGTCCATGATGTCGGCGGCCAGCTCGGGCGGAGTCCGCTCGAGGGTGACCTTGACGGCCTCGATGATGCCCGAGACCGGGTCCTCGAGGGCGTGGCGGATCTCCTCGGCCGTGATCGTCAACGTCTTCGGCAGGCCCGTCACGAGGTCGCGGCCGCGCACCTCCATCGTCTCGTCGTCGTGGACCGGGTAGGCCGAGCCGATCGTCAGCTTCACCTCCTCGGCCGTGCGCTCGCCGATGAGGAGGTTGTAGGTCCGCTTCACGTAGTTCACGATCGCCTCGTCGCACTCGTCGCCGGCCACGCGGATGCTCCGGTGCGTGACGATCCCGCCGAGCGAGACGACGGCCACCTCGGTCGTGCCGCCGCCGATGTCGACGACCATGTTGCCGGTCGGTTGGTGGATCGGCAGGTCGGCCCCGATGGCGGCCGCCATCGGCTCCTCGATGAGGTAGGGCTCGCGCGCCCCGGCCTGCTTGGCGGCGTCGTACACGGCTCGCTTCTCGACCTCGGTGATGCCCGACGGCACCGAGACGATGACGCGGGGGTGGCGCAGGAGGGCGTGGCGCGGCATCGCCTTCTGGATGAAGTACTGGAGCATCGTCTGCGTGATCTCGAAGTCGGCGATGACGCCGTCCTTCATCGGCCGGATGGCGACGATGTTGCCGGGGGTGCGGCCGATCATGCGCTTGGCCTCGTCGCCGACGGCGAGCGGCTGGCGCGTCTCGGCGTTGATGGCGACGACCGACGGCTCCTGGAGCACGATGCCGCGCCCGCGCACGTAGACGAGCGTGTTGGCCGTGCCGAGGTCGATGCCCATGTCGTTCCGAAAGAGGTCGAACACACCCATCTGCGTCCTGTCGTCCCCCTAAGCCGTCAGTCGAACGGGAAGCCCCGCCGGCGCAGACTCTCGAACCGATCCGTCCCCAGGATGATGTGGTCCAGCACCTCGATTCCCAGAATGCGCCCGGCGTCGACGAGGCGGCGCGTCAGCCGGACGTCGTCGGCACTGGGCGTCGGGTCGCCGCTCGGGTGGTTGTGGGCGAGGACGACGGCCGCCGCGCTCCGCACGATCGCTCCCTTGAAGACCTCGCGCGGGTGCGCCGGCGCCGCGTCCAGGCCCCCGATCGAGACCGTCTCGTGGCCGAGCACGCGGTGCTTCGTGTCCAGCCAGAGGACGACGAAGTGCTCCCGGTCGAGATCGCGCATGCGCGGCCGGAGCCACCGCACGACGTCCTCCGGCCGGTCGACCGCCACGCGCTCCGGCCGCGCCTCGCCCAACCGCCGGCCCAGCTCGATCGCCGCGAGGAGCCGGGCCGCCTTCGCCGCTCCAATTCCCGGCACGGAGCGCAAATCCTCTGGCGACGCGCATGAAATCGCGGCCAGGCCGGGCATCTGTCGCGCGCCGCGCAGGCGCGCGAGGAGGAGCGCGGCCAGGTCGACGGCGCTCCGGCCGTAGGAGGCGTGGCCCGTGTCGAGGATGATGGCGAGGAGCTCCGTGAGCGAGAGGGCCGCCGCCCCGTGGGCGAAGAGCCGCTCGCGCGGCCGCGCCTCGGGCGGGAGGTCGCGCAGCCGGAGCGGCGTGCCCGCGAGCGTGAGCGCCGCCTCGCGCAAGCGGGTGCCGTCCGACGGCGCGCGACGCCGGCCGGCGCGGGCCAAGGCCCCTCCCCCTCGCAGGTCTTTGGGTGATATTTCCACACGAGTAGCCTCACTCCTGCGGCCCCCGGCCGAGGCGCGCCGCGCGCTCGGCGAGCCCGGCGAGGACGCGCTCGAGCTCGGCGAGCGCGGCGCGGTCGCGCGCCACCACCTCGGCGGGCGCCTTCTCCTGGTATCCCGGGCGGGCGAGGCGCTCCGCAAGGCGCCTGCGCCGCTCCTCGACCGCGCGCCTTTCGGCCTCGAGCCGCGCCGCCTCGCGCTCGACGTCGACCTGGCCCTGAAGCGGGAGGTAGACGCCGACGCCCCGCACGACCTGCGCCACGGCGGGCTCCGCCGGCGCGCGCGCGGCGAGCTCCCAGCTCTCGACGCGGGCCAGCCGCAGGAGGTGGGCGCCCCGCGCGACCCCTGGGCGGAGCTCGCCCGGGACCAGGACGACGCGGACGGGACGGCCCGGCTCCACCCCGACCTCGCCCCGCAAGGCCCGGACGGTGCGGACGAGCTCGATAGCGAGCCGCATGTCCGACTCGGCCTCGGGGTCGCGCCAGGCCCTCGGCGGCCTGGGGTACGCCGCCTGCATCACGCTCCCCCGCGCGCCGGGGAGCCGGCTCCAGAGCTCTTCCGTCACGAAGGGCAGAAACGGGTGGAGAAGCCTCAGCACGGTTCCGAAGGCGCCCCACAGCACGAGCCTGGCCGTCGCCCGCGCCTCTTCCCCCTCATGGCCGTAGAGCCGGTGCTTCGAGGCCTCGAGGTACCAGTCGCAGAACTCGTCCCAGACGAAGGCGTAGGCGACGGCGAGGGCCTCGCCGAGCTCGAAGCGGCGCAGGTGACGGCGCACTTCGGCGGCGTGGGCCGCCAGCCGGTCGAGGCAGAAGCGGTCGACAAGGTCGGCCGGGGCGAAGCCGGGCGGCACGCGGTCGTCGGGGAGGCCGGCCCGGAGCCAGGCCTCCTCCCGCCGGCCGGGCGGGCTTGCGCCGAGCTGGGAGAGCGCGAAGCGGCCGGCGTTCCAGATCTTGTTCGCGAAGTTGCGCCCGGCCTCGAGCCGCTCGCGCCCGACGTTCACGTCCCCGCCCATCGCCGTCCCGTGCACGAGCGCCCAGCGCAGGGCGTCCGCGCCGTATTCGTCGACGAGCTCGACGGGGTCGAGCGTGTTGCCGCGCGACTTCGACATCTTGCGGCCCTCGGCGTCGCGGACGAGCCCGTGCAAAAGCACCGTCCGGAACGGCACCTCGCCCATGAAGTGAAGGCCCGACATCGCCATGCGCGCGACCCAGAAGAAGAGGATGTCGTAGCCCGTCACGAGGGTCGAGGTCGGGTAGAAGAAGCGGAGCTCCGCCGTGTCGTCGGGCCAGCCGAGGGTCGAGAAGGGCCAGAGGGCGGAGCTGAACCAGGTGTCGAGCACGTCCTCGTCCTGGCGGAGCCTCGTGCCTTCGGCCCCGCAGCGCGGGCAGCGCTCCGGCCGCGAGCGGGCGACCGTCGTCTCGCCGCACACCTCGCACTCGTACGCCGGGATCCGGTGCCCCCACCAGATCTGGCGGCTCACGCACCAGTCGCGGATGTTCTCGAGCCAGTGAAGGTAGATCTTGGTGAAGCGGCGCGGCACGATGCGCAGCCGGCCTTCGCGCACGGCCCGGATCGCCGGTTCGGCGAGGGGCCGCATGCGGAGGAACCACTGGCGCGAGACGAGCGGTTCGATGACGGCGTCGCAGCGCGAGCAGTGGCCGACCGCGTGCCGGTGCGCCGCCTCCGAGACGAGCAAACCCTGAGCGGCGAGGTCCGCGAGCACCCGCCGGCGCGCCTCCTCCCGCCTGAGCCCCTTGTAGGGCTCGCCGGCGGCGTCGGTCATGCGGCCGTCCCAACCGACGACCTGGATCGCCTCGAGCCCATGGCGCCGCCCGATCTCGAAGTCGAGGGGGTCGTGCCCGGGCGTCACCTTGACGGCCCCGGTGCCGAACTCGCGCTCGACGGCCGGGTCGGCCACGACGGGAAGGCGCCGGCCGACGAGCGGCAGGATGGCGGTCCGTCCCGCGAGGCTCCGGTAGCGCGGGTCGTCCGGGTGGACGGCGACGGCCGTGTCCCCGAGCATCGTCTCGGGCCTCGTCGTCGCGACCCGGATCTCCCCGCCCCCTTCCAGGGGGTAGCGGATCGTCCAGAGCGCCCCGTCCTCCTCCCAGTGCTCGACCTCCAGGTCGGAGAGGGCCGTCCGGCAGTCGGGGCACCAGTGCACGACGGCGTCGTCCCTGTAGAGGAGCCCCTCCTCGTGGTAGCGCACGAAGACCTCGACGACGGCCCGCGAGAGCCCCTCGTCCATCGTGAAGCGGGTGCGCGACCAGTCGGCCGAGGCGCCCATGCGTCGCAACTGGTCCAGGATGTGCGACTCGTACTCGTCCTTCCAGGCCCACACGCGCTCGAGGAAGCGCTCGCGCCCGAGGTCGTGCCGGCTCCGCCCCTCCGCGAGGAGCCGCCTCTCGACGACGGCCTGCGTGGCGATGCCGGCGTGGTCGGTCCCCGGCTGCCAGAGCACGGCGTCGCCCTCCATGCGCCGCCAGCGCACGAGGACATCCTGGATCACCGTGTCGAGCGCGTGGCCCAGGTGGAGGTCGCCCGTCACGTTCGGCGGCGGCATGACGATGCAGTACGGCCGGCGGGCCGGGTCGACCTCGGCGTGGAAGAGGCCGTCCGCCTCCCAACGCGCGTAGATGCGCGGCTCGACGGCGCGCGGGTCGAAGGCGCGCGCCAGATCGGGCTCAGGACGCATGCGCGATCCTCCCATCTCCTCCCCCGACATGCGAAGGAGCCCCGGCCAAAGGGCGGGGCTCCCGCGGTACCACCTTTGTTCCCCGGGCGACGTCGCCGGTCCGGGGCACTCGACGCGCGATAACGGGCGCGGACCGGGGACGCTTCGCGCCTGGGCCTCGAGGGTCCAAGCGGTTCGGCGTCCCGCCTCGGGGACGACAGAGCGCGGGGCCGGGCGGGAGGCCTTTCAGCCGGAGAGCCTCCCTCTCTCGGCGCGGCCGGCCGCGCCCCCTTCCCGTCACGGGCAGGGTTCCTGCGACTTCCGCACATGCTAGCGGGGCGCCCGTCGCCTGTCAAGGGCGAGGCGGCCGGGCGGCGTGGCCGTCATGAGGAGGTGGTCGGAGAGGCCGAGCGCCGCGTGGCGGCCGGCCCGCAGGAGCCCTTCCACGACGAAGCCGCACTTCTGGTAGGCGCGGATCGCACGCCGGTTGTCGGGAGTGACCCGCAGGTAGACCTCCGCGAGGCCGAGGCTCCGGAACGCGCGCCCGAGGACCAGCCGGACCGCCTCCGTGCCGTAGCCGAGGCCCCAGAGCTCCTTCCGCCCGAGGCAGATGCGGAGCTCCGCGCGCCCGGCCCGCCGGTCGAGGTCGGCGAGTTCGGCCCAGCCGAAGAGCCGCCGCGGGCCGCCCCCCGCCCGGATCCAGACGCCCCAGGCGAGGCTTGCGGGCGGGGCCGCCCCGAGGTCGCCCAAGCCGCCCGTGAAGGCCGCGCGCACATCCGGGTCGGCGAGCCACGCTCTCACCGTCGCCAGGTCTTCGGCCCGAAGGGGGCGCAGGCACACGTCGCGGCCTGCCCGAGGCACCCGCCCCCGGTGTTCCGAGGACGCCATGCGCCAGGCATTCGCCCCGCACATGCGCGCACCTTGTGGCAGATGAAGGAAGACGCGGGGCGGGGCGCGCGCCCCGCACCCCGCCCCGCCCGTCTCGGCCGCGCGGCTACTTGCCCTTCTTCGAGCCCTTCGCCGGCTTCGCCGAGGACTTCGTGCTCTTCGCCTTCCCCGCCATCTCCGCCACCTCTTTTCCGCTTCGGGCGAGCGAGGCGAGCTCGTCGCCCTGGCCGATCCGCCCGCGCGACGGGGGGATCTTGACCGCGCACATTCGGTGCCCGCGCGCCGACTCCTGCCTCGTCCACGCCGCTTCCCGCAAGGCGGGGACTCGCGTACGATGGGGCCTGTGTCACTCGCCACGCGGCTCGCCGAAGCAGTCCTCTTCGCGCTCACGATCGCCTGGGGCACGACCTTCGTCCTCGTCAAGGACACCCTTGCCTCCCTCTCGCCCTGGACCTTCCTGTCCGCGCGTTTCGCGCTCGCGGCCGTCCTCCTCTTCGCCATCGAGGGGGTGGGAAGGGCGCTCTCGCCGGATCGCTCGGGCGGGGCCGAAGGTCGTCGCACGCTCGGGGCCGGCGTCGCGATCGGGGCGCTCCTCTTCGCCGGGTACGCGCTTCAGACGTGGGGGCTCACGACCACGACCCCCGCGCGCTCCGGCTTCCTCACGGGGCTCTCCGTCGTCCTCGTGCCCTGCTTCGAGGCCCTTCTCGGCCGGCCGCCGGCCTGGCGCGCCTGGCTCGGCGCCTTCCTCTCGGCGCTCGGGCTCCTCGCCCTCACGCGGCCGGGGGCGGGGCCGTTCGTCGTCGGCGACGGGCTCACGCTCCTCTGCGCCCTCGCCTTCGCGCTCCAGACGATCGCCGTCGACCGCTTCGCCCGCCTGCACCCGGCCCTACGCCTCAGCGCGATCGAGTCGCTCACGGCCGCGCTCCTCTCAGCCCTCGCCGGAGTCGCCCAGGCCGGGGCGCCCGAGCGCATCGTCGCCCTCGGCGCGAGGGGCTGGACGGGAGAGGCGCTCGTCGCCCTCGCCGTCTGCGGGGTCGTCGTCACGGCGGTGGGGACGGTCGCGCAGAACTGGGCGCAGCGCTTCACCAGCGCCACGCGCGCGGCCGTCATCTTCACGTTCGAGCCCGTCTTCGCCCTCGCGACGGCCTGGGTCTTCTGGGGGGAGCGCTGGCCGCCCCTCGCCCTCGTCGGCGGCGCCCTCGTGCTCCTCGGGATGATCGCCTCCGCCTCGCGCTCGGCCGAGCGACGCGACGCGGCGGCATAGCCGTCGTCCCAGCCGGTCACTCTGCGGAGCGGGGGTGGCCCGGACGGCCTGGGACGCCGACCGCGCCCGGGAGCTCGCGCTGCGCGCCCGCCTCGCCCGGGACGACGTCGAGACGCTTCTCGGCCGGACGGCCGACCGGCTCACGGGGCGCATCGCGCGCGACCTCGCCTCCCTGCGCCGGCGCCTCGGCCGCTCGCCAGACGTCGTGGCGCGGCGCTTCCGCACGTCGTCGGGCCGCGCGGCCGCCCTCGTCTACGTCGACGGCCTCGTCGCGGCCGGACGCGTCGAGACGCAGGTCGTCCACCGCCTCATGCGGCCCACGGGCGCCGGGGAGCGGGCGAACGACCCGCTCGCGCGCCTGGTCTCGGCCCTCGAAGTCCGGCCGAAGTCGCGCCTCTCGGAGCTTCCGGCCCCGATCTTCGCCGGCGACGTCGCGCTCCTCCTCGACGGCAGCCGGCGCGCCTTCCTCCTCGGCTTCCGCCAGCCCAAGGAGCGGAACCTGGGCGAGCCCGAGACGGAGGCCGTCATCCGCGGTCCGCGCGAGGGGTTCGTCGAGTCGCTGCGCACGAACACCTCGCTCCTCCGCCGGCGGTTGCGCGACGGCGACCTCCGCATCCGCCAGCTCGTGCTCGGCCGGCGGACGCACACGGCCGTGGCCGTCTGCTACATCCGCGGCGTGGCCTCGCCCGACCTCGTGCGCGAGGTCTTCCGCCGGCTGCGCGCGATCGAGGTCGACGGCGTGCTCGAGAGCGGCTACCTCGAGCAGTACATCGAGGACAATCGCTACTCGCCCTTCCCCCAGATCATCAACACGGAGCGGCCGGACAAGGTCGTCGGGCTGCTCCTCGAGGGGCGCGTCGCGATCCTCACCGACGGCACGCCGTTCGCGCTCGTCGTGCCCGGGGACTTCACGCAGCTCTACCAGACGCCCGAGGACTACTACCAGCGGTTCCACATCGCCTCGTTCATCCGCTTCGTGCGGCTTGTCTCGCTCTTCATCTCGCTCACCATGTCGGCCCTCTACGTCTCGCTCATCTCGTTCAACCCCGAGATGATCCCGACGAAGTTCGCCGTGGCCGTCGCGGGGGCGCGCGCCGGCATCCCCTTCCCGTCGGCCGTCGAGGTCCTGATGCTCGAGGTCATCATGGAGATCCTGCGCGAGGCGAGCCTGCATCTGCCGAAGACGGTCGGAAACGCGATCTCGATCGTCGGCGTCCTCGTCATCGGGCAGGCCGCCGTGAGCTCGGGCTTCGTGAGCCCGATCTCCGTCGTGATCGTCGCCCTCGCCGCCATCGGCTCCTTCGCCACGCCGGCCTTCAACGCGGCCATCGCGCTCCGGCTCCTGCGGTTCGTGCTCATCGTCATGGCCGGCCTCTTCGGCCTCTACGGCACGCTCATCGGCCTCATCTTCATCGTCAACCACATGCTCTCGCTCGAGTCCTTCGGCGAGCCGTACATGGCGCCGGTGGCCCCCTTCCGGTGGCCGGCCGTGCTCGACGCCCTCTTCGTACGGGCGCCGCTCTGGGTGGAACGGCGCCGGCCCGAGAGCCTCGCGCCCCGCGAGGCCCGCCGCCGACGCGGCGGCGCCCTCGCGGCCTTCGACGAGAAGCAGCCCGTCCTCGACCCGGCGCGCCCCCGACGCCCGGGTCGGGCCGGGTCCGCGCGGGGCCGCGGCCGGTGACGCCGGCCGGCCGGGCCGAGGGGCCGGCACGCCCCCTCAAGGTGATCACCGACGTGCAGGTGGCCGCGATCCTGGCGAGCTCGATCATCGGCGTCGGCATCCTCACGCTGCCGCGCGTCACGACCGAGCGCGCCGACACGGGCGGCCCCCTCGCGACCGCCCTGGGCTCGCTCCTCACGATGGGGGCGACGGCGCTTCTCGCCCTCCTCGGCCGGCGCCACCCGGACGAGAATGTCTTCCAGCTGGGCGAGACGCTCTTCGGGCGGGCCGTGGGCAAGGCGATGGCCCTCCTCGTCGTCGCCTTCTTTATCGAGCTCACGGCGCTTGCGAGCCGCGAGTTCGGCGAGGTCGTCGTCACCGACGTCCTGCCGCGCACGCCGCTCGAGGTGACGATCCTCGCCATGCTGCTCCTCGCCGCCTCCGCGGCGCGCAACGACGTCGCCGTCTTCGGCCGCATCCACGAGTTCTACCTGCCGTTCATCGTCTTCCCCGCGCTCGCGATCGTGGCCCTCGCCCTGAAGACGGCGCGGCTCATCAACCTGGAGCCGTTCTGGGGCCAGGGGGCCGCGGGCCTCGCGCGCGCCACGGTGCTGGTCGCCGCCCTTCTTCAGACGTTCTTCGTGCTCGGCACCGTCGCGAACCACACGCTCCACCCCGAGCGGCTCCTGCGTCCGGCCCTCCTCGGCACCGCCCTCGCGGGATTCGTGTACACGGCGGCGGCCGCCACGGCCCTCGCCCTCTTCGGCCGCGGCGAGGTCGTCGGCCTCCTCTGGCCGACGCTCGAGATGGCGAAGGCGGCCACCGTGCCAGGCGGGATCATCGAGCGCTTCGACGCCCTCTTCCTCACGGTCTGGGTGACGGCCGTCTTCACCTCGCTCTACTCGACCTACTTCGTCTCGGCGACGGGGCTGGCCCAGGCGCTGGGGCTCCGGGAGCACAAGCCGTTCGCGCTCCTCTTGCTCCCGGTCGTCTACCTGCTCGCGCTTCTTCCGGGGGACATCCAGACGCTCTACCAGACGATCTTCCGCGTGGCCGAGGCGTCGCTGCCCCTCACCTTCCTCTGGCCGGGCGCCCTTCTGGTCCGCTCGCTCCTCGCCGCGTACCGGGGGACGGACGGCCGCCGCGGGGAGCGATGGCCGTGAGCCTCGCGCTCCGCCGGGCCGCCCGCGCCGTCGCCGCCGCCCTCGCCTTGGCGTCGGCTGCGCTCGTCACCGGGTGCTGGGACCGGCTCGAGATCGAGGACCGCGCCGCGGTGCTCGCGGTCGGGCTCGATCCGGGCGCGCGGCCGGGCTACGTGAGGCTCACGGCGCAGATCGGGATCCCGGGCCGGGTGCCGCTCGGCCCGGCGGCCGGCGGTGGCGGCGGCGGCGGGGGCGCGACCACAGGGACGCGCCAGACGGTCTTCGTCACGAGCGCCGAGGGGGCGACGGTCGCCGACGCTTTCGAGGGACTCCAGGCCCAGCTGAACGACCAGATCTGGCTCGGCCAGCTGCACGTCCTGGCCGTCGGCGAGGCTCTCGCCCGGCGCGGTCTGGCGCCGTACATGGACTACTTCCGCCGCAGCCCCGAGGTGCGCCGGACGGTGTGGCTCATCGTCACGCGGGACGCGGCCGCGAGCGCCATGGAGCTCGCGCCCTCGTTCGCGCGCGTACCAGCCCTCTTCCTCAGCGAGATGATGGACCACGCGGTCGCCATGGGCCGGCTCCCGGTCGTGACGCTCGGCGCCTTCTGGAACACGGCCGCGATGGACGGCCAGACGCCGATCGTCCCTTACGTGCGCGCCGAGGGCGAACACGCTTCGCTCCTCGGCCTCGCCGTCCTGCCGGGTCAGTGCATGCGGGCCGTCGTGCCGATGGACGAGGTGCCGGCGCTTCTCGACGTGATCGGGGGAAGCCGCTCGGCCGAGGTCGTGACCATCCCCGCGCCCGGCCGCCCGGGCGAACGGCTCGACCTCCGCGCCGTCGACCACAGCGCGCGCCTTGTGCCCTCCGTCGCGGGAGGCCGGCCACACATGGAGATCTTCGTCCGCATGGAGGTCAACCTCGTCCAGAAGGTCGGGACGCACCTCTTCGACCGGCCGGACCAGCTCCTCGCCGCCGACCGGGCGGCCGAGGCCGCGGTCGAGGGCGAGATCGGCTCGCTCATCCGGAAGACGCAATCCTGGCAGGCCGACATCTTCGGCTTCGGCGAGGAGTTCCGCGGCAAAGAGCCCGCCTACTGGCACGAGCTCGCGCAAGCCGCGGGCGGCGCCCAGGCCGGGTGGCGCGACGCCTACCCGAGCCTCAGCTTCACCGTCCGCGCCGACGTGCACATCCGTCGCACGGGCACGGAAGATCGTTAACCCGCGAGATAGCGGCTCGCGACGCCGAGGAGGTAGAGCGCCCCACCCGCCGCCGCGACGCCGAACCCCGCCCAGCGGACGAAGCGGGCGTCGCGCCGCCACCCGCGCCGCTCGCAGTACCAGCCGTCCCAGTAGGCGGCCAGAAGCCCCGCGCCGACGCAGAGGACGGCCTCCATGCCCGTCACCGTCTCGGCGAGGCCGGAGAGGACGTCTCGGAGCTGCATCAGCCGTAGAAGGCCCGCGCCTCGCCGGGCCTGGCCGCGGCCCCGGACGGGGCCGCGTCGCGCGCCGGGCCTGCGAGGGCGATCTTCAGCACCTCCCCGAAGCTGCGCACCGGCTCGACGACGACCTCCTCGTAGCGGCGGAAGATGGACTGCCAGTTCTCGGCCGGGACGATGACCGAACGCACGCCCGCCCGCCGGGCCGCCTCGACCTTGGCGAGCACGCCCCCCACCGGGCGGACGAGGCCGCGGATCGAGAGCTCGCCCGTCATCGCGACGTCGTGACGGACCGGTTCCCCGGTGACGGCGGAGTAGATGGCGACCGCCATCGACACGCCGGCGGACGGGCCGTCCACCGGGACGCCGCCGGGGATGTTGACGTGGATGTGGTAGGCGCGCGGGTCGTGGTCGAGGTAGCGGCGGAGGACGGTCAGCACGTTGTCGACGGCGTCCCTCGCCATGCCGCGCCGCCGCACCGTGCGTCCGGGCCGGCCGAGCTCCTCCTCCTCGACGACGCCCGTCACGGTGACGGCGCCCTGGCCGTCCGGCGCCGGATGCGCCACCGCCTCCACCTCGATGAGGAGCCCGACGTTCGGCCCGGCCACGGCGAGCCCGTTCGCCATGCCGACCTGCGGCGCGGGCGGGATGCGCCGCTCGGGCCGGGGCGCGTACTGGCCCGTGTGGGCGACCCACTCGAGGTCCTCGGCCCGGATGGCCGGGCGCGCCTCCGTGAGCGCGAGGCCGGCCGCGACCTGGACCATGTTCACGGCGTCGCGCCCGTTCGTCGCGTAGCGGCGCACGACGGCCACCGCCTCGTCCTCGATCGGCAGCCCGATCTTCTCGGCCGCCCGCAGGGCGATGCGGCCGACCTCCTCCGGCGTGAGCGGCCGGAAGAAGACCTCGAGGCAGCGCGAGCGGATCGCGGGCGGGATCTCGTCGGGCATGCGGGTCGTGGCGCCGACGAGCCGGAAGTCGGCCGGCAGGCCCTTGTCGAAGATGTCGCGGATGTGGCGCGGCACGTTCGGGTCGTCGGGCGTGTAGTAGGCGCTTTCCAGCATCACCTTGCGATCCTCGAGCACCTTGAGGAGCTTCGTCATCTGGATCGGGTGGAGCTCGCCGATCTCATCGAGGAAGAGCACGCCGCCGTGCGCCTTCGTGACAGCGCCGGGCTTCGGCTGCGGGATCCCCTGGATGCCGAGCGG
>JADGHG010000093.1 GCA_019689585.1 Clostridia bacterium
CGGCGCGGGCCGCCAGGGCCGATCGCGCGGCGCGGGCCGCCAGGGCCGATCCCCCCGGCGGGGCCCGCCAGGGCCGAGGGGGCGCACACGGCGGCCTCCGCCCGGCTTGTCCCTCTATCCGGGACCGCATATCTATTTTCGGGATATCGGCAGGATCCTCCGCCGGAGGCGTCGTATCGGGCGCGCAGGGAAGGGAGGCGGTCGGACGATGGCAAGACGTGTCCTCAGGGCGGCGTTCGGGCTGGCCCTCGTGCTCTCGCTCGCGCTTTTGGGCGCCTGCGGCGGGGGGACGAACCCCGGGGCGTCGGGGGGAACCGCCGGCGGCGCCTCAGGCGGCGGCGCGGGCGGAAGCGAGGCGAAGCCCTTCGCCGGCCAGACGCTGGTCGTCACAAGCTACAGCGGCAGCTGGGAAGACTTCATGAAGAACACGATCATCCCGCCCTTCGAAGAGGAGACCGGCGCGACCGTCCAGCTCGCGGTCGGGCTCACCTCCGAGTGGATGGCGAAGCTCCGGGCCGCGGGCAAGGACAACCCGCCCTACGACGTCGTCATCGGCAACGAGACGTACATCAGCGGTACGCGCGCCGACGGCTTCTTCACGAACCTGCCCCTCGACAAGGTCCCGAACCTCGAGAAGGTCGCGCCCCAGCTCCGCAACAAGGACGACAACGGCGTGCTCGGCCTCCTCAACCCGCTCGGCATCGTGTACCGGACCGATCTCGTCAACGACCCGCCGACCTCGTGGAAGGACCTCTGGAAGCCCGCGTACAAGGGTCAGATCTGCCTCTACAGCGCCAAGAACTCGGCCATGCCGATGGTCGTGATGAACACGGCCCGCGTCTTCGCAGGCGATCCCAAGGACATCGACACGGCCTTCGAGAAGCTCAAGGAGCTCAAGCCCTTCAAGATGGCCGACTTCACGGGCGACATCCAGCAGCTCCTCACGCTCGGCGAGTGCTCGGTCGCCGTGCTCGACTCGCCGACCTGGGCGCAGATGTACAAGAAGGGCGTCAAGGTGGCCTACGTCGTGCCGAGCGACGGGCTCTTCACGTTCGAGCAGGACATGAACGTGACGTCGGGCTCGAAGGTGAAGGACCTCGCCTTCGCCTTCATCAACTACATGCTGAGCACGCCCGTCCAGACCAAGTGGGCGGAGAACTTCTACGCCACGCCCGCGAACGTCGACGTGCCGATCACGGGCGAACTCGCGACGCTCATCCCCGTGACCAAGGATAACCTCGACCAGATCCACTGGTGGGACTGGAACTGGGTCAACTCGGGCGCCAAGCAGACGATCATCGACCGCTGGAACAAGGAGATCGCCGGCCAGTGAGGACGCCCGCCGGCGCATGAGCTCGATCGTCCTCGAGCATCTCGCGAAGCGATTCGGAGAGGTCGTCGCCCTCGACGACCTCTCCCTCGCCATCGCGGACGGCGAGCTCGTCGCCTTCCTCGGCCCGTCGGGCTGTGGCAAGACGACGACCTTGCGCCTCATCGCCGGGTTCGAGACGCCCGACCGGGGTGCGATCTACTTCGGCTCGCGGCGCGTCGACGGCCTTGCGCCCGAGCGGCGCGACGTCGGCATGGTGTTTCAGAACTACGCGCTCTTCCCGCATCTCACCGTGTGGCAGAACGTCGCCTTCGGCCTCGAGATGCGCCGGCTCGAGCGCCAGGCCATCCGCGAACGGGTGCGGGCGGTCCTGCGCGAGGTGCAGCTCGAAGGGCTCGAGGGGCGCTACCCGCGCCAGCTCTCGGGCGGCCAGCAGCAGCGCACGGCGCTCGCGCGGGCGCTCGTGACGAACCCGAGCGTGCTCCTCCTCGACGAGCCGCTTGCGAACCTCGACGCCAACCTGCGCGAGGAGATGCGCTTCTTCATCCGGACGATCCAGCGCGAGCACGGGATCACCGCGGTCTACGTGACGCACGACCAGTCCGAGGCCATGGTGCTGGCCGATCGCATCGCCGTCCTGATGGGCGGGCGCATCGTCCAGGTCGACCGGCCGGAGGAGCTCTACCGGCGGCCGCGCGATCTGCGCGTCGCCTCGTTCGTCGGCGTCTGCAACGTGCTCACGGGCGAGCTCGCAGGCCGGCGGGGCGACGCCTACGCCGTCGAGACGCCCGTCGGGCGCGTGTTCGCCTCGGGGCCCGAGGGGCTCGGCGGACCGCGGGTGCACGTGATCCTGCGCCCGGAGGACCTCGCCCTCGCTTCGGCCGACCGGCCGGACGAGCCCTCCGCCGACGGGCGCGTCCGCCTGCCGGGCGCCGTCGTCGCGCGAGCCTACCTCGGGAACCTGGTCGATGTGCGGGTCGAGGTCGCGCAGGGGCTCGTCCTGCGCGTGCAGGCGCGGCCCGAGGAGGCGCCGCGGGCGGGGGAGCGCGTCGTCGTGGCGTACGATCCGCGTTCGGCCTGGTGTGTCGCCGATGCGTGAGGCGCGGGCGAGGTGGGCGAGGTGGGCGCCCTTCGCCCTCCTCCTGCCGCCGCTTCTCGTCCTCGCCCTCTTCTTCGCGGCTCCGTACGCCAACATGATCTACATCAGCTTCCTCACGCCGGCCACGGGCGGCGGCGCCTACGGGCCGCCCCTCACGCTCGGGAACTACCGCGACACGCTGGGCGACCCCTTCAACTGGCGCATCCTCGCGCGCACGATCGGCTACGCCGCGCTCACCGCCTTCGCGGCCCTCGTGCTCGGCTACCCCTTGGCCTACCACCTCGTGCGCCAGACGGGCGCCCGCCGGGCCGTCCTCATGGTGTTCGTCCTCGCCCCGCTCCTCGTCGACGTCGTCATCCGCTCCTATGGCTGGATGGTGCTCCTCGCCGACACGGGGCTCGTGAATAGCCTCCTCGCCCAGCTCGGGCTGCCGCGCCAGCACCTCATGTACAACGGCTTCGGCGTCGTCGTGGGACTTGTGCACGTCTACCTGCCGTTCATGGTGCTCTCGCTCCTCGGCTCCCTCGGCGGGCGCCTGCCGGAGCTCGAGCTCGCGGCGCGCGGCCTCGGCGCGGACGGGCTCCGCACGTTCCTGCGCGTCACCTGGCCGCTCAGCCTGCCGGGCGTGTTCAGCGGCACGGTGCTCGTCTTCGTGCTCGCCGCGAGCTCGTACGTGATCCCCTCCCTCCTCGGAGGGAACCAGGTGCTGACGATGCCGATGCTCGTCGCGCAACGCGTGCTCGAACTCTTCGACTGGCCCTCGGGGGCCTCGCTCGCGGCCTTCATGTCGGCCTTCACGCTTCTGCTCCTCTGGGGCTACGTGAAGCTGATGGGCCGCGCGATGAGGGGGATCGGCTGATGCGGGGTGCGCGGGCGCTCGCCTTCCTTGCGGGCGTCGTGTACGCGTTTCTCCTCCTTCCCATCGTCGTCGTCGTGCTCGCCGCCTTGAACGCGGGGGACTACCTCACCTTTCCGCCACAGGGGTTCTCCTTGCGCTGGTTCGTGCACTTCGCCCAGGACGAGGCCTTCACGCACGCCTTCGTGTTCAGCCTCGAGCTCGCGGCCCTCGCCACCGCCTTTGCGACCGTCCTCGGCACGCTCGCGGCCCTCTACGTGGCGCGCCACGCGCGGCGGGCGGCCGACGCCCTCCGGGTCCTCTTCGTGGCGCCGCTCCAGTTCCCCGCGATCCTGACCGGCGTGGCGCTCCTCATCTTCTTCTACGCCCTCCACACAAAGGCGCAGGGCACGCTCTCGCTCGTCGTCGGCCACACGATCATCTGCATCCCCTACGTCTTCCTGGCCGTGAGCGTGGTCTTGGCCGGCTTCGACCGGAGCCTCGAGGAGGCGGCGCGCGGGCTGGGGGCGAGCCCCTTCGCGACCTTCCGCCGCGTCACGCTGCCCATCATCGGCGCGGGCGTGGCGAGCGGCGCCGCCTTCGCCTTCATCAACTCGTTCGGCGAGTTCCCGGTGTCTCTCATGCTGGCCGGCGTGGGCGCCACCCCCCTGCCGATCGAGCTCTTCGACTACCTGCGCTTCGACTTCGACCCCACGGCCGCCGCGGTCGGGACGGTCAACATCGCGATGGCCACGGTCGTGGTCCTCGTCACCGAGCGGATCGTGGGGCTCGAGGTCCTCTACCGGGGGCGGAGGTGATGGACGTGGCGAGACGGGTCGGGCTTCTCACGATCGGCCAGGCGCCGCGCGCGGACGGCCTCGCGCGCGAGATGGCGAAGGCGATGGACGGGGTCGAGGTGGTCGAAGCCGGGGCCCTCGACGGGCTCACGGCCGAGGACGTCCGGGCGCTCGCTCCGCAGCCGGGGGACGAGACCCTCGTGACGCTCCTCGCCGACGGCCAGGCCGTGACGATCGGCCGGGACGCGCTTCTGCCGCGGCTTCGCGCGCGGGTCGCGGCGCTCTGCGCGGAGGGGGCGGAGGTGGTGGCGCTCCTCTGCACGGGCGCCTTCCCGGATCTCGCGCCCGAGGGCGCGCCGCCGGGGTTCGCGGTGTTCCAGCCGCACGGCGCGCTTCGCGCCGTCGTGGCCGAGCTCGCGCGGGGCCGTCGGCTCGGGGTGCTCCTGCCGCACGCCGACCAGGCCCAGGCGGCGCGCGAGAGCTGGGCGGCGCGCGGGCTGGCGTGCGAGGTCGCGGTCGCGTCGCCCTACGCGGACGCTGCCGAGGAGGATGTGCGACGGGCGGCCGAGGCGCTTCGCCGAGCCGGCTGCGGGCTCGTCTTCATGGACTGTTTCGGGTACAGCCTGCGCCACAAGGCGGTCGCGCGGCGGTCGGCCGGCGCGCCGGTCGTGCTCGCGCGCACGCTGGCGGCGCGGCTTCTGTCGGAGTGGGTCGGAGGCGACGGGGACGGGTGAGGTCGACGGCATGGCGGTGATGGTCGGCATCGACATCGGCGGCACGTTCACGGACTTCGTATGGGTCGACGGCGAGACGGGCCGGGTGGCCGTGCACAAACGGCTCACGACCCCGGACGACCCGGCCCGCGCGGCGCTTCAGGGCCTCGTCGAGCTCGCGCGCGAGGAAGGCGCCGAACTCGGCCGGGTGGCGCGGGTCGTCCACGGGACGACGCTCGTCACGAACGCCGTCATCGAGCGGAAGGGCGCCTGCGTGGGGCTCGTCACGACGTCGGGCATGCGCGACGCGATCGAGATCGGGCGCGAGCAGCGCTACGACATCTACGACCTCTTCCTGCGCTTCCCGGAGCCGCTTGTTCCGCGCGACCGCCGCGTCGAGGTCCCGGAGCGCCTCGACCGCGACGGGCGCGAGCTCGTCCCCCTCGACCGCGCGGCGCTCGTGGAGGCCGTCGCGGGGCTCGTCGCGAAGGGCGTCGAGTCGCTGGCGATCGTCTTCCTCCACTCGTACCGCGACCCGCGTCACGAGCTCGAGGCGCGCGAGGAGATCGGGCGGCGCTTCCCGGGGCTCAGCCAGAGCCTCTCCGCGGAGGTGGCGCCCGAACTCGGGGAGTACGAGCGGACGGTGACGACGGCCGCCGACGCGTTCGTGCGCCCGCTCGTCTCGCGCTACGTCGGCCGCTTCGCCGAGGAGCTCAGGGCGCGCGGGGCCGGCGGCGAGCTCCTCCTCATGCAGTCGAGCGGCGGCACGGCCACCGTCCGCATGGCCGTCACCATGCCGGTGCGCCTCCTCGAATCGGGGCCGGCCGGCGGCGTGCTGGCCGCCGCGCACATCGGGCGGACGATCGGCCGCCCCGACCTCATCTCCTTCGACATGGGCGGCACGACGGCCAAGGCCTGCCTCATCGAGGGCGGCCGGCCGGGGCTCGTGCCGGTGATGGAGGCTGCGCGGGTGCACCGGTTCAAGCCGGGGAGCGGGCTTCCGATCCGGACGCCCGTCGTCGACATGATCGAGGTCGGGGCCGGGGGCGGGAGCATCGCGCGCGTCGACGCGCTCGGGCTCCTGCGCGTCGGCCCCGAGAGCGCCGGCGCCGATCCGGGTCCGGCCTGCTACGGCCAGGGCGGCCGGCAGCCGACCGTCACCGACGCCGACCTGGTCCTCGGCTACCTGAACCCGGACTTCTTCCTGGGCGGCCGCCTCGCGCTGGACGTGGAGGCGGCGCGGGAGGCGCTCGGCGGCCTCGCGCGCGCGCTCGGCCTTCCGCTCGAGGCGGCCGCCTGGGGCGTGCACGCGGTCGTCGACGAGGAGATGGCGGGGGCCGCGCGCAGCCACGTGGTCGAGCGCGGGCGCGACCCGCGTCGGTACGCGCTCCTCGCCTTCGGAGGTGCCGGCCCCGTGCACGCCGTGCAGGTGGCCCGCATCCTGGGCGTGTCCGAGGTGATCGTGCCGCCGGCGGCCGGCGCCGCCTCGGCCCTGGGCTTCCTCGTGGCGCCCCTCTCCTTCGACTTCGCCCGCTCGCTGCCGGCGCGCCTTCGCGCCGTCGACTGGCCGCAGGTGAACGCGTCCCTCGCGGAGATGGAGGCCCGGGGGCGAGAGCTCCTCGCCGAAGCCGGGGTCCAGGACGGCGTGACGGTCGAGCGCTGGGCCGACATGCGGCTTGTGGGCCAGGTCCACGACATCGCCGTCCCCCTTCCCGAGGGGCCGCTCGGCCCCGAGCGGGCCGGCGAGATCGCCCAGGCCTTCACCCGGGCCTACCGCGAGCTCTACACGCACGTGCCGCCCGGCATCGAAATCCAGATCCTGAACTGGCGGGTGCGCGTGCGCGGGCCCGAGGGCCACGTGGCCCTCGCGGGGCTCGACGGCGCGGCGAACGAGGCCGCGGCCGCGGGAGCGCGGGAGGCCGCGGGCGAGGGAGCGCGGGAGGCCGCGGGCGGGGGGGCGCGGGC
>JADGHG010000094.1 GCA_019689585.1 Clostridia bacterium
GGCGGGGCGGGGGGTAGGGGGGTGCCCCGCCCCGGCGGTCGCCCGTCGCGCCGCGCCCCTCGCCTCGCCGCCTACTTCGTGATCGTCTCCGCGCGGATCATGCCGTCCGGGTACAGCACGAACCCTTGGACCTGGGCCTTGTAGGCCATGATGTCCTTCGGGAACCAGAGGTACACGTACGGCACGTCCTGGTGGACGATCTGCATCGCCTGCGCGTAGAGCTGCACGCGCTGGGACATGTCCGCGACGACGCGCGCCTCGTCGAGCAGCTGGTCGACGTCCTTGTTCGAGTAGCCGGAGTCGTTCAGGCCGCCGCCCGTGTAGAGCCAGGAGTAGATGTTGCCGTCCGGGTCGGGCCGGCCGCTCCAGCCGAGCGCGCAGGCCTGGAACTCGTGGTTGTCGCACTCGTCGAGGAGCGTCCCGAACTCCTCCTGCTGGATCTCCATCTGGATGCCGACCTTCGCGAGCATGTTCTGGACCACCTGAGCCACCTGCTGGTTGACGGGCGAGGTGGCCGTCTTGAACGTGAACGAGAAGCCGTCGGGCTTCCCGCCCTTCGCGAGGTCGGCCTTCGCCTGGTCGAGGTTCGGCGCCGGCACCTGGCCCGAGGCCGCGGCCGCCGGCGAGGTCGGCCCGAAGGGGCCGTAGCCCGGCACGGCCGTGTCCTGGAAGACGACGTTCACGAGCGCCTGCCGGTCGATCGCCTCGTCGACCGCCCGCCGCAGGTAGACGTTGTCGAAGGGCGGCTGGGTCACGTTCAGGAAGAAGCCCTGGAACCCGAGGCTCGCGTTGCTCACGACCTTGAAGTCGGGGTTCGAGCTGAGGTCGGCGACCGACTGCGCCGGCACGGTGTTGATGATGTCGAGCTGGCCGGCCTTCAGGTTCACGACCTTCACGTTCTCGTCGGTGACGACCTTCCAGATGATCTCGTCCGCCTTCGGAAGGCCCGGCTTCCAGTAGTTCGGGTTCTTCTTCAGCACGATCTGGTCGCCTTTGATGCGGCTCACGAAGACGAACGGCCCGCTGCCGACCGGGTTCTGCTGGAAGTCGGCGCCTTCCTTCTGGATGGCCGCGGGCGAGCCGATCATGCCGGCGCGGTCGGTCAGCGTGTAGAGGAGCGGCGCGAAGGGCGCCTTCAGCGTGATCCGCACCGTGTAGTCGTCGACCTTCTCGACCTTCTCGACCGACGAGAGCTCCGAGGCCCTCGGCGAGCTCGGGTCGAGGTAGCGCTCGAGGTTGAACACGACGGCGTCGGCGTTCACCGGCGTGCCGTCGCTGAAGTTCACGCCCTGGCGGATCGGGATCGTGTAGACCTTGCCGTCCTCCGAGATGTCGGGCAGCGCCGCGGCCAGGTCCGGCACGATGTTCATGTGCTCGTCGATGTCGTAGAGCTTGTCGAAGATGTTGTTCTGCACGTAGCGGTCGACGCGCGCCGTCGAGCCGGCCGGGTCGAGGTTGGGCGGGTCGGCGTCGATGCCGATCGTGATGACGACGGGACCGGCGCTCGCCTCCGAGGGCGCCTGGCCCGAGGGCTGTTCGGAGCCGCCGGCCGTCTGGCCTCCGCCCCCGCACGCGGCGGCAAGGAGCGCGAGCGAGAGGAGAAGCGCGAGGCCGAGGAGCCCTCTCCGCGACGCTGCCCGCCTTGTGAGACTTCCACGCGTCATGTCTCTCTGCCGTCCTCCTTCCGTGATGCCGGGACGCCGAGGATGGGTCAGGGGGATGTGCGAACGGCCACCGCCTCCTCCGCCGCGCCGCCCGGCGGCCAGGGGCCGTGCCAGCCCAGCCGCTCGGAGAGGCGGCGCGCAGCCTCGCGGACCAGGGCGCGCAGCTCGCGCGCCCGGGGCGCCAGCCGGGGCGCGGGGCCGGCGACGCTGACGGCGCCGATCACGGTGCCCGTCACGTCGAAGACCGGGGCCCCGCAGGCGTGGATGTCCACCTCGACCTCCGACTCGCTCTCCGCCACGGCCTGGCGCCGGATCTCCGCCAGGTGGCCGAGGAGGAGCTCGCGGTCGTCGATGCTCTTCGGGCCGCGGCGGACGAAGTAGGGCGAGCGCAGGTACTCGTCGATCTCCGCGCGCGTCATGAAGGCGAGGATCGGCTTGTTCGAGGCGCCCGAATGGAGCGAGGCGTAGCGGCCGACCTCGGCCGCCATGCGCACGGGGTGCGGGCTCTCGTGCCGCGCCGCGCAGACGCTCCGCCAGCCGGCCCGGAGCATCAGGATCGAGGTTTCGCCCGTCGCCTCGGTGAGGCGCGCCAGGACCGGCTCCGCCGTCTCGGCCACGTCGAGCCGCCCGGCCGCCACGCGCCCGGCGGCGAGAAGCGCCGGCCCGAGCCGGTAGCGGCGGGATTCGGCGTCCTGCACGACGTGGCCGTGCTCGAGGAAGGTGCCGAGGATCTTCGAGACGGTCCCCTTCGCCATGCCGGTCTGAAGCGCGAGCTCGCTCACGCTCCACTCTGGCCGCGTCTCGGTGAAGCATTGGAGGAGCCGGAGCGCCTTCGCCAGGGAGCCGACCTGCGCGCGAGGCATCGGCTTTCGTCTCGCCTTCCTTCGGCCGGGGGTGCGAGGAGAGCCGGCTCGGCCGGCCGGGCGGCGGGGGAGGCGGTCCTCCGCCGACCGATGGGTTTCCAAATAAGAAACCTAGTTTCTCCATGCGACCCAAGTTGTGGCCGTCCGATTCGCGGCCGGCCCGATCGATTCCTTCTTGCCTGCGCTCGCCTGCGGCCTCGGCCTTGCTTGCGCTCGCGTGCGCCCTCGGCCGGGGGGCCTGGCCGTTGACCCGGGGTCCGGCCGCTCTGCTAGGATGGTCGTGGGCACCACGGTTGGCCAAGTTCGTGTTCGTCACAGGCGGCGTCGTCTCCGCCCTCGGAAAGGGCATCACGGCCGCCTCGATCGGCCGCATCCTGAAGAACCGCGGCTACTCCGTCGCGATCCAGAAGATCGACCCCTACTTGAACGTCGACCCCGGCACGATGAGCCCGCTCCAGCACGGCGAGGTCTTCGTCACGGAGGACGGGGCCGAGACCGACCTCGACCTCGGCCACTACGAGCGCTTCATCGACGAGAACCTCTCGCGCGCGAACAACATCACGACGGGCCAGATCTACCTCGCCGTCATCGAGAAGGAAAGGCGCGGCGAGTACCTCGGCAGCACCGTCCAGGTCATCCCCCACGTGACGAACGAGATCAAGGCGCGCATCCGCCAGGTCGCCGAGACCTCGGGCGCCGACATCGTCATCGCCGAGGTCGGGGGGACGGTCGGCGACATCGAGAGCCTCCCCTACCTCGAGGCGATCCGGCAGCTGCGCCACGACCTGCCGCGCCAGTCGGCCGTGTTCGTGCACGTGACGCTCGTGCCCTACGTCGAGTCGGCCGGCGAGCAGAAGACGAAGCCGACCCAGCACAGCGTGAAGGAGCTCCGCAGCATCGGCATCCAGCCCGACATCATCGTCTGCCGGAGCGAGAAGCCGATCGGCCGCGAGATGCGCGAGAAGATCGCGCTCTTCTGCGACGTGGCCCCGGAGGCCGTCATCGAGAACGTCGACGTCGACACGATCTACGAGGTGCCGCTGCTCCTCGACGCCCAGGGGCTCGGCCGCCTCGTGACCGACCGGCTCGGGCTCCCCGAGCGCGCCCCGGGCCCCGGCTGGGAGGGCGGCCCGGGGGACGGCCGACCGGCGGGCGAGGATGCCGGGCTGGCCGACGAAGAGGCCGAGTGGCGGCGCATCGTGGCCGCGATCAAGCACCCGGCGCGGCGGGTCGAGGTGGCGGTCGTGGGGAAGTACGTGGCGCTGCGCGACGCCTACATGAGCGTCGCCGAGGCGCTCGTGCACGCCGGGGCCCACCACGACGCGCGCGTCGACGTGCGCTGGATCCACTCCGAGGAGATCGCCCCGGGCTCGGCGGCCGACTGGCTTGCGGGCGTGCACGGGGTGCTCGTGCCCGGCGGCTTCGACCCTCGCGGCGTCCCCGGCATGATCGACGCCGCCCGCTACGCCCGCGAGGAGGGCCTGCCGTACCTCGGCCTCTGCCTCGGCATGCAGGTCGCCGTGATCGAGTTCGCGCGCTCGGTCCTAGGCTGGGCCGACGCCGACAGCACCGAGTTCAACCCCGAGACGACGCACCCCGTGATCGACCACATGCCGGGCCAGGCGAAGCTCGTGAGGACGGGCGGCACGATGCGCCTCGGCAGCTACGAGTGCCGGCTGCGGCCGGGCAGCCTCGCCGCCCGCGCCTACGGCGCGGAGCTCGTGCGCGAGCGCCACCGCCACCGCTACGAGTTCCAGAACCGCTACCGCGAGGACTTCGCGGCGCGGGGCATGCGGCCGAGCGGCGTCTGGCCCGAGGGCGGGCTCGTCGAGATCATGGAGCTCGACGCCGAGCTCCACCCCTTCTTCCTCGGCACCCAGTTCCACCCCGAGCTGCGCTCGCGCCCGAACCGGCCGCACCCCTTGTTCGTGGCCTTCCTCGCGGCCGTCCTGGCCCGGCGCGAAAGCCGCACGGCGCTCGCGCGCTGACGGCGCCGCCCGCCTCAGCAGTGCTCCTCGAGCGTGAGGCAGAACACGTCGAGATCGAACGGCTTCGGCAAGGCGGCCGCCACGTTCGGGAAGGGCGTGACGTCCGGTAGGTGCGCGCCCGTCGTGACGATCACCGGGATGTGGCGCGTGCGGCCGTCGGTGGCGAGCTCCCGCGCGAGGCGCTCGCCCCCGCCCTGGGGCAGGGTCCAGTCGGCGATGACGGCGTCCACGCCGCCCTCGCGGGCGATCGCGAGCGCCTCGTCCACCGAGCGCGCGCCGCGGAACCCGTAGCCGCGCATCTCCAGCACCGCGTGGAGCAGCTCCTGCATCGCCTCGTGGTCGTCGACGACGAGGACGGTGCGCTTGCGGAGCGGCTCCTCGGCACCCTCGGCCTTCTTCTCGACGCGTCGGTCCAACGGCATCCGTCTCCAATCCGGCTTGTCGTACGCATCCGGGAATCCGATACGCCAAGATCTGGGCGTCTCCTGCCACTTTCCGGCCGGCCGCGGAGAAAAGGCTAAACAACGGCGCCGGTGCACCCGATGCTTAGATCGCACCAGACTCGCCCAGCGAGGGCGCGTGCAAGGGAGCGAACCGATATGGCGAACGGCCGTCGCGCCTCCCGCAAGGAGCGCGCCGCGGCGGAGCTCGACGCCCGCCCGCAGGCGGCGGCACTGGCGGCGGAAACGGAAGCCGACATGCGGTCCGACCTCTTCTTCTCCCGCGCCATCATCCACTCGTTGCGGGAAGGCATCATCGTCATCGACCGCGACCTCATCATCCGGGAGTTCAACCCGGCGGCCGAGCGGCTCACGGGCCAGCGCGCCTCGGACCGCATCGGGCAGAAGGCGCGCCAGCTGAGCCGCGACGAGTCGCCCATCTTCGAGGTCCTGCGCACAGGCCGCGCCTTCTACAACGTCGAGTCGACCCTCCAGGACGGCCGCGTCTGGAACTGCAACTTCGTGCCGCTGCGCGTCGGCGGGCGCATCGTGGCGGCCATCCAGACCTTCACCGACGTGACGGAGCAGAAGAAGATGGAGCAGCAGCTGAAGGCGGCGCGCGACGAGCTCGACGAGGCCTTCGCCCTCACGCTCCCGAACACCAAGGTCGAGTTCAAGCTGAAGAACACGCCCGAGTTCCGCGACGTCTACGACCCCGAGACGGGCACCATCCGCATCACCGAGGTCATCCCCGACGGCGGCTACCGCCACGTCATCAACGCCCTGAAGGTGCTCGCCGACCTCCACCGCTCGGGCGGCATGTCGCTCATCGGCATCGACAAGGACGACCTCGTGCGGGCCGTCATCTTCCACGACCTCGGGAAGTCGCAGCCGAAGCTCGCACCCGGCGACGTCGTCGACCCGAAGGCGGCGTTCGAGCCCTCGAAGCTCCACGCCGAGCGGAGCGCCGCCATCGCGCGCGACTTCTACAACGAGAACCCGGCCGTGGTGGCGCTCGTCCGCTACCACCACCACGACGACTCGGAGCTGCCGCCCGACTTCCCCATCTCGCACATGCCGATGCTGCGGCTTTTGAAGCTCGTCGACGGCCTCTCGGCCGCGCTCACGCGGCGCGGCTCGACCGTCTCCATCGCGACCGAAGGCGTGAACGTCATCTGGCACGAGACCTCGCCCCACCCGCGCTACCACGGCGCCTGGTCGCTCAACCTCTTCACGGGCGAGCGCGTCTTCCTCGGCCACGACGTGCCGGATCAGCTCCAGGAGGGTCGGCGCATCGGCGGGCTGTAACATGGTGGTATGCGGAGGCTCCAAGCCTTCACCGTCGACGCCTTCTGCGACCGGCCCTTCGCCGGCAACCCAGCCGGCGTCGTCCCGCGCGCCCTCGGGCTCTCCGACGACGAGATGCTCTGGATCGCCCGCGAGCTCCGGCACTCGGAGACGGCCTTCGTCTTGCCGGCCGAGGAGCCCGAGAGCCACGACCTCCGCGTCCGCTTCTTCACGCCGACGACCGAGGTCGACCTCTGCGGCCACGCCACCATCGCCACGTTCCACCTGATGGCGGAGCGCGGCTGGCTGCCGGGGCTCGGCCCCCGCACCTCGCTCCGCGTCGAGACGCGCGCCGGGCCCATCTCCGTCGAGGTCGAGTGGGCCGGCCGCGACCCGGCCGAACGCTCGATCCGGCGCGTGATGATGACGCAGATCCGCCCCCG
>JADGHG010000010.1 GCA_019689585.1 Clostridia bacterium
GGCCGGGTCAGTGGTGTATACCCCCCTGGGCGGCGGGGGGCGCGAGGACGAAAAGCCGCAGGGACCGCGCCATGGCCTGGACCTCCCTCCGACGGCCGGGCGGCGCCCGGGCGCGCCGACCGCGCCAGGGCGCCGGGCAGGGGGTAGGGTCGCATTAAGATGTACAGTTTGCCGCCGGGGCCCACGATCGACCGGCGGTCGCGACGGGGCGGGACGGAAGTCCCGGGGGGTCGGCGTCCTCCGGAGTTGCCCGGGGGGCGGCGACCGGCGTTTCATGAAGGGGTGGAGCG
Organism: Clostridia bacterium; assembly: GCA_019689585.1. GTDB lineage: Bacteria > Bacillota > Sulfobacillia > RBS10-35 > JADGHG01 > JADGHG01. The sequence continues at coordinate 291 of JADGHG010000010.1, forward strand.
GCTGCCTCGGCGAGAGCGCTGGCTCGTCACGCTCGGCGTCATGCTCACGATGTTCCTCGCGGCCGTCGACGGGACCATCGTCGCCACGGCGCTCCCGGCGATCACGGCCGAGCTCTCGGGGTTCACGCTCTACCCCTGGGTCGCTTCGATCTACCTCCTCGTGTCGGCCGCCACCGTGCCGATCTACGGGCGGCTCAGCGACATCCACGGCCGGCGCCGGCTCCTCTTCCTCGGGATCGGGCTCTTCCTCCTCGGCTCGACCCTCGCCGGCCTCGCGCGCACGATGGAGGAGCTGGTCCTCTTCCGAGCCCTGCAAGGTCTCGGCGCGGGGGCGCTCCTGCCGCTCTCCCAGACGGTCGTGGGCGACATCTACACGCGCGAGGAGCGGGCGCGCATGCAGGGCTACTTCAGCAGCGTGTGGGGCGTGAGCGCCATCCTCGGCCCGCTCTTGGGCGCCCTCTTCGTCGAGACGCTCTCCTGGCGCTGGGTCTTCTACGTCAACCTCCCCGTCGGCCTCTTGGCGGCGGCTCTTCTCGCGCTCTACTTCCGCGAGGAGCCGCGGCCCGAGAGCCACCGGGTCGACTGGCTCGGCGCCTTTCTCCTCACGCTCGGCGTCGCCGCCCTCATGCTGGGGCTGCAGGAGGGACGCGCCCAGGGCTGGGCCGAGCCGGGCCCGGCGGGACTCCTCCTCCTCGCGCTCACTCTGCTCGCCGCCTTCGCCTGGCAGGAGCTCACGTTCCCCGAGCCGCTCCTGCCGGCCGAGCTCTTCCGGAACCGCGTCATCCTCTTCTCGAACCTCGGCGGCCTCCTGGCCGGGGGCGTGATGGCGGTGACGAGCTTCGCCCTGCCGATCTTCGTGACGGGCGTCTTGGGCGAAAGCGTCGGCCTCGCGGGCGCGGCGATCGCGCCCGTGTCGATCGGCTGGCCTTTGGCGAGCACGCTCTGCGGCCGGATCGGCCTGCGCACGGGCTTTCGGGCCACAGCCCTCTTCGGCGGTGCCCTCTCGGCCGCCGGCGCGATCTGGTTCCTCTTCATCGGCACCGCGACCGGCTACGCCTACCTCGCCGCCGGCAGCTTCCTCATCGGCCTCGGGCTCGGCTTCACGACGACCGGCTTCCTCATCGAGGTCCAGAACGCCGTGCCCTGGCACATGCGCGGCATCGCCACCGCCTCCCAGGGCTTCGTGCGCCAGATCGGCTCGACGATCGGGCTCGGCGTGATGGGCGCCGTCCTCTTTAGCCGGACGGTGGCGGCCCTCCAGGTCCGCCACCCCGACGCCTTCCTCGCCCTCCACGGCGGCCAGGGGGCGCTCGACGCCGTCAACCGGCTGCTCGATCCGCTCGGGCGGCAGTCGCTGCCCGCGGGGCTCGGCCCAGCCCTCGCCGACGCGCTCACCGACGGCGTGCACGCCGTGTACTGGGTTACGCTTGTGGCGGCCGTCGGCGTGCTCGCCGCCGTCGTCCACCTCCCGGCCGGGCCGCAGAGGGTGGCCGTCCCCGCGGCGGGCGGCGGCCAAGCCGGAGGGGAAGGGGGAGGAGCCTCGTGATCTACCTCGACAACGCCGCCACGACGCAGGCGCTCCCCGAGGTGGCCGAGGCCGTGCGCCGCGCGCTGTGCGAGGACTACGCCAACCCCTCGTCGCTCCACCGCCTCGGCCTCGCCGCCGAGCGGCTCGTCACGGCCGCGCGGGAGGCGCTCGCGCGCGCCCTCGGCGTCGGCGAGGACGAGCTCGTCTTCACCTCGGGCGGGACCGAGGCGAACAACCTGGCGATCAAGGGTGCGGCGCGGGCGCGCGCGGGGCGCGGCCGCCACCTGATCGTGGCCGCCGCGGAGCACGACTCCGTCCTGCGCGCGGCGGCCGCCCTCGGCCGGGAAGGGTTCGAGGTGGAGCACGTGCCCGTCGACGGAAGCGGCCTCGTCGACCCGGACGAGGTGGCGCGGCGGGTCCGGCCGGACACGACCCTCGTCAGCGTGGGGCTCGTTAACAACGAGACGGGAGCCGTCGCGCCGCTTGCGGCCATCCGCGGGCGGCTCCTCGCCTTCGGGCGGGAGGGGCCGCTTCTGCACGCGGACTGCGTGCAGGCGCTCGGCAAGGTCGACATCCCGATGGCCGCGCTCGACCTGGCCTCGTTCAGCGCGCACAAGATCCACGGGCCGAAGGGGGTCGGCGCGCTGTATGTGCGGCGCGGCGTCCGCCTTGTGCCGCTTGCAGACGGGGGCGGGCAGGAGCGGGGCCTGAGGCCCGGGACCGAGAACGTGCCCGGGATCGCCGGCTTCGGCCGGGCGGTCGAGGCGCTCGGCGAGCTCCGGGCGGCCTGGCCCCGGATGCGGCGCCAGAAGCGGCTCTTCCTCGAGCTGGCGGGGAAGGCGCTCGCGGAGCTCGTCGTGAACGGCCCCGACCCGGACGACGCGGCGCCGCACATCCTGAACGTCTCGCTCCCCGGCCTCGCGGGCGAGGTGGTCGTCCACGCGCTCGAAGAGGAGGGCGTCTTCGTCTCGACCGGCTCGGCCTGCACGTCGCGCGACCCGCGCCCGAGCCACGTCCTCCTCGCGATGGGGCTTCCGGCCGAGCGGGCGCACGGGGCCGTCCGGGTGAGCCTCTCGCGCTTCACGAGCGATGACGAGGTCGCGTCCGCGGCGGAGGCGCTCGTGCGCGTCGCCCGGCGGCTTCTGCCCACGTTCGCGCGCCGGCGCGCGCCCTCGCGGCCGGGGGCCGGGCGGTGACGCGCGGGCGTCGCGTGCTCCTTGTGCGCTACGGCGAGGTGGCGCTCAAAGGCCAGAACCGGCGGGCCTTCGAGGACGCGCTCGTCGGGTCCCTGAAGGAGCGCGCGCGCCGGGCGGGCCTCGACGTCGCCGTCCTCCGCTCGCCCGGCCGCCTCTTCCTCGTGCCGCCGGCGTCTGCGCCCGGGCCGGGCGAGGCCGAGGACGGGCGCATGGAGCGGCTTCTCTCCGTGGCGAGCCGCGTCTTCGGGGTCGTGTCGCTGAGCCCGGCCGTCGAGGCCCCGCTCGAGTGGGACGCGATCGTCGAGGCCGCGCTTCAGGTCGCGCGGCCGGTGCGCGCCCGGGGAGCGCCCACCTTCAAGGTCGAGGCCCGCCGCGCCAACAAAGGCTTCCCGCTCACCTCGCCCGAGATCGCGAGGGAGCTCGGCCGGGCCTTGGCGTCCGGCCTCGACTGGCCGGTCGACGTCGCGCGGCCGGCGGCGACCGTCGAAGTCGAGGTGCGCGAGAAGGCGTACGTCTTCGCCGAGACGATCCCCGGCCCCGGGGGCCTTCCGGCCGGCACCGCCGGGCGCGGCGTGCTCCTCCTCTCGGGCGGGATCGACAGCCCCGTCGCGGGCTGGCTCGTGGCCAAGCGCGGCCTCCAACCCCGGGCCGTCTACTTCCACACGCCGCCCTACACGGGGGAGAAGGCGCGGGAGAAGGTCCGCACGCTCTGCCGCACGCTCGCCGGCTGGCTCGGGGCCATCGAGCTCGACAGCGTCCCCTTCACGTCCGTCTCGGAGGCCGTGTTCCGCGCGGGGCCCGACCGGCTCGGCACCGTCCTCATGCGGCGCTTCATGATGCGGGTGGCGAGCCGCATCGCCGAGCGCGTCGGCGCCGAGGCGCTCGTCACGGGCGAGAGCCTGGGCCAGGTGGCGAGCCAGACGCTCCCGAGCATCGCCGCGATCGACGAGGCGGCGTCGCTTCCCGTGCTGCGGCCGCTCATCGGCCTCGACAAGTCCGAGATCGTGGCGCTCGCGCGCCGCATCGGCACCTACGAGACGAGCATCCTCCCGCATCTCGACTGCTGCAGCGTCTTCGTCCCGCGGCACCCCGCCACGCGGCCGCGGCTCGCCGACTGCCTGCGCGCGGAGGCGCGGCTGCCGGTCGAGGACCTCGTCGCCTCGTGCCTTTCCGGCGTCGAGACGGAGCTCGTCTCCGCCTGAAGGCGAATCGCTTCGGGAGGCGAACCGTCTTGGGCGGGGGGAAGCGGAGAGCGTGCCGTACGAAGGTCTCACGGTGATCGACAGCCACGCGCACTTCCCGGTCGAGAGGCGACGGGCCCCGGAGGGGGCGCCGGCGGCGGCGCCGCATCCGGCGATCGCGGAGTACAACCGCAGGCGCATGGCCGAGATGCGGGCGCGCTGGGGCTTCCCGGACCCCGACCCGCCGGCTCGCGACGACGACGAGATCCGCCGCTACGCCGACGCGTACGTCGCCGACCTCGACCGCTGGGGCGTCGAGCGGATCGTCTTCGTGACGGGCGGCGGCGACGAGGAGCTCGCGCGCATCGTCGGCCTCCACCCCGACCGCTTCCTCGGCCTCTCGCACGGCCCGATCTGGCAGGAGGGCGCGCTGGAAAGGCTCCGTCGCGGCGTGGAGGTGCTCGGCCTCAAGGGCCTCAAGATGTTCGCGCCCCGGCTGCCCGTCCCGTTCGAGGACCCGTCGCTCCGTCCGATCTGGCGGTACCTCGCCGACCGGCGCCTCCCCGTCCTCTGCCACTTCGGATGGTTGGGACACGGCGGGGGCGTCGTGTACCATCCCCGCATGAGCCCTCTCACGCTCGACCCGGTCGCGCGCGAGTTCCTCGACATCCCGTTCATCGTGCCGCACTTCGGCTGCGGGTACATGCAGGACCTGCTCGCGCTCGCGTGGGCGCTTCCCAACGTCTACGTCGACACCTCGGGCTCGAACCAGTGGATGGAGTGGATGCCCTACCCCATGGACGTCGAGACTGCCTTCCGCAAGTTCTACGACCGCATCGGCCCCGAGCGCATCCTCTTCGGGACCGACTCCTCCTGGCGGCCGCGCGGCTTCGTCGGACAGTACCTCGAGCTGCAGGTGGCGGCCGCGAGGCGCGCGGGGATCCCCGAGGCCGATCTCGCCCTCATCTTCGGCGGCAACGCGGCCCGGCTCTACGGGCTCCAGCCGGCGGGGGAGGTCGCCTGATGCCGAAGCCGGAGACGACGCCGATGCCCGAGCTCCTCGAACCCGGAGCCGCCCCCGACCTCGCGCGCGCCGTGGAGGCCGAGTGGGGCCGGGCCCTCGCCGACCTCGTGCGGCTCGTCCGCCAGCCCTCCGTCGCCGCCCAGGGCCTCGGCGTCGAGGCGTGCGCCGAGCTTACGGCCGAGCTCTTCCGCGCGTCGGGCGCCGACGCGGTCGAGGTCTGGCGCCTTCCCGGCGCCTCGCCGGTCGTCTACGCCGAATTCGCCGGCGAGGGCGAACGGACGCTCCTCTTCTACAACCACTACGACGTCCAGCCGCCCGAGCCGCTCGAGCTCTGGAGCTCGCCGCCCTGGGAGGCCGAGATCCGCGAGGGGCGCATCGTCGGCCGCGGCGTCTCCGACGACAAGGCCCCGCTCGTCGCGCGCATCGCGGCCCTCAGGGTGCTGGGGAGCCTCGGCCCCTTGCCCTGCCGGGTGAAGTTCCTCGTCGAAGGCGAGGAGGAGATCGGGAGCGTCCACTTCCACGACTACGTGCGCGCCCACCGCGAACGCCTCGCCGCCGACGCCTGCATCTGGGAGTTCGGGGGCGTCGACCAGGACGGCCACCCCGAGCTGACGCTCGGGCTCAAGGGCCTCGCGTACGTCGAGCTCTCGGCCCAGGGCGCGAACCGCGACCAGCACAGCTCCGTGGGCGCCATCGTGCCGAACCCGGCCTGGCGGCTCGTGTGGGCCCTCGCCGCCCTCAAGGGGCCCGACGGGCGCGTGCGCATCCCGGGCTTCTACGACGACGTGAAGCCGCCGACCCAGGAGGAGCTGCGCGCCGTCTACGCCGTGCCCTGGAACCCCGAGCGCATGAGGAAGAACCTCGGCATCGAGGCCTTCACCGTGGCCGACGACGACGAGGCGCGCCTCGCGCTCCTCTTCCAGCCGACCTGCACGATCTGCGGGTTCGAGAGCGGCTACCGGGGTCCCGGCCCGAAGACGGTCTTGCCCGCGACGGCGAGGGCCAAGGTCGACATGCGCCTTGTGCCCGACCAGGACCCGGAGGACGTGTTCCGGAAGCTGCGCCGGTTCCTCGACGAGTCGGGCTTCGCCGACGTCCAGGCCGAGCTCCTGAGCGGGGAGCGGGCCTACCGCACGCCGCCCTCGCATCCGTTCGTGAAGCTCGTCGCGAGGACGGCCGAGGCGGCCTACGGGCGCTCGGCGCGCATCCACGTGACGAGCGCCGGCAGCGGCCCGATGTACCCCGTAGGCCACGAGCTCGGCGTGCCGATGGTGAGCACGGGCTGCGGGTACTTCGACTCGCGCGCGCACGCGCCCGACGAGAACATCCGCCTCGCCGACTTCGCGCAGGGGATCTACCACATGGCGATGCTCGTGCGCGAGTTCGGCCGGGCCGACGCCTAGCGCGTCTCGGCGCCGTCCTTCCCGCATAGGCTAGGCCGGGCGGGAGGGGTGGCGATGACGTCGTTCTTCGACCGCGCCCGCGCCCTGCGCGAGGCCGAGGCGCCGCTCGCCGAACGCTACGAGTCGCTCGTGGCCGAGGCCCCGTCGGAGGTCGAGCGGGCGCTCGCCCGTCATCTCGCCGACTTCCAGCGCATGCAGCTCGCATTCCTCGCGTTTCTCGAGACGCGGCTCCCCGACGAGGTGCGCTGGCTCGCGCAGATCGGCGAGGACGAGGTGAAGCTCCGGGAAGGTCCGGGGCCGGCCCACCGCGTGCTGCGGGAGCTGGCGAAGGGGACGCCCTGCCTCGTCGTCGGGTTCCAGGGCTTCTGGGCGCGCCTCGAGCTCGCCGACGGCACGCGCGGCTGGGCCTTCCGCGAGTACGTGGAGTGCGAGCGGCAGGTGGGCCCGGCCTCGGACGAGGCGGACGGCCCGCCGCCTCGCGTCCCCGGCCGGGCCGAGGACGGCCGGCCTCGCGCGCGGAGGTCGCCCCTCCGGCTCCGCTGACCCGTGCTATCGTGACGGCATGGGGCCGCTCGCGCTCGTCGTCGACGACGACGACCACGTGCGCGAACTCGTCCGGCTCGCCCTCGAGAAGCAGGGCTTCCGGGTGGCGCAGGCCGCCGACGGCCGCGAGGCCTTGAAGCTCGCGGACGAGCTTCTGCCGGACATCGTCATCCTCGACCTCATGCTGCCCGCCGTCGACGGCTGGGAGGTGTGCCGCCGGCTCAGGCAGGCCGGCGGGCGCGTGCCGATCCTCATGCTCACGGCGCGCGGCGAGGAGGACGACGAAGTCCGCGGCCTGAACCTCGGCGCCGACGACTACCTCGTGAAGCCCTTCAGCCCGCGCCAGCTCGTGGCTCGCGCGAGCGCGCTCCTGCGGCGGGCCGGCACCGAGGCCGGGCGCGTCCTGCGCTATCCGGGCCTCGTCATCGACACGACGGCGCGGCGCGTCACGGTCGACGGCGAGGCGGTGCAGCTCGCGCCGAAGGAGTTCGACCTCCTCGCCTTCCTCGCCCGCCATCCGGCGCAGGTGTTGAGCCGCGACCGGCTGCTCGAGCGCGTCTGGGGCTGGGACTACCAGGGCGACGCGCGCACGGTGGACGAGCACGTGAAGCGGCTGCGGCAGAAGACGGCGGGGCGCGAGGGGCACCGGTACATCGAGACGGTCTGGGGAGTGGGGTACCGATTCAACCCCGACGGCCGCTCGGCGTAAGAGCCGCACGGCTCCGGCTCGGGTGGCCGCGGAGCCTCTACGGCCGCCTCCTCCTCTCGTACTTCGTGCTGAGCCTCTTCGCGCTCCTCGTCGCAAGCGGGTTCCTCACCTACCTCTACCGCGAGTACGTCATCCGCAGCCAGACGGACGAGCTCGTCGCCGACGGGCGCGCCATCGCGAGCCTCGTCAGCACCTCGCTCGAGGTCGGCAGCCCCCCGGCCGTGCTCCAGGGGATCCTCGACGTCATCCGGCCCTTCGTCGGGGCGGAGCCGTGGATCGTGAACCGCGCCGGGGTCGTCCTGGCGACGGAGCCGGCCGGCCAGAGCCTCCTCGGCGTGCGGCTGCCGCGGGACGCCGTCGACAAGATCCTCTCGGGCCAGGTCGTGACGGACGTCGGGACCGGGCTGCGCGCGCCGACGCCGTCCCTCTCGGTCGCGGTGCCCGTCGTCGTCGGTCGCACGACGATCGGGGCCGTGATCCTCCACCGACCGCTCACGGGCGTGGAGGCCGTGATCGCCGACGGGCGGCGGCTCGCCCTCACCTCCGTCCTCCTCGCCGCCCTGCTCTCGGTGGTGTTCGCGACGATGCTCTCGCGCAGCGTGAGCCGACCGCTGGCCCGGCTCGCCGGCGCGGCGCGCGAGCTGGCCCGGGGCGGGGTCGGGCGCGAGGTGGCCGTCGAGGGGCCCGAGGAGGTGCGGGAGCTCGCGCGGGCCTTCAACCGGGCTTCGGCCGAGATCGCGCGCACGCTCGAGGAGCAGCGGCGCCTCGAGCAGATGCGGCGCGACTTCGTGGCGAACGTCTCGCACGAGTTCCGGGCGCCGCTCACATCCCTGCGCGGGTTCCTCGAGCTGCTCCTCGACGGCACGATCGCGCCCGACGAGGCGTCCCGCTACCTGCGGCTCATGCGCGACGACACCGAGCGCCTCTCCCGGCTCGTCTCCGACCTCCTCGACCTCTCGCGCATCGACTCGGGGAAGGTCGTGGTCCGCGCCGAACCGGTCGCGGCCTGGCACGCGGTCGAGCGGGCGGTGGCCGTCGTCGCCTCGCGCGCGCAGGCGGCCGGGCTTACGCTGACGACCCGCGTCGAGCCGGGGCTAGAGGTCCTGGCCGACGGGGAGCGCCTGCAGCAGGTGCTCCTCAACCTCCTCGACAACGCCATCGCCTACACGGAGCCGGGCGGTCGGGTCGAGGTGTCGGCGGAAGGCGACGGCCCGCGCGCCGTCTTCGCCGTCGCCGACACCGGCGTCGGCATCCCGCCGCAGGAGCTCGATCTCATCTGGGAGCGCTTCCACCGCGTCGACCGCTCCCGCTCGCGCCAGGCCGAGAACACGGGCGGCACGGGGCTCGGGCTCGCGATCGTCAAGGAGCTCGTCGAGCTCATGGGCGGCCAGGTCGGGGTGGAGAGCCGCCCGGGTGAGGGGTCGCGCTTCTGGTTCGCGCTGCCGCGGACGGCCGACGCCGCCCTCGGGCGCGAGCCGGAGCGCAGCCCGGCCCGCGGCGCGCGCGAGGCGGGCGGCCGCTAAACGGAGCGCCCTCCGCCCCCGATAACGCGGGAGGAAGGGAAGGCGCCCGTGGCGACGACCGGCCCCGATCTCGGCATCCTCGGCATCGCAAGCGGCCTCGACACGCAGTCCCTCATCGACAAGATCATGGCGTTCGAGAGCCGTCCGCTCTCGCTCCTCCAAGGCCAGATCGCCCAGCTCAAAAGCCAGCAGAACGCCTGGAACCCGTTGCGCGGCCTGTTCCAGAGCCTCCAGGACGCCGTCCTGGCGCTCACCGAGGACGCCGGCTGGCAGCCCCAGGCCGCGTCCGTCTCGGATGCGACCGTCCTCGCCGCCGCGGCCACGCCGGACGCCGTGCCCGGGGTGTACACCGTCCAAGCCGACCAGGCCTACCTCGCGCAGACGGGCCGGACGGACCCGATGGCGCGGGCGGAGATCGACACCTCGACCGTGACCACGATCAGCGATCCGAACGCGCCCCTTGGGTACACGGGCAGCTTCAGCCTGAACGGCGGGCCGGCGGTGACGCTCGACGGCACGGAGGGCCTCGCAGAGATCGCGGCCAAGATCGACGACGTGAGCGCGGCGACGGGCGTGCGCGCAAGCGTCGTCGCCGTCTACGACCAGGCCTCGAACCAGACCCACGAGGCGCTCGTCCTCCAGTCGCTCAAGACGGGCGAAGCGAACGGCATCCGCTACGCCGACGCCACCACATCCGCGGGCGGCGCCTCGCTCTTCGTGGGGCTCGGCATCCTCGCGAGCCCGACCGACGACCGTGCACAGGCCCAAGCCGTCGTCCAGGCGGCGCAGGACGCGCACTTCGTCGTGAACGGCATCCCGATGGTCTCCGACTCGAATGTCGTCTCGGGCGCCATCCCCGGGGTGACGCTGACGTTCAAGAACCTGACGGCGACGAGCCAGGTGACGGTCTCGCTCGCGACCGACGTCGACCAGGTCGTGAAGAACGTCAAGGCCTTCGTCGACGCCTTCTCGAAGCTCGTGACGACCTTCTCGCAGGACACGAGCTACGACCCCGCGACGAAGACGGCCGGGCCCCTCCTCGGGAACCTCGACGTGCTCCTCGCGAAGTCGCGCCTCGGCGCCGACGTCCAGTCGGTCGTCGTCGGCGCGGGCACCTACCAGACGCTCGCGCAGGTCGGCATCACCCAGCAGCGCGACGGCACCCTCGCCTTCGACGAGGCCGCCTTCCGCGCCGCCTTCGAGAGCGACCCCGCCTCCGTCGCCGCGCTCTTCCGCGGCGAGGGGGGTGTCGCGCAGGCGATCCTCGCCGAGACCCACCGCTGGCTCGACGCGGGCGGCATCCTCGACTCGGCCGACGACTCGTGGGACGCGCGCATCCAGGACCTCACGGAGCAGGCCGACCGCCTGAACGACTTCCTCGCCCAGCGCGAGGCGCTCCTCAAGACCCAGTTCCAGGCGCTCGAGACGGCGATCAGCCGCATGCAGAACCAGGCGGCGACCTTGAGCTCGCTCTTCGCCCAGCTCGCGGCGAACCAGCGCGCCATCTCGGCGAACGGCTGAGGCGGAGGGCGGGCCTATGGCGGTCGGCGCCGGCGGGCAGGCGAACGCGGAGGCGATCGCAGCGTATCGGCGGGCCTCGATCGGCACGGCCTCGCCGACGGGGCTCATCGCGCTCCTCCTGCGGCGGGCCGTCCAGGAGCTCGGCCGGGCGGAGGAGATCCTCGCTGTGCGCGACGGCGGCCGGCCGCTCCCGATGGAGGCGGCGCAGGCGGCCCGACGCCATCTCCGGCTCGCCCAGGAGATCCTCTCGACGCTGCGCGCGAGCCTCCGCCGCGACCTCGAGCACGAGCTCCCGGCGCGCCTCGACGCGCTCTACGATTTCGCCTACTGGAGGGCCGTGACGGCTCACGCCCGGCTGGAGGCCCAAGCCTGCCGGGCGGCGCGGGTCGCGCTCGAGCCATTGGCGCGCGCCTGGGACGAGGCCTTCCGTGACTAGCCCCGAGGACGCCCTCGACCGCTGGACCCGCCTGGAGGACGAGCTCGCCGAAGGCATCCGCCGCCGCGACCTGGCCCGGGCCATGGCCCTCCTCGACGAGATCGACGCGCTCCGGGCCGAGCTCGCCTCGGGAGGCCTTCCTCTCGTCGGGCGCCGCCCCGGCGAGGCCGGGCTTTCGGCCTGGCGGCGCCTTTCGCTGCGGCACGAAGAGAACCTCGAGGAGCTCTCATCCTGGCTCGGCGAAGTACGGGAGCAGCTCGTCCTCGTGTCGCGCGCGCGCGAGCGGCGGGGCCGCCAGCCGGGGCGTGGCCGCTGGCTCGACCGACGCGGCTAGAGTCCGCCCGTCACGGCCGCGTGAGCCCCGCCCGTTCGCCCCGCAACGGCGACGGACGACGCAGCTCGGCGCGCTCGGGCCCCCCGCCGAGCTCCGGAGGGAGCATCTTGCGCCGGTCGATCAGCCAGACGGCGAGCGCGAGCGAAAGGCCGGCCGCCGCGGCCGAGCCGAAGAAGAGGGGCGCGCGGCCGAGCGGAAGCGCGAGGCTGAAGGCGGGCGGGCCGAGGGCGGCCCCGAGGAAGCGCACGGTGCCGTAGAGCGCGGTCACGGTGCCGCGCTGGGCGCGTCCGGTGGCGCTCGTGATGAGCGTGTTGATCGCCGGCAAGAGGAGCCCGTTGCCGAAGCCGAGGAGCGCGATCGCCGCCGTGAAGGCGACGACGCGGCCGTATGCCAGGAACATGGCGATGAAGCTCAGCGCGACGAGGAGGAGCCCGAGCCCGACGACGACCTTCGCCCAGCGGGCGATGCGCCGTTCCAGAAGGGTGCCCGAGACGAAGCTCGTCGCGGCCATGACGGCCACGGGGACGGCGATGACGAGCCCCTTCGCGATCCCGCGTACGCCGAAGGGCCGCTCGAGGAGGTCGGAGAAGAGGCTCAGGACGCCGAAGAGGAAAAAGATCGCGAGCGAGCCGGCGAGGAAGGCCGAGGCCAACGCGGCGCCCTTCTCGCGGTAGGTGGCGAGGAGGAGGCGGCCGAGCTCGCCGAGGCTCAGCGCGCGTCGTTCCGGGCTCTTCGGCTCGCGGACGAGCCACCACACGGCCGCCGCGGCCGGCCAGGCGGCGAGCGGGTAGACGAAGAAGGCGGCGTACCAGGCGAGGACGGCCGCGGCCGCCCCCGCGATCGGCGACACGACCTTGCCGAGCCCGTTGCTCGCCTCGAGCGCCCCGAGCGCCTGCGTGCGCCGCCCGCCCTGGACGAGGTCGCCCGTCAAGGCCATCGCCACCTGGTAGGTGCCGCCGCCCCCGATCCCTTGGACGACGCGGCCGGCGACCATCCAGGGGTAGGGGTGGGGGGAGAGGAGCGGCGCCGCGCCGGCGACGAGCCCGCCGAGCCCGAACAGGAAGAGGCCGGGCACGATGACGGCCTTCCGGCCCCAGCGGTCGGAGAGGAGCCCCCCCAGCGGGATGAAGGCGGCCGCCGCCACGGAGAAGGCGGTGATGAGGAGGCCGGCGCGGAAGAGGCTCGTGTCGAGGGCGCGCTGGATGTCCGGGAGGACGGGGATGATCATCGAGTTCGAGAGGACCATCACGAAGGGGACCGAGGCGATGGCGGCGAACGAGGCGGCGGAGAGGCGCCCCACGCAACATCTCCCTCCCGCCCGACGTCCGTAACATGGGTTCCGCGCCGAGCCCTTATGCGGGAAGACGCCTGGGCGCAGGCGGCAGGAAGGCGCTCGCGCTCCTTCTGCTCGCCGGCCTTCTCGTCGCGGCCTACCTCGCGCTCGAGTCGCCGGCCTTCGCGGTCCACTCGGTGACGGTGACGGGCCTCGTCCGGCTCGACGCGCACGAGGTCGCCTCGGAGGCCCGCATCCCCGACGGCACGCCGCTTTGGCGCATCTCCGCGGCGGAGGTGGCCGCGCGCGTGATGGCCGATCCCCTCGTCGCCTCGGTGCAGGTCGTGAAGCGCTGGCCGAACCGGCTCGTCATCCGGGTGACGGAGCGCGTCCCGGTCGCGTCGGTCGCGCTGCCCGACGGCACGTTCGCCGAGGTCGACGAGGGCGGGCGCGTCGTGGCGGTCGACCGGGCGCTCTCGCCGGCCTGGCCCGTCGTCACCGGGGGCTCGGAGTCGCTCGCCCCCCGCCAGGTCATCTCGTCGCGCCGGCTCGCCCGCGCCCTCCAGGTGGCCGTCGCCCTCCGCCAGAGGCCGGGCCTCGACGTCTCGGAGATCCACGCGGCCGAGGACGGGACCGTCCTCGTCTACCTCGCCGACGGCACGCCCGTCGACTTCGGCACGGCCGACGAGCCCGACCGCCAGGCGGCCGTCTTGGCCGGGCTGGTTGCGACGGGCATCGTGAGCGGGCCGCTCGCGTACGTGAGCGTCGTCGACCCGGACGCGCCCGTCGTGCGGCCGGCCCAGGCGGGAAGCGAGGCGCTGCCCGCGGCACCTTCGCGCTGACGGCGCCCAGGCGGCCGTCCGCGCGGGAAGGGTTGCACGGAACGGACGCGAATGAAGCGGCGAAGCCGGGACGAGGGGGCGCGGAAGACGGCCGGCGAGTGGGTGGCCGCGGTCGACCTGGGCACCACGAAGGCGCTCGCCCTCGTGGCGCGTCGCACGGCCGGCGGCTGGCGCCTCGCCGGCCTCGGGCGCGCGCCCGCGCGCGGGGTCGGGCGCGGGGCCGTCACCGACCCCGAGGCGGCCGGCCGCGCGCTGGCCGACGCCCTCGACCGGGCGGTAGCCGGCCTCGGCCTCGCGCGCCCGGGCGAGGGCCGGGCCGGGCTTCCGCCCCTTTGGCTGAACGTAGCCGGCGAGGCCGTGTACGACGAGCCGGCGCGGGCCGAGGTGGCCGTCGCGCGGGGGCGCGTGCGCGAGGAGGACGTCCTCGCCTTGCGCGAGCTCCTCACGGCCGCGTGCGGCCTCGAGCGGGCGGCCGTCGGCCTCTTCGACGAGCGCTTTCTGGCCGCGCCCGGCCGGCCGCTGCCGGAGCCGGTCGGGAAGCCGGCGGCGCGCCTTCTCGGCGAGGCGCGCGTCGTGAGCTGCCCGGGGCCGCTCGCCCTCGCGCTCCGCTCGGCCGCCGCCGCGGCCGGCTGCGAGGTGGCCCAGATCGTTCCGGCGGGCGTGGCGAGCGCCTGGGCTGTGCTCGACGGCGAAGAGCGGCGCGAGGGCGCCGTCGCCCTCGACTTCGGGGCGGGCACCATCGACCTCGCCGTCTTCCGGGACGGCGAGCCGGTGCGCGCGGCCTCGCTCCCCCTCGGGAGCCAGTACATCACGAACGACCTCGCCTTGGGCCTCGGCATCCCCTGGATGGCGGCCGAGGCCTTGAAGTGCCGCCACGCGCGCGTCGACGGCGCCCTCGTCCAGCGCGAGGTCCCGGTGCCGGGCGGGGCGGGCGGCACGGTCGAGCTGCCGCTCGTCGACGAGATCGTCCTCGCTCGCACGGACGAGCTCCTCGAGCGCGCCGGCGCCGCGATCGAGGAGCTCTGCGAGGGGCGCCCGCCGGCGGCGGGCGTGGTGCTGACGGGGGGCGGCGTGGCGCTGCGCGGCTTCCCCAAGCGCGCGATGGAGGTCTGGGGCTGGCCGGTCCGGCTCGGCGCTCCGGCCGCGGGCGACGACCGCTTCCCGGCCGCGGCCTCTCCGGCCGCCGCCACGGCCGTCGGCCTCATCGCCTGCGCCGAGAGATCGCCCGCGCTCCTTGCGGGGGGCGCGATCCAAGAGCGGACGGGGGTCGTCGCCGCCAGCCGGCGGCTTGTGGCCTGGCTCTCGGGCCTGGTGTAGGCTCGGGGGAAAGGACGGCGCGCCTCCCCCTGCGAGGAGGATGTCCCGTGTTGGAGTTCGAGCTGGACGAGCCGCGGTACGCCTGCATCAAGGTGGTCGGCGTGGGCGGGGGCGGCTCGAACGCGGTGAACCGCATGATCCGGGCCGGGCTCCGCGGGGTCGAGTTCATCTCGATCAACACCGACGCCCAGGCCCTGGCCCTGAGCGAAGCGCCGACGAAGATCCAGATCGGCCAGCAGGTGACCCGCGGGCTCGGCGCGGGCGCCAACCCGGACGTCGGCGCGAGCGCGGCCGAGGAGAGCAAGGAGCAGATCGCCCAGTCGCTCCAGGGCGCCGACATGGTCTTCATCACAGCCGGCATGGGCGGCGGCACGGGCACGGGCGCCTCCCCGATCATCGCGCGGCTGGCCAAGGAGGCCGGCGCGCTCACGGTCGGCGTCGTCACGAAGCCGTTCACCTTCGAGGGCCGCCGGCGCATGCAGCAGGCGATCCAGGGCATCGACGCCCTGCGCGAGAACGTCGACACGCTCATCACGATCCCGAACGACCGGCTCCTGCAGGTCGTCGAGCGGCGCACGTCCATCATGGAGGCGTTCCGCATCGCCGACGACGTCCTCCGCCAGGGGGTGCAGGGGATCAGCGACCTCATCGCCGTCCCCGGCCTCATCAACCTCGACTTCGCCGACGTACGGACGATCATGCTCGACACGGGCACGGCGCTCATGGGGATCGGGGTCGCGCGCGGGGACAACCGCGCGAAGGAGGCGGCGCACTCCGCCATCTCGAGCCCGCTCCTCGAGACGTCGATCGAGGGGGCGAAGGGGGTCCTCCTCAACATCACGGGCGACCCCGACCTCGGCCTCTTCGAGGTCAACGAGGCGGCCGAGATCATCGCGCAGGCAGCCGATCCCGAAGCCAACATCATCTTCGGCGCCGTGATCGACGAGAACATGAAGGACGAGATCCGGGTGACGGTGATCGCGACCGGCTTCGACAGCCCGGCCAGCGAGCGGGGGCCGGTTTTGCGCGCGCCGCAGGGCAAGCGCGGCGTGGAGGACCTCGAGATCCCGTCGTTCCAGACGGACGACCTCGACGTCCCGGCCTTCCTCCGTAGGCGCAACCGGAACCGCTGAAGGTCCCCGCTTTCGACAGGCGTCTCCTGCGCCCGGCCGTAGCCTGAGTAGGCCGGGCGCGTCATGGCCGCGCCCTCTCCGGCATAGGGATGCCCAGCGGCTCCGGGGGGCTCGGCGTGGTCGTCTACGGGGACTTGGCCTTTCTCGTCAACGCGGCCGTCGACGGCGCGCTCCTCGCGGCGGCCGGCCTTTTGGCCGGACTCGCGCCCAAGCCCGCAAGGCTTTTGGCCGCCGCCGGCGTGGGCGGCCTCTACGGCCTCGGCTACTACCTCGCGCCGAGCTCGCCCGTCTACAGCCCGGCGGGCGAGGGGGCGGCGTCTTTCGCGCTCGTCGCGCTGGCCTTCGCGCCGCTCCCCTGGCCGCGGTTCGTCCGCGTCCTCGGTTGGCTCTGGCTCGCGGCCGCGGGGCTCGCCGGGCTCGTGCTCCTCCTGTCGGCGCTTTCGGGGACAAGCGCCTTCGCGTCCGGCGTCCCGGGCGCCCCCGGAGGCCTCGCCCGGCTCGCGGCCGGGCTCGGCCTGGTCCTCGTCCTCGCCTCACGGCTCCGCCTCGGCCACGGCGCCCGGCCGGCCCCCGAGGTGCTGGTGGCGGTCGACTTCGGCGAGCGGATGTCGCTCCTGCGGGGGCTCGTCGACTCGGGCAACCGGCTGCGCGACCCCCTCTCGGGGGCGCCCTGCCTCGTCGTCGAGGCGCGCGCGCTCGCCCGCTCGCTCCCCGCGGAGCTTGAGGCCGCCGCGGGGCTCGCCGAGCGGGGCGACTGGGGCGCGCTCGCGGAGGCTCTGGCGGGAAGCCCGCTCGCCCGACGCGTGCGGCTTGTGCCCTACCGCTCGCTCGGCCATCCGGGCGGGCTCCTCTTGGCCGTCTTCGCCGAGCGGGCCGAGGTGCGGGCCGGGGGGCGGCGGCTCGCCCTCGCGCGCCCCCTCGTCGCGCTGTCGAGCTCCCCCATCGACCCGCGGGAAGGCTGCCAGGCGCTCGTGCCCGAGGCCCTCGTGGCCGCCACGGCCGAGGCCGGCCAGCCTCCCGGAGAGCGGGCGGACGACCGCGAGGCAGGCGGGGCCGGATGAGGCGGAAGTCTCTCGGGGGACGAAGGGGGCGTCGCGGTTGATCGCGATACGGGCGTGGATGCGTTTTCTGGTCAGGGCGCTCTCCCGGGCGGCCGTCGCGCTGCGGCTCGCCTCCGCCCGGCTCCTCGGCCGCTTCGCCGCCTGGCGGGCGGCGGTGCACTACGTGGGCGGGAGCGACACGCTGCCGCCCCCCCTTCTCCCGCACGAAGAGAAGGCGCTCTTGGAACGGCTCGCCGCGGGCGACCGGAGCGTGCAGAAGGAGCTCATCGAGCGCAACCTGCGCCTTGTCGTCTACATCGCCCGCCGCTTCGACAACACGCGCGTCCCGATCGAGGACCTCGTCTCGATCGGCACCATCGGGCTCATCAAGGCCGTGCAGAGCTTCGACCCCGGAAAGCGCATCAAGCTCGCGACCTACGCCTCGAAGTGCATCGAGAACGAGATCCTCATGCACCTGCGGCGGACGAACCGCTTCCGGGCCGAGGTGAGCTTCGACCAGCCGCTCAGCTCCGACTGGGACGGCAACGAGCTGGCGCTCGCCGACGTCCACGGGACCGACCCCGACCTCGTCTACCGCAACGTCGAGGAGGAGGCCGAGCGCGCCCTCCTCCGGGAGGCCTTGAAGAAGCTCTCGCGGCGCGAGCGGAACATCGTCGAGCTCCGCTACGGGCTTCGCGACGGCGTCGAGCGGACGCAGAAGCAGGTCGCCGACGGCCTCGGGATCTCGCAATCCTACATCTCGCGGCTCGAGAAGCGCATCATCCGCCGGCTGCGCGAGGAGATGGCGCACGCCGAGTAGGCGCGGCCGAGGCGCAAAAGGCAATCTCCGCATAGGCCGGCGGCTCACGGACCATACTTCCCCTCGCGGCGCCATGGCGCCCTGTTGGGGGGACGTCCGTGACGACGAGCAAGGTCGAGATCTGCGGGGTCAACACCGCCGAGCTCCCCGTCCTCACGAACGACGAGATGCGCGAGCTCTTCCGGCGCTACCAGGCCGGCGACCGCTCGGCGCGCGAGGCGCTCGTGCGCGGCAACCTGCGCCTCGTGCTCTCGGTCCTCCAGCGCTTCAACAACCGCGGCGAGCCGGTGGACGACCTCTTCCAGGTCGGCTGCATCGGCCTCATGAAGGCGATCGACAACTTCGACCTCGGCCAGAACGTGCGCTTCTCGACCTACGCCGTGCCGATGATCGTCGGCGAGATCCGGCGCTACCTGCGCGACAACAACCCGATCCGCGTAAGCCGCTCCCTGCGCGATCTCGCCTACCGGGCGCTCCAGGTGCGCGACGCCCTGACGCACCGGCTCTCCCGCGAGCCGACGGTCGGCGAGATCGCGGCCGAGCTCAGCCTGCCGCGCGCCGAGGTCGTCTACGCGCTCGACGCCATCCAGGAGCCGGTCTCGCTCTTCGAGCCGATCTACGAGGACGGCGGCGACCCGATCTACGTGATGGACCAGATCTCGGACGAGAAGAACGAGGACGAGGGCTGGCTCGAGTCGATGGCGATCGGCGAGGCGCTCGCGAAGCTCGGCGAGCGCGAGCGGACGATCCTCTCCCTGCGGTTTTTCGCCGGCAAGACGCAGATGGAGGTGGCCGAGGAGATCGGCATAAGCCAAGCGCAGGTGTCGCGCCTCGAGAAGGCGGCGCTCCTGCAGATGCGGAGGCTTATGTGATGCCGAGGGCGCGCCCTTGGCCCAGGTTTCGCACGGGGCTCGCCGCGCTCGGGCTCCTCCTCCTCGCGGCGCCCTTCGCGGTCGCGCCCGTGGGGCGGCTCGCGCCCGCTCCGGGCGACGGGCTTGTGCGCGTCCGCTTCCTCGCCCAGAGCGACAGCCCCTTCGACCAGGCCGTGAAGTCGGCCGTGCGCGACGCGGTGCTCGCCACCTTCGGGCCCGAGTGGCGCAGGGCGCGGTCGGCGTCGGAGCTCGCCTCGCTCATCCGCGAGGAGCTGCCGCTTGTGGCGGCCGTGGCCCAGGAGGCGGCGGAGGCGGCCGGCGCCGGCTACGGCGTCGAGGTCGCCTTCGAGGACGCCTGGTTCCCGGCCGAACGGCTCGGGCCCGTCACGATCGCGCCGGGGCGCGAGCCCTCGCTCGTCGTCACGCTCGGCGCAGGGCGCGGCCGGAACTGGTGGGGCGTCCTCTTCCCGCCGCTTTCGCTCCTCCCGGTGCCGTGGGATGCGCTCTCGTCGGCCGGCGCCCCCGGGACGATCGACCTCGCCGGGCTCGACCCGGAGCTGCGCCTCGCGCTCGCCCAAGCCCTCGGTCGAGGCGGGGCCGACACGCCGTCGGAGGCCGTCGTGGCCTTCCGCCTCCGGGACGACACCGTGCTCGTCGTCGACCGGCGGCTCGTTGGCGGCGGCGACGCCGACCCGCCGGCCGTCGAGCTCCGCTCGTACTTCGCCGACGCCCTGCGCGAGGTCGGCGCGCGCATCCTCCGGACGGTCCGGGGCCTGGCCGAGCTCGCCCAGGCCCGGCCCTAGCGGCCGGCGTCATAGCGCGTCCCCCTCGTCCCATACGATGGTGGACGAGGGGGCGGCTCCGTGTTCAAAGCCTCCGACCTGCGCGTGAAGGACGTCATCGACGTCGAGGAGGGGCGCCGGCTCGGCTTCATCTACGACCTCGAGGTGGACGTCGAGGCCGGCCGGGTGACGGCGCTCGTCCTCCCCGGAGCGGCCCGCTTCTTCGGCCTCCTCGGCCGCGAGCGCGATATCGTGGTACCCTGGGAGGACATCGTGAAGATCGGCGAGGACGTCATCCTCGTCCACCCCGGGCGCGCGAGGGGGAGGCGAGGCGAGTGACGGGCGGGGCGGCCCTCGCGCCGGAGGCGGGCGTCGCGGCGGAGCTTCCGCCCCCTGCGCGGGGGGCCGTCACGACCCGGCTTCACGGCGCAAGCCGCGGACGGCTCAGGTGGAACAACTTCGGGGCGAGGGTCGGCGACCGCGCCGAGGCGCTCGTCGCCAACTGGCTCCGCCTCTGCGCGCGGCTGGGGCGGCCGCCGACCTCGCTCGTCCGCATCGGCCAGGTCCACGGCGACGACGTCCTCGTCGCCGGGGCCGAGGTCCGGCCGGGGGCGGCGCCGCTTCCGGCCGCCGACGCGCTTGTCACGGCCGAGCCGGAGCTGACGCTCGTGGTGCTCGTCGCCGACTGCGCGCCCGTCTTCCTCGCCGACCCGGAGGCCGGGGTGGTGGCGCTCGCCCACTCGGGCTGGCGCGGCACGCTGGCCGGCCTTCCCGCCCGTACCGTCCGGCGCATGACGGAGCTCGGCGCGCGCCCCTCGCGCGTCGTCGGTTGGATCGGGCCGCGCATCGGGCCGTGCTGCTACGAGGTGGGCGAAGACGTGGCGCGGCGGGCCGCCCGCGCCTTCCCGGGCGACGGCGCCCTCGCCCCCGTCCTCCGCCCGGGCCGGCGGCCGCGCCACGCCTTCCTCGACCTCGCGGCCGCCATCCGCGCCTCCCTCCGCGAGGCCGGCGTCGACCCCGAGGCCGTTTCGGCGAGCGGCTTCTGCACGTCCTGCCGGACGGACCTCTTCTACTCCCACCGGGCGGAAGGCGGCGCCACCGGCCGCATGGCGGCCGCCATCTGGCTGGAATCCGTGGTACGATCCCGGTAGTCTGGGGGGACGGCCCGTGGCGGGGATGTGGAGTCGCGTGCTCAACTTCCTCGGCTTCGAGGAGGAGTGGCTCGACGAGGAGGAGCCGGCGGCCGAGGTCGCGGCGGCGGCCGAGCCGGCGCGGGCGCGGCGCGTACGGGCGGAGCGCGGCCCCGAGCGCGACCGGCGTCCGGCGCTCGTGCCGATCGCGGGCGGCCAGAGTCTGCGCCATGCGGGGGCGCGGGTCGTCGTCTGGCACCCGGCCTCGTTCGACGAGGTGCAGGGGCTCGTCGACCGGCTGCGGGAAGGCTGGCAGATCGTCGTCAACTTCGAGGGCGTCGACCGCCAGCTGAGCGGGCGCCTCATCAACTTCCTCTCGGGGAGCGTGTACGCGCTCGGCGGCTCGATGTACCGGGTGGCGAGCCACGTGATGATGTTCGCGCCGGCGGGGGTGACGGTCGAGCCGGCCGGCGGCGAGGAGCGGGCGAGCTGGTGGGCGGAAGGCGAGACAGACGAGTAGATGAGCCTCTCCGCGCTCGTCTTCTCGACCGTCCAGCTGTTCTTCTGGGTCCTCGTCTGGGCGATCATCATCCGGGCGCTTCTCTCCTGGTTCCAGGTGCGGGCGGCGTGGTACTGGGATCTGATGCGGCTCCTCGACGCGATCACCGAGCCCGTCGTGGCGCCGATCCGCGCGCGGCTCCCGTTCGTCGGCGGGATCGATTTCTCGCCGCTTGTGGCGATCATCCTCCTGCGCTTCGCGGAGAGCATCATCCTGCAGCTTCTCGGCTACCTCTTCACCTATCTGTGACGGTTCGCGCCGCAGGCTCGGCGCGCGTGAGGCCAAGGCGGCCTCTCAGCGGGAATCGCGCGCCCGGCCGCGAAGAAGAAGGCGCGCGAGGCCCACGGGGGTGACGACGTCATGCTCACGCCGCTCGACATCCACAACAAGGAGTTCCGCCGCGGCTTCCGCGGCTACGTGGAGTCCGAGGTCGACGAGTTCCTCGACGAGGTCGTGCGCAGCTTCGAGGCGCTCTTGCGGGACAACGCCGCCCTCAAGGCGCAGGCCGAGGAGCTGCGCCAGAAGGTCGAGCAGTACCGACAGATGGAGGAGACGCTGAAGAGCGCCCTCGTCGTGGCGCAGGAGACGGCCGAGGAGGTGCGGGCCGCGGCGCGCCGGGAAGCGGAGCTCATCGTGCGCGAGGCCGAGGCCGAGGCGGAGCGGCGCCGCCAGGCGGCCGACCTGGCCGTGCGCGAGGCGCGGGAGCGGCTCGCCGAGGCGGAGCGGCGCGCCCTCGAGTTCCGGGCCCGCGTGCGGAGCCTCCTCGAAGGGCAGATCGAGGTCCTGAAGCGCGAGGAGAACTGGCGCCTCGACGAGGGGGCGCTCGCGGCGGCGCCCCCGCCCGAGGCGACGCTCGTCGCGCCGGCTCCCCGCTCGCAGGAGGCGGAGAGCCCGGCGGAACCGGAGGGCGCGCCCGGGTGACGGGCGCCGCCGTCCTTTTCCCGTCCGCCTCGGCCGCCCCTCGCCCCCTCGAGGTCGGCCTTCTCGGGGTGGGGACGGTCGGCGGCGCCGTGGCGCGCCTCGCCGAGCGCCACCGAGAGCTCGTGCGGCGGCGGGCCGGGCGGCCCGTCGAGGTCGTGCGCGGGCTCGTGCGGGACCTCTCGCGGCCGCGGCCGCTCCCGGTCGAGCGGCTCACCACTGAGGCGGGCGACATCCTCGACGACCCTGCGATCGAGCTCGTCGTGGAAGCGCTCGGCGGCGTCCAGCCCGCCTACGGCTGGGTGCGCCGGGCGCTCGCCCGCGGCAAGACGGTCGTGACGGCGAACAAGGACCTCCTCGCCGCCCACGGCCCCGAGCTCGCCCGCCTGGCCCGCGAGCGCGGGGCGGGTCTCTACTACGAAGCCTGCGTCGTCTCGGGGTTGCCCGTCCTGCGGGCGCTCGCCGAGGGGCTGGCCGCCGACCCGGTCGAGTATGTGGGGGGCGTCGTCAACGCGACGACGAACGTCGTCCTCTCGCGCATGGAGGAGGGGGCGACCCGCGCGGAGGCGGTCGCCCTGGCCCAGCGCCTCGGCTACGCCGAGGCCGATCCGAGCTCCGACCTGGACGGTTGGGATGCGGCCCGCAAGCTCGCCATCCTCGCGACCTTGGCCTGGTCGGAACCGGTGCGGCTTCCCGCCGTCGAGGTCGCCGGTCTCGGCGACCTCGGGCCCGAGGACCTCGCCTTCGCCCGCGAGGCCGGCTACCGCGTGCGGCCGTTGGCGCTTGCCGCCCTCTGGCGCGGGGCGCTGCACCTGGCCGTCGGCCCCGCGCTCGTCGGTCCGCGCCATGCGGCCTGGGACGTCGAGGGCAGCATGAACGTCGTCTACGCGCGCTCCGCCAACCTCGGACGCCTCCGGCTCGCCTCGCGCGGGGCCGGCGGCGAGGAGACGGCGAGCGGCATCCTGGCCGACATCGTCGCGGCCGCCCGGGGCCCGCACCTCGCGGCCGCCGCCTGCCTCGAGCCCTGGCTCCGGCGCGGGGAGCCGGCGCGCCCGAGGCGGCCCGGCTGGCCCGGCCGCGTCCTTTGGTTCGCGCGCGAGGGGACGCGGCGGGAGATCACGCGCGAGCGCATGACCGAGGCCGAGGCGCGGGCGCGGTTCGGCCGGCGCGCCCGGCTCCTCCCTGTGTACGACGACGACGCGCCCAAGCCGTGACAGGCCTCCGGCTTGCGCGGCCCCGCCCCGGGCCCTAGAATCGGACGCAAGTCCACACGGGCGAGGATGGGGACACGACCGGCCTGCCCGAAGGCCGCGGACGCGGCCCGGTCGTCGACCGGGGCGCGGGCAGAGAACCGGGCCCAGGCTGCGAGCCCGGGCGGCAGGGCGGCCGGCCATCCCCCCGGAGCCGGAGCGCGAAGGGGCGGCGCGGGGCGAGGCCGCCCGAGTAGCGTGTCCCGTCGGCCCCGCGTGAAGGGGCGCGAGAGCCTCCGGCCGGCGCGAAGTCGGCCGGGGGAACCGAGGTGGTACCGCGGAAGCCCTCCGTCTTCGGACGAAGGGCTTCTTCCGTTCCCGAGGGGGGCGAGCGCGTGGGCGTCGACTACCGGAAGACGGTGTGCCTTCCGAAGACGTCGTTTCCGATGCGGGCCGACCTGCCGAGGAGGGAGCCCGAACTCCTCGCGCGCTGGACGGCGGAGGACCTCTACGGGCAACTCCGCCGGGCGCGGCTGGGCCGGCCGAAGTGGGTGCTCCACGACGGGCCGCCCTACGCGAGCGGGACGGCCCACATCGGCACGGCCATGAACAAGGTGTTGAAGGACATGGTCGTGCGCTTCGCGACCCTCTTCGGCTACGACGCCCCCTACGTGCCGGGTTGGGACACGCACGGCCTCCCGATCGAGCACCGGGTGATGCGGGAGGCGGGGCTCGACCTGCACCGGAGCGACCCGCTCGAGATCCGGCGGCGGTGCGAGGAGTTCGCGCTCGCCAACATCCGCGCCATGACCGAGCAGTTCCGCCGGCTCGGCGTGCTCGGCGACTGGGACCACCCGTACCGGACCCTCGATCCCGAGTTCGAGGCCGAGGAAGTTCGGGTCTTCGCCCGCATGGTCGAACGCGGATACGTGTTCCGGGGTCTCCGGCCCGTCTACTGGTGCCCGTCCTGCGAGACGGCGCTCGCCGAGGCCGAGATCGAATACGCCGAACGCGAGTCGCCGTCCGTCTGGATCGCCTTCCCCGTCGAGGACGGGGCGGGGGTCCTGCCGGAGGGGGCCCGGCTTCTCGTCTGGACGACGACCCCTTGGACGATCCCGGCGAATCAGGCGATCGCCGTCCATCCCGAGGCGACCTACGACGCGGTCGAGGTCGGTGGCAGTACGTTCGTCGTCGCGCACGAGCGCCTCGGGCCCATCGCGCGCCTCGTCGGCTGGGCGGACGGCGAGTTCGCGATCGTCGCCTCGTTCCCCGGCGAGTCGCTCGCCGGCGTCCGCTACCGCCATCCGCTCTTCCCCCGGGTGTCGCCCGTCGTCCACGCCGAGCACGTCACGATGGACGAAGGCACGGGGCTCGTCCACACAGCTCCCGGCCACGGCCACGAGGACTTCGCCGTGGGCCGCCGGGAGGGGCTCCCGGTCGTCGTGCCCGTCGACGCCCAAGGGCGCATGACCGACGAGGCCGGTCCCTTCGCGGGGCTCCCCCTGGCCCAAGCCGAGGCGCGCATCCAGGAGGCACTCCGCCAGGCCGGGGCGCTCCTTCTCGCCTCCCGCATCCGGCACAGCTACCCGCACTGCTGGCGCTGCCACTCGCCCGTCATCTTCCGGGCGACCGAGCAGTGGTTCGTCGACGTCGAGAAGCTGAAGGAGCCGGCCATGAAGGCGGCGGACGACGTCCGCTGGTGGCCGGCCTGGGGCGCCGAGCGCATGAAGGAGATGGTCGCGGGCCGCGGCGACTGGTGCCTCTCGCGCCAGCGCGTCTGGGGCGTGCCGATCCCCGTCTTCTACTGCGAGGCCTGCGGGGCGCCGCTCCTCACCCCTGGGGCGCTCGAGGCCGTGGCGCAGCTCTTCGCCGAGCGCGGCGGGGACGCCTGGTGGCGCCTCCCGGCGGGCGAGATCCTGCCCGAGGGCACGGCCTGCCCGGCCTGCGGCGGGACGTCCTTTCGGAAGGAGCGGGACGTCTTCGACGTCTGGCTCGACTCCGGCTGCACGCACGCGGCCGTGCTCGCGCGGCGGCCCGAGCTCAAGTGGCCGGCCGACCTGTACCTCGAAGGCCACAACGACCAGTTCCGCGGCTGGTACCAGTCGTCGCTCCTCACCTCGGTGGCGACGCGCGGCCGCGCGCCGTACGAGGGCGTGCTCTCGCACGGCTTCGTCGTCGACGCCGAGGGGCGCCACATGCACAAGTCCTGGGGCAACGCCGTCGACCCCCTGGAGGTGGTCGAGCGGTACGGGGCGGACGTCTTCCGCCTCTGGGTGGCCTCGACCGACTACACGGCCGACGTGCGCATCGGCGACGCCATCCTCGAGCAGGTGGCCGAGGTGTATCGGAAGATCCGCAACACCGTGCGCTTCCTCCTCGGCCACGTCGAAGGGGAGGAGGCGGCCGCCTTCGAGCCGATCCTCGCGCGGCCGGAGGAGCTGCCCGATCTCGACGCGTGGGTTCTCCGGCGCGCGGCCGAGGTGCAGGCGGCCATCCAGGCGGCGGCGCGCCGGTACGACTACCGCGCGGTCTACAACCAGATCCACACGTTTTGCGTCAACGACCTCTCGGCCTTCTACCTGAACGCCCGCAAGGACGTGCTCTACACGACCAGCCCGGCCGGCTTCGCGCGCAAGGCCGCGCAGGCCGCCATCTGGTCCGTGGCGCGCGCGCTCGTCACCTGGCTCGCGCCCATCCTGCCGTTCACGGCCGAGGAGGCGTGGGGGCACCTGCCGCGCGGCGCCTCGGACCCCCGGAGCGTCCACCTCGCCGAGTGGCCCGAGATCCCGGCCGTGCCCGAGAGGCCGGCGCGGCGCATCGAGGCGCTCCTCGCCCTCAAGGGGCGGGTCGACGCGGCGATCGAGGGCCTCCGCCAGTCGGGCGCACTGCGCGAGCCCTCGGAGGCGCGGGTCGCGCTCTCGCTCGGAGGCGAGCCGTTTGTGCTCCTCCGGGAGCTCGGGCCCGAGGCCACCGCCGAGGCGCTCGTCGTGAGCGAGGTGGAGCTCGCGCCCGGCGATGCGGGGGCCGAGCCCGGGGTGACCGTCTCCGCGAGCGGTCACCCGAAGTGCGCCCGCTGCTGGCGCTACGTGGCGGACGTCGGCGGCGAGCCGGGCTATCCCGACATCTGCCGCCGCTGCGCGCGGGTCGTCGCCGAGCTCGAAGGGGCCGAGGGCGTCCCGGCCGGGTAGCCCGAGCGGGCCGAGCCAGAGGGGAGGGGCGAGCCCTGGAGATCCGGCGCTTCGGGCCGGGATACCGGCGCAGCGACCCGCCGCCCGAGACGCGGCGGGTCGAGGCGCAGCTCGTCTACCAAAGCCGCACCGTCGCCGTCGTCGAGCTCCACCTGCGCACCTGGGCGGAGCTCTCGGCGCGTCGCGCGCCGCACCCGATCGTCTTCGTCGTCGTGGCCGGCTCCGGGTTCGTGGCTGTCGGCGACGAGGAGCGGCCCGTCACGCGCGGCATGGCCGTCGTCTGGCCGAAGGACGTGCCCCATCGCGCCTTCACGCACGGCGAGGAGCTCACGGCGATCGCGGTCGAGCTCCTCGGCGAGCGCGAGGGCGCGTAGTGGGGACGCTCTTCGTCTTCGTCGACGGGCTCGGCTACGCCCCCGCAGGCCCCGGCAACCCCCTCTCGCCGAGCGAGGCTTGGCCCGAGGCCCACGGCCTGCCGCGCTTCCGGGAGATCCTCGGCGCACCCCTCGCCGGCGACCTGCGCGGCGAAGGGCTCGCCTTCACGGCTCGGGGGGGCGCGGCGGCCCTCGCGCTCGTCGACGCCACGCTCGGACTCCCCGGCCTCCCCCAGAGCGGCACGGGGCAGGCGGCACTGCTCGGCGGCTTCAACGCCGCCCGCCTCGTCGGGCGGCATGTCCCGGCCTTCCCGACGGCCGCGATCCGCGAGCGCCTCGGCCGTGAGAACGCCTTCCTCGACGCCCTCCGCGCCGGCCGCCCCCCGGCCTTCCTGAACGCCTTCCGCGGCGGCGGGGACGAGGCGCGCGGCCGGCACCGGCCGCCCTCGACGTCGGTCGTGGCCTTCGCCGCGACGGGGCTCCCCTTCCGCCGCCTCGCCGACCTCGCGGCGGGCCGGGCCGTCGCCTTCGACATCACCGGCGAGGCGCTCCGCGGCGACCCGCTCCCGGGTCGGCCCGGGCGGCCGAGGCGGCTTGGGCCCCCCGAGCCGACCCCGCCCGCGGCCGACGTCCCCCGCGCCACGCCGGAGG
>JADGHG010000095.1 GCA_019689585.1 Clostridia bacterium
GTAGAGGAAGCAGCGCACGTCGCGGCCCGGGCCCAGCGAGGTGAGCTGCGGGTGCTGGCGCCGGCAGACGTCCATGACGTGCGGGCAGCGCGGCGCGAAGTGGCAGCCGGCCGGCCGGTTCTGCGGGCTCGGCACCACGCCCTCGATCGAGGGCAGAGCCGCCTTGCGCGGCGTGTCGAGCCGCGGGATCGAGCGCAGAAGCCCCGCCGTGTACGGGTGCTTCGGGTCGGCGAAGATCTCGCCCACCGGCGCCTCCTCGACCACCTCGCCCGCGTACATCACGACGACGCGCTCGGCCATCTCGGCCACGACCCCGAGGTCGTGGGTGATGAAGAGGATGCTCATGCCGAACTCGTCGCGCAGCTCGCGCATGAGGTCGAGGATCTGCGCCTGGATCGTCACGTCGAGCGCCGTCGTCGGCTCGTCGGCGATGAGGAGGCTCGGCCGGCAGGCGAGCGCCATGGCGATCATCACCCGCTGGCGCAGGCCGCCGGAGAGCTGGTGCGGGTAGGCGCGCAGCCGCTGCTCCGGGTCGGGGATGCCGACGCGCTTGAACATCTCGATCGCCTGCTTGCGCGCGGCCTGCTCGCTCACCTTCTGGTGCAGGCGGATGGCCTCCATCACCTGGAAGCCGCAGGTGAAGACCGGGTTCAGGCTCGTCATCGGCTCCTGGAAGACCATCGCGATGTCGTTGCCGCGGATCGTGCGCATCGTCGCCTGGCTCGCCTTCACGAGGTCGCGGCCGTTGAACATGATGCGGCCCTTCGTGATGCGCGCCTGCGGCTCGGGGAGCAGCCGCATGATCGAGAGCGCCGTGACGCTCTTGCCGCAGCCGCTCTCGCCGACGAGCGCCACCGTCTCCCCGCGCCCGATCGTGAAGCTCACGCCGGCCACGGCCGGGACGACGCCCTCTTCCGTGCGGAACTCGGTGTGCAGGTCTTCGACCGACAGAAGGACGTCCGACATGGCGCGAGCCTCACCCACCGCCCGGTATTTCGACCATTCTAGCGCGCACTCCTCGCAAGGGAAGCGGCGCAGCCCGAAATTGGCGGCTCCGCGGCCGAATTCCTCCTGGAAACGCCGAACTGGACGTACCAGTCGGCAGGTGGAGCGGGGGAGGCGCCGAATGATGGCGCCCATCGGCGCCCGCGACCGGTCGCGCCGCGGCCGGCTGCGGGCGCGAGGCGTATCCGGACGGGGTCGTAAGGGGGAGGGTCAGATGCTCGGGCGGATGAGGCGCGCCTTCGGGTACCTCGCGTTCGCGGGCGTCCTCTCGGTCGTGCTGGCGGCCTGCGGCGGCACGTCGCTCGGCCCGGCCGGCGAGTCGCCCTCGGGCAGCGAGGCGCCCTCGGGCCAGGCGCCGGCGGCGAAGAAGGTCTTCACGATCGCGTACAAGGACGACCTCGCGACGCTCGACCCGGCCGTCGGCTACGACTGGACCAACTGGCCGGCGGAGAAGATGGTCTTCGACGGCCTCCTCGACTACGACGACACGACGAACCTCGTGCCGCAGCTCGCCGAGAGCCTGCCCGAGGTGAGCCCGGACGCGACCGTGTACACGTTCCACCTGCGCCACGGCGTGAAGTTCCAGAACGGCCGCGAGCTGACGGCCGACGACGTCGCCTACTCGATCACGCGCGTCCTCGACCCGGCGACGAAGAGCCCGGGCGCCGGCTTCTACATGGGCATCCAGGGCGCCCAGGACTTCGTGGCCGGCAAGGCCGACCACGTCTCGGGCATCGAGGTCCTCGACCCCTACACGATCCGCTTCACGCTCTCGTCGCCCGACGTCACCTTCGGCAACAAGATGGCGCTCAACTTCGCGTTCGTCGTGCCGAAGGAGGAGGTCGAGAAGTACGGGGCCGACTTCGGCCACCACCCGGTCGGCACGGGTCCCTTCACGTTCGTGAGCTGGACGCCCGGCCAGGAGCTCGTGTTCAAGAAGAACCCGGACTACTTCAAGCCCGGCGTCCCGAAGCTCGACGAGGTGCACATCCAGGTCGGCGTCGAGCCCGAGGTGGCGCTCCTGCGCCTCGAGAAGGGCGAGATCGACATGATGGGCGACCCGATCCCGACGGCCGACCTCGCGCGCGTCCTCTCCGACCCGGCCTGGCAGGACCGCATCACGAAGGCGCCGCAGGTGAGCACGATCTACATCGCGATCAACACGCGCGTGAAGCCGTTCACCGACGTGCGGGTGCGCCAGGCCCTCAACATGGCGATCGACAAGGACCGCGTCATCAAGCTCCTCGGCGGCCAGGGCACGGTCGCGAACCAGATCCTGCCTCCGCTCATGCCGGGCTACGACCCGGACTACCAGGGCTACCCCTACGACCCCGCGAAGGCGAAGCAGCTCCTCGCCGAGGCCGGCTACCCCGACGGCTTCGAGACGACGATGGACTGCCTGGACGTCGACCCGCAGCCGAAGATCTGCCAGTCCTTCCAGCAGGACCTCGCGCAGATCGGGATCAAGCTCGACATCAAGACGCTCGAGTCGGGCACGCTCATCGCCGACGCCGGCACGGAGGGCAAGGTGCCGCTCGTCTGGTCGGGCGGGCTCGCCTGGATCCAGGACTACCCCGACCCGGACGACTTCTACTCGCCGATCCTCGGCTGCGGCTCGGCCGTGCCGGGCGGCTGGAACTGGGCCTGGTACTGCAACCAGGACCTCGAGGCGAAGGAGCAGAAGGCGATCGGGATGACCGACCGCGAGGCGCGCCTTCAGGCGTACCGCGAGATCTTCCGGGCGCTCATGGACGACGCCGTCTGGGTGCCCGTCTACAACGGCGAATACATCATCGCGCACGGGGCGAACGTCGTCGGCAAGCCGACCGACTTCGCGCACCCCGAGCACACGATCCGCTACGAGCAGCTCGACCTGAAGTGACGGATCTCCTCACCCGCCGCCGGGGCGGCGCCCGGTTCCGGCCGGGCCCCGCCCCGGGCGGGCGGCGGTGGCGGGTCGCGTGAGCGCACGGGACGCCTGGCATCGCTTTCGGAAGAACCGGCTCGCGCTCGTCGGCGGCGCGTTCGTCGCCGCCCTCGTCCTCGCCGCCCTCTTCGCCCCGTGGATCAGCCCGCACGACCCGGCCGAGCAGTTCGACGACGGGCTCACGGCCCAGGGCCTGCCCGTGCCGAGCACGCTCCCGGAGAGCACGCGGTTCCTCCTCGGCACCGACGAGCTCGGCCGCGACCTCCTGAGCCGCATCCTCTGGGGCGCGCGCGTCTCGCTCACCGTCGGCGTGCTCGCCAACGCGATCGCGATCGCGATCGGGGTCGCCGTCGGGTCGGTGGCCGGCTACGTCGCCGGGCGCACGGGCCAGGTGCTCATGCGCGTCACCGACGTGGTGATGTCGTTCCCGACGCTCCTTCTCGCCGTCGCCCTCGTCGCCATCCTGCGCCCGAGCCTCTGGGTGATCATCTTCGTGATCGGCGCCGTCTACTGGACCTGGATCGCGCGCGTCATCTACGGCGAGACGCGGAGGCTGCGCGAGATGGACTACGTCGAGGCGGCGCGCAGCGCCGGGGCCCGCACGGGGCGCATCATCGTCCGCCACATCCTCCCGCACCTCTTGCCGACGATCATCGTCTGGGGCTCGCTCGGCATCGCGACGAACGTGATGCTCGAGGCGAGCCTCAGCTACCTCGGCATCGGCGTCCAGCCGCCGACGCCCAGCTGGGGCGTCATCATCCGCGAGGGGCAGAACTTCTACCGCACGGCGCCCTGGCTCATCGTCTACCCCGGCCTCGCGATCATGCTGACGGTGTTGGCGTTCAACCTCCTGGGCGACGGCCTGCGCGACGCCCTGGACCCGCGGCAGAGGAGGTGAGGCGATGACGCGCTACCTCGTCCGCCGCGCGCTCTCGTCGCTCACGGTGCTCTTCGGCATCTCGGTCGTCACGTTCGCGATGATCTACTTCCTGCCCGTCGACCCGGCGCGGATGTACGCGGGGCCGCACGCCTCGGTCGAGACGGTCGCCCGCATCCGGCATCAGATGGGCCTCGACCTGCCCCTCTGGGACCAGTACGGGCGCTACGTCGCGCGGGCGCTCCAGGGCGACTTCGGCTACTCGTACGACCTGCAGATGCCGGTGACCGAGGCCGTCCTGAGCCGCTTCCCGTACACGCTGGAACTCATCTTCGCCGCCATCTTCGTGGAGCTCGTGCTCGGGCTGCCCTTGGGCGTCGCGGCGGCCGTGTGGAAGAACAGCTGGATCGACGGGCTCGCGACGGTGTTGGCGCTTCTCGGGGTGTCGTCGCCGCCCTTCTGGCTCGGGCTCCTCTTCCTCTACTTCTTCGCGTTCCAGCTCGGCCTCTTCCCGCTCGGCGGGGTGGGCGGCCTCTCGCACCTCGTGCTCCCCGCGCTCACGGCCGGATTGGGCGGCGTCGGCTGGTACGCGCGCATGACGCGCTCGAGCCTCGTCGAGGCGCTCGGCGCGGACTTCGTGCGCACGGCGCGCGCGAAGGGGCTCTCCGAGTGGACGGTCGTCCTGAAGCACGCCGTCAAGAACGCCCTCAACCCGATCGTGACGATGGCGGGCCAGGACATCCCCTGGTTCGTCGGCGGGGTGGTGGTCGTCGAGATGGTCTACGCCTGGCCCGGGGTCGGCCGCCTGGCGGTCGAGGCCATCCTCGCCGACGACGTGCCGCTCATCATGGGCACGGTGACGCTCACGGCGCTCCTCGTCGTGGCGTCGAGCATCGTCATCGACATCGCGCAGGCGTGGATCGACCCGCGCATCCGGCTCGAGGCCTAGGCGGCGGCCGGGCCGGGCCGAGACGGCCCGGGCAGTCGGCTGCGAGCGCGGCCGGGGCGCGCCGGCCGGGAAGGCGGAAAGGGGAAGGGGATGGCGTCATGGCAGGCGGTCACGTCGCAGGCGGACGGCACACGGTGCACCGGTCGCACCACCATTTCGGATGGGACAACGCCATCGCGCCCGTCCTGGAGGTCGAGCCGGGCGACGAGGTCGAGTTCGAGGTGCTCGACGCCTCGGGCGGCCAGCTGCGGAAGGATTCGACGTCCGAGGACGTCGCGCGGCTCGACTTCGACCGCGTGAACCCGGTCACGGGGCCTGTGTACGTGAAGGGGGCGCGGCCGGGGGACGCGCTCGAGGTCGAGATCCTGGGGTTCGGCCCCGCCTCCTGGGGCTGGACGGCGATCATCCCCGGGTTCGGCCTCCTCGCCGACGAGTTCCCCGAGCCCTACCTCAAGACGTGGGACCTGTCCCAGGGCCGGGCCGAGTTCGCCCACGGCATCGAGGTGCCGATCCGTCCCTTCCCGGGCACGATCGGCGTCGCCCTCGCCGAGCCGGGCCGTCACTCGATCGTGCCGCCCCGGCAGAACGGCGGGAACATGGACATCCGTCACCTCACCCAGGGGGCGCGCCTCATCCTGCCCGTCTGGGTCGAGGGGGCGCTCTTCTCGGTGGGCGACACGCACGCCGCCCAGGGCGACGGCGAGGTCTGCGGCACGGCCATCGAGGCCTCGATGACGATCGCCGTGCGCTTCCGGCTGCACCGCGGCGAGGCGCCCGCCGAGCCAGAGTACGTGCTGCCCGGCGGGCGGCCGGAAGCCGACGCGAAGGGCTACCACGTGACGACGGGCTTCTCGCCCGACCTGCGCGAGGCGGCGCGAAAGGCCGTCCGCTTCCAGATCGAGCACCTCGTGAGGCGGTACGGGCTCTCCCGCGAAGAGGCGTACGCGCTCGCCAGCGTGGCCGTCGACCTCCGCATCAGCGAGGTGGTCGACGCCCCGAACTGGCTCGTGTCGGCGTTCTTGCCGCTCTCGATCTTCCGCTGAGGCGGCGGGGCGAGGCGCGGGCCGGAGGGGCGGGTCGTCGGCGTCGCTGGCTCGGGTGAGTGGCCGGGCCGGCGCCGCCAGCGACGGACGCACGGCGCATCCGGCGCATCATCGCGCGACGGGCGCACGGCACATTCGGCGTGTCATCGCGACGGACACACGGCGGGCCCGACCCATCCCGAATAAGGTAGTCCGACCGCCTTATGGCCGGTCGCCGAAGCGGCGGGATTTGGCATAGTGAAGTGAAACTACCTTAACCTGGCACCGCCGATCCTACCCAGGGGGCGTCCGCTCCCGTTAAGGCGGTTTCACCTCACTAAGCTCTGTCCGTCCGCCTGCGATCGGGGCTATAGCGATGTGATGCATCACTATGCGCTGGGGCCGTGCGGGGCCGCCAGCCGTCGGCCGCCGCCCGCAGCCCGGACCCGGGCCCCTGCCCGCCGCACCCGCTGGTCGGACCCGCCGCGGGCTCAGCCGAGCGGCCAACCCGGCCCCGGCCCACACTGCGGCCAACCCGGCCCCGGCTCACACAGCGGCCGGCCCGGACCCGGCCTACCACTGCAGCCGGCCGCCGCCCGCGGGTCGCGGCTGCCTGCGCTCGCCCGCCCCGCCGCCGCCCCTCGGCCTACACCGCCGCCAGCGCCTGCCCGCCGTCGCGCGGGTCGGCGGCGCCTTCGAACACGCCGTCATCCCGCCGGACGACGAGCATCGCCGACC
>JADGHG010000011.1 GCA_019689585.1 Clostridia bacterium
GGGGAAGGGGCGCCGGCGCGGGGAATCCTCCGCGGGATGGAGCTAGGGGCCGACCGGCTTCTCCCGCTTCTCCGCGAGGCCGCCCGTTCGGGCGGCCTCCCGCCCGGCGCGCGCCTTGTCGTGGCCGTCTCGGGCGGGCGCGACTCGGTCGCGCTCCTTCACGCGCTCCGAAGCCTCGCACCCGAGTACGGGTGGTCGCTCGCCGTCGCCCACTTCGACCACGGCTTCCGGCCGGAGAGCGGGGACGACGCCCGCTGGGTGCGCGACCTGGCCGGCGCCTTGGGCCTCCCCTTCATCCTCGGCCGCGGCGCCGGGGGGCGGCTTAGCGAGGCGCCCGCCCGAAGGGCGCGCCACCGCTTCCTGCGGCGGGCGCGGGGCAGGCTCGGCGCCGACCGCGTCGTCCTCGCCCACCACGCGCGCGACCAGGTCGAGACGATGCTGATGAACCTCGTGCGCGGGGCCGGCCTGCGCGGGGCGGCCGGCATGCCGGCGCGCCGGGGACCGCTCGTGCGGCCCTGGCTCCTCGCCGACCCGCGCGAGATCGCGGCCTACGCCGAGAGCCAGGGCCTCGCCTACCGCAGCGACCCCACGAACGAGGACGAGCGCCTACTCCGCAACCGCCTGCGCCGTCGCGTCGTCGCGGAGCTCGCGACGCTCGCCCCGGGGGCGCTCGTGCGCATGGCGGCGGCAGGCCTCCGCATGAGGGAGGACGACCGCCTGCTCCGCCGGCTCGCCCGCGAGGCGCTCGGGAAGGCCGAGCGGCCGCGGGCGCCGGGGGAGCTCCTGCGCGTCTCGGCTCTGGCCGTCGCCGGGCTCGACGAGGCGCTCCGCCTGCGCGCCCTCGCGGCCGCCTACGCCCGCGCGGCGCGCCGCGCCTCCCGCGCGCGGCGGCGGCTCCGCCTCGCCCCCGCCCGCCTCGACGGCGCGACCCTCGCGCGCCTCGAGCGCCTCGTACGGGGGGAGGCCGGCCGGGCGCTCGCCCTGCCGCGCGCGATCGAAGCGCAAAGACTGGGACCGCACGTCGCGTTCGTCGCCCGCCGGCCAGGGCGCTCGAGTGTGCTACACTGACGTATGCTGTGCGACACGTGGGCCCGGCGCGCCGCAGGCGCGCCGCCCGGCCGTCCCGCCCGCCCCGCTCCGCCGCCGGGCGCCGTATGCCGGGCCGCGCGTCGGGCGGCCGCTCGAAGGAGGCCAGGCCCTTGAACCGTGCGCGGCTCCGCACGGCGCTCCTCTATCTCCTCGTGATCGCCCTCGTCATCGTGCTCGCGATGATGATCAACCCCGGGGCGCCCGAGCCGCATTCGTACAACTACAGCACGTTCATGTCGTACGTCGACCAGGGCCGCGTCAAGTCGGTCGACATCTCGTCGGACGGCACGAGCGTCACCGGCGTGCTCACCGACGGCACCTCCTTCAGCTCGACGATCCCCGAGGGGGCGCAGAGCCTCACCGTCGAGAAGCTCATGGCCAAGGGGGTCGCCGTCCGCTCCGAGAAGGCGCCGACCACGCCCTGGTACGCGGCCGTGCTCTCGACGGTCATCCCGATCGCGATCGTCGTCATCGCCTTCTTCTTCATCATGCAGCAGACGCAGGGCGGCGGGAGCCGCGTCCTCCAGTTCGGGAAGGCGCGCGCGAGGCTGCACCAGGACGATCCCAAGAAACGGGTCACGTTCGACGACGTGGCCGGGCTCGACGAGGCCAAGGAGGAGCTCCAGGAGATCGTCGACTTCCTGAAGCACCCGAAGCGGTACACGCAGCTCGGCGCCCGCATCCCCAAGGGCGTCCTCCTCTACGGGGCGCCGGGGACGGGCAAGACGCTCCTCGCCCGCGCCGTGGCGGGCGAGGCCGGCGTGCCGTTCTTCTCGATCAGCGGGTCGGACTTCGTCGAGATGTTCGTCGGCGTCGGCGCCTCGCGCGTCCGCGACCTCTTCGAGACGGCGAAGAAGAACGCGCCGTGCATCGTCTTCATCGACGAGATCGACGCCGTCGGGCGCCAGCGCGGCGCGGGGTACGGCGGGGGCCACGACGAGCGCGAGCAGACCCTGAACCAGCTCCTCGTCGAGATGGACGGCTTCTCGGCCAACGAGGGCATCATCGTCATCGCGGCTACCAACCGGCCGGACGTCCTCGACCCGGCGCTTCTGCGACCGGGCCGCTTCGACCGCCAGATCGTCGTCGACCGGCCGGACCTCAAGGGGCGCGAGGCGATCATCCGCGTCCACCTGCGCGGCAAGCCGGTCGACCCGTCGGTCGACCCGAAGGTGCTCGCGCGGCGCACGCCGGGCTTCACCGGCGCCGACATCGAGAACATGGTGAACGAGGCGGCGCTCCTCACGGCGCGGCGGGGCGAGAAGCGCATCTCGATGGAGGCGATGGAGGAGGCGATCGACCGCATCGTCGCGGGGGGGCCGGCGAAGCGGAGCCGGGTCATCAGCGACCAGGAGAAGCGGGTCGTCGCCTACCACGAGGCCGGCCACGCGCTCGTCGGGAAGCTCCTGCCGGGCTTCGACCCGATCCACAAGGTGACGATCGTGCCGCGCGGCCCCTCGCTCGGCGTCACGATGCAGCTCCCCCTCGAGGACCGCTACCTCGTCACGCGCGGCGAGGTGCTGAACCAGATCACGTGGGCGCTCGCCGGGCGCGCCGCCGAGGAGCTCGTCTTCGGCGAGGTGACGAGCGGGGCGACGAACGACATGGAACGGTCGACCCAGCTCGCCCGCCGCATGATCACCGAGTTCGGCATGAGCCGGGAGCTCGGCCCCATGACGTTCGGGAACAAGATCGACAACCCGTTCCTCGGCCGCGACCTGACGCGCGACCGCAGCTACAGCGAGGAGGTGGCGGCCGCCATCGACCGCGAGATCGCGGACGTGGTCAACGAGTGCTACGAGCGGGCGAAGCAGCTCTTGCGCGCCCATCGCCACCAGCTGGACGAGCTGGCCAACCGGCTCCTCGAGAAGGAGACGGTCGAGGGCGCCGAGCTCGAGGAGATCCTGCGCGGAAAGGTCGAGGCCGTGTGAAGCTCGGCGCGGGCACCTCGCTCGTCTCGCAGACGATCGCGCCGGGGGTCGCCGTCCACGTGCTCCCGGCGCCCCGGTTCAAGACGGTGACGCTGTCCGTGTTCCTGCACCGGCCGCTCGCCCGCGAGACGGCGACCCCGATGGCACTTCTGCCGAGCGTGCTCGTGCGGGGGAGCCGCGAGCTCCCGACCCAGGCCGACCTCACGCGCGCGTTGGACGAGCTCTACGGCGCCGACCTCTCCGCGGCCGTCGTCAAGAACGGCGAAGTCCAGAGCGCGGCCTTCCACCTGAACGTCGTCGACCGGCGCTACCTCCCCGACGGGGCCGACGTGTGGCGTCGGGCCGTCGAGGTCTTGGCCGGCGTCGTCGCGCGGCCGCTCCTTCTCGACGGGGGCTTCCGGCCCGACTACGTCGAGCAGGAGAAGGTGAACCTCGGCCGCCAGATCGACGCCGTCCGGAACGACAAGGCGCGCTACGCCGCCGTCCGCCTGATCGAGGAGATGTGTCGGGGCGAGCGCTTTTCGCTTCAGCCGCTCGGACGGCGCGAGGACATCCCCCGCATCACGCCGCAGGGGCTCGCGGCGGTCCACGAGGGGCTCCTGCGGACGGCGCCCGTCGACATCTTCCTCGTCGGGGGCGAGGACCCCGAGGACTACCTGCCGGCCATCCGGGAGTCGTTCCGCTGGGAGGGGCGCAGCCCCGAAGAGCTCCCCGGGACGGAGACGGGGAAGGCGCCCAGCCGGCCGCGCCAGGTCGTCGAGGGGGAGGACGTCGAGCAGGGCAAGCTCGCGCTCGGCTACCGCACCGGTGTCACGCTCGCCGACGACGACTACGCGGCGCTCCAGGTCTACAACGGCACCCTCGGCGGCTTCGTCCACTCGAAGCTCTTCAAGAACGTGCGCGAGGGCGCGAGCCTCGCGTACTACGCGCACTCGCAGGTCGACCCGCTCAAGGGCGTCCTCGTCGTCTCCTCGGGCATCGAGACGCGCAACTTCGAGCGCGCCCTCGCGATCGTGGAGGAGCAGGTCGCCGCGATGGAGCGGGGGGACATCAGTGACGAGGAGCTCCGCCAGACGAAGCTCGCGCTCGCCGACCGGTTGCGGGTCGCGCAGGACAGCCCGTCCGCGATCGTGGCGCGCGCGCTGGGCGACATCCTGGGGGGTCGTCGCCGGGAGCTTCCCGAGGCGCTCGCGGAGATCGAGCGGGTGACGCGCGAAGACGTCGTGCGCGTCGCAAGCCGGATCCGGCTCGACACCGTCTACTTCCTCACGCGCCGCGACGACCCGCGCCTCTCCGGGGGCGAGCCGGAGGACGCGGCGCGCCGAGCCGCCCTCGTGCGCGAGGCGGCGCGCCCGTCCGAAGCGGGAGGGGCGGGGTCGTGACGAGCGTCTCGGCCGCCCGCAAGGAGCGCATCCCGGAGCTCGGCGAGACGGTCCACGTCCGCGAGCTCGCCTCGGGCACGGCGGTCCTCGTCCTGCCGAAACCCGGGTTCACGAAGAAGTACGCGACCGTCACCGTCCACTACGGCTCCCTCGACAACCACTTCCGGACGCCCGAGGGCGAGGAGCGGCGGGTGCCCGAGGGCGTCGCCCACTTCCTCGAGCACAAGATGTTCGCGAAGCCCGACGGGGACGTGTTCGACCGCTTCGCCGCGCTCGGCGTCGGCTCGAACGCGTACACCGGCTTCGCGACCACGACCTACCTCATCTCGACCTCGCAGAACTTCGAGGCGGCCTTCGACCTGCTTATCGACTTCGTCCAGGAGCCCTACTTCACGCCGGAGGGGGTCGAGAAGGAGCGCGGCATCATCGCGGAGGAGCTCCGCATGTACCGCGACTCGCCGCATTGGCGCCTCTTCCAGGGCCTGAAGGAGTGCCTCTACCACCGCCACCCGGTGCGCGACGACATCGGCGGTACTCTGGAGTCGCTCGCCGAGATCGACGCGGAGGTCCTCGCGCTCTGCCACCGCACCTTCTACCACCCCTCGAACATGGCCGTCACGGCCGTCGGCGACCTCGACCCGGACGAGATCGCCCAGCGGGTGG
This sequence comes from Clostridia bacterium, assembly GCA_019689585.1. Classification (GTDB taxonomy): domain Bacteria; phylum Bacillota; class Sulfobacillia; order RBS10-35; family JADGHG01; genus JADGHG01. The sequence continues at coordinate 5,066 of JADGHG010000011.1, forward strand.
CGCAAAGCCTCGCGCGCCACGGCAACCTCGAGCGCAAGGGGCCGATCGCGCGCATCCCGCCCGAGGAGCCGGCCGATCCGGCCGGCCCGCGGGCGACGGCCCGCATGGCCGTCGCGCGGCCGCTCCTCTGCATCGGCTACAAGGACGCGGCGCCGCCCGCCACAGGGCGCGAGCTCGTCCGGCGCGAGCTCCTCACCTCGATCGGGCTCGAGGTGGCGCTCGGCAAGGCGAGCCCCCTCTACAACCGCCTCTACGAGTCGGGCCTCATCGGGCGCTCGTTCGGGGCCTCGGCCTTCATCGAGGAGACGTTCGGCTTCGTGTACGTCTCGGCCGAGACGGACGAGCCCGAGCGGCTCGAGCGCGAGCTGCGCGAGGGCCTCGGGCGGTTCGTCGCGGAGGGCGTGGCGCCTGCCGACGTCGAGCGCGTGCGCCGGCGCCTCTTCGGCGACCTGGCCGGCGAGTTCGACGCCCCAGAGTCCCTCGCCCACGCCTTGGCCGAGTCCCACTTCATCGGCGTCGGGCTCTCCGACCACTTCGAGCTCCTCCGCCAGGTGAGGGCCGAGGACGTGCACCGGCGCATGCGCGAGTGCCTGAGGGACGACCGCGCCGCCGTCTCGGTGGTGCTCCCGGCCCGTTGATCGACGGCACCTCGCTCGGCCTCGCCGACGTCTGGCGCGTGGCGCAGGGCGGCGAGCCGCCGGACCTGGCGCCGGAGGCGCGGGCGCGGCTCGCCCGGAGCCGGCGGTCGGTCGAAGAGGCCCTCGCCTCGGGGCGCGCCGTCTACGGCGTCAACACGGGCTTCGGGCGCCTTGCCGAGGTGCGCGTCGGCGAAGGCGATCTCGAGGCTCTCCAGCTGAACCTCCTTCGGAGCCACGCCGCCGGGGTGGGGGAGCCGTTCCCGAGCGAGGTCGTGCGGGCGATGATGCTCCTGCGCGCGAACGCCCTCGCGGTCGGCGCAAGCGGCGTGCGGCCCGAGCTGGTCGAGTTCCTCATCGCCATGCTGCGGGCCGGCGTCCACCCGCGCGTGCCCTCGCAGGGCTCGCTCGGGGCGAGCGGCGACCTCGCGCCGCTCGCGCACCTCGCGCTCGTCGTCGTCGGCGAGGGCGAGGCCGACTACCGGGGACGCGTCCTCCCCGGCGACCTGGCGCTCCGGGAAGCCGGACTCGCGCCGCTCCGCCTCGCGCCCAAGGAAGGGCTCGCGCTCATCAACGGGACCCAGGCCATGACGGCCCAGGGGGCGCTCGCCCTCGTGCGGGCGAAGGCCCTCGCCGCCGTCGCCGACCTCGCGCTCGCCCTCTCGCTCCAGGCGCTTGCGGGGCTCGCCGACCCCTTCCGCCCGGAGGTCCAGGCCCTCCGGCCGCACCCCGGCCAGGCGCGCTCGGCGGGCCGCATCCTGCGCCTCCTCGAGGGGAGCCGGCTTCTGTCCCAGCCCGGGGGGGCGCGCGTGCAGGACGCGTACTCGCTGCGGGCGGCGGCCTGCGTGCACGGGGCGAGCCTCGACGCGATCGCGTTCGCGGAACGGGTCGTCGTCACGGAGATGAACTCGGCCACCGACAACCCCTTGCTCCTCGAGGACGGCGTCGTGTCGGCGGCGAACTTCCACGGTCAGCCGGTCGCGCTCGCGCTCGACCTCCTCGGCCTCGCCGTGCATGAGCTCGGCGACATCTCGGAGCGGCGGACGTTCCGCCTGCTCGATCCGAACCTCTCCGGCCTGCCGCCCTTCCTCGCCGAGCGGAGCGGCCTCTTCTCCGGCCTCATGATCCCCCAGTACGTCGCGGCCTCGCTCGTGGCGGAGAACCGGCTCCTCGCGTCGCCCGCGAGCGCCGACTCGATCCCCTCCTCCGCGGACCAGGAGGACCACGTCAGCATGGGCGCCCTCGCGGCGCGCAAGGCCGACCGGATCGTGCGGAACGTCGCCCGCATCCTCGCGATCGAGCTCATCACCGCCTGCCAGGCCGTCGAGTTCCGCGGCCGGGAGGGGCTTTCGCCCCTTTGCCTCGAGGCCTACCGGGCCGTCCGCCGGATCTCGCCCCCCGTGCGCGAGGATCGCTCGCTCTCGGGCGAGATCGAACGGCTGGCCGAGGAGATCCTCGCCCTCCGCTTCCCGCCCGCGGGCGTCATCGAGGACGCGCCCGGGGCATAGCCTCGCCCGGGTGATGCCGGCTGGGTCCGTCCCCCCGCCGCCTCCCTCGGCGCGCGGCCTGGGCCGCGCTCGCCGCCCTCCTCCTCGCATCGCTCCTCGCCCGCCCGCACCGGGTCGACACGTACGACGCGCGCAGGATCGCCGCCCTCCCCTGGGGCGAAGGGGGCGTCGCCGTCGTCCGCGACCCGGCCAGCGGGGCGCAGGAGGGGCCGAACGACGTCGCGATCGCGCCCGACGGGTCGCTCTACCTCGCCGACACCTGGGCCGGCCGCCTCTGGATCGTCGGCCCCGAAGCGGGCAAGCCGCCCTCGGCCCTGCGCCTCTCCTCGTCCGGCGGGCTCGTCCCGCAGCCGGATCGCGTGGCCGTGGCCCCCGACGGCACCGTGTACCTGGCCGACGGCGCCCACCGGCTCGTCTGGCGGGTCGACCGCTCGGGCCGCGCCGAGCCCTTCTACCAGCCGAGCCCCGCGGCCGGCGAGGCGTGGGTGGCGCTCGGGCTGGCCGTCGACGAGGCGGGCGTCCCCCTGCTCGACTCTCTCTTCGTGGGAGAGCGGAGCTACCGGCGCGAGGTGCGGCGGCTCGGCGAGGAGGCGGGGGGCCAGCTCGTCGTCGCCACGGCTGTCGTCTCCGAGGCGGGCCCCGCCGCCGAGGTCGGCGAGGCCGCGCGCGGGGAGGAGCTGGCGCTTTCGCCCGACGGATCGCTCTACCTCCTCTCGCGCGAGGACGCCGGCTTCTCGCTCTCCATCCGCCGTTTCCGCGCGACCGGCGAGCCGGCGGGCCGCATCACCCTGCGCTCGCGTGAGGCGATCGGGCGCGCCTCCCTCGTGGGGGCCGACAGCCGAGGCACCGTCTACCTCGGGCTCGACCTCGGCTCGCCGGGCGGCCGCATCCTCGCGGTCGACGGCCGGGGCCGCGCCGCCTGGACCCTCCCCCTGCCTTCGCCCTCAGGGGCCCCGCGCCTCGGCACGTACGCCGTCGCCGACCGCTCTGGTAATCTCGTTGTGCTGACGCCCGGGCCCGACGGGCTCGCCATCACGGTCTACCGCCGTTCCCGGACCTGGGCGTTCGGGCGCTAGCCTGGGGCGGCCCGGAGGCCGCCTGGGAGCGGGGTGCGGCGTGGGGCGGGAGCCGGATTTCGCCTGGGGGCGGAAGACGTACGTCATGGGGGTGCTGAACGTCACCCCCGACTCGTTCTCCGACGGCGGCCGCTACCTCGACCCGGACCGGGCCGTGGCCCACGCGCTCCGCATGGTGGAAGAGGGCGCCGACCTCATCGACGTCGGCGGCGAGTCGACGGCGCCCGGGCGCGAGCCCGTCCCGGCGCCGGAAGAGCTGAGGCGCGTCGTGCCCGTCGTCGAGCGCCTCGCGGCGCTTTTGCCGCCCAGCATCCCGATCTCGGTCGACACGTACAAGGCCGAAGTGGCGCGGGCGGCAGTGGCGGCGGGCGCGACCGTCGTGAACGACGTGACGGGCCTGCGGCGCGACCCCGAGATGGCGGCCGCGATCGCCGAGCTCGGCGCGACGGCCATCCTCGTCCACTCCGGCGAACCCCGGGCCGGAGAGGACCCAGCCGAGTTCGTCGCCTCGGGGCTTGCGCGGCTCGTCGAGGAGGCCGAAGCCGCGGGCATCCGCCGCGACCGCATCTGGGTCGACCCCGGTTTCGGTTTCGGCAAGGGCGCGCAGGTGAACCTCGCCCTCACCCGCCACCTCTCCGCGTTATTGCGGCTCGGACGGCCGATCGTCTACGGCGCCTCCCGCAAGCGGACGGTCGGCCTCGTCTCGGGGCTCGGGCCCGAGGAGCGCGACGCGCCCTCCCTCGCGTTCGCGGCGGTGGCGGCGCTTCGCGGCGCCGACGTCGTGCGCACGCACGAGGTGCGGACGACCGTGCGCTTCCTGCGGGCGCTCGACGCGATCGCCCGCGGCTTCCCCGAGCCCTTCGCCGACGTCGTCCACATCGCCGGCATGGCGTTCCGCGGCCGGCACGGCGCCTACCGGTGGGAGCGCGAGCGGGAGCAGCCCTTCGTCGTCGACGTCACGCTCTTCGGCGACTGGCGGAAGGCGGCGGTCCCGGACGACCTCGGTCGCGCCGTCGACTACACGGCCGTGCACCGCGAGGCCGAGCGCGTCGTGGGCGAGGTCGTCGCCAGGGGGCCGCACCGCGACCTTCTCGAGACGCTGGCCGACCGGATCGCCCGGGCGCTCCTCCGGCGCTTCGACGTCGAACGGGCCTGGGTGCGCGTCCACAAGCCCGAGGCGGCGTTCCCGGGCCCGGTCCACGACGTCGCGGTCGAGGTGGTGCGGGGCCGCGAGGACCTGAGGGCGCTCGTCCCGTGACGGGGAGCGCGGCCTGGCCCGTGCGGGGCTTCGTCGCCCTCGGCTCGAACCTCGGCCGGCGGTGCGACTACCTCGCCTCGGCGCGGGCGGCGCTTGGGGCGGCGGGCGTCACGGTGCTCGCCGCCTCGCGCGTGTACGAGAGCCCGGCCGAGGGCGTCCCGGGCGCCCAACCGCCGTTTCTCAACGCCGTCTTGGCCGTCGCCTTCCCGGGGAGCCCGGAGGAGCTCCTCGCCCTCTGCCTCGCCGTCGAGGCGGCCCACGGTCGCGAGCGGGGGGAAGCACGGGCCGCGGGCGGCCCCGGGCCGCGGACGCTCGACCTCGATCTCCTTTTGGCGCAGGACGCCGCGGGCCGCCCGATCGCGCGCGCGGGCGCCTCCCTCCGCCTCCCGCACCCGCGCGCGGCCGGCCGCGCCTTCGTCCGCCTGCCGCTCGCCGAGGTCGCGGGTGCCATCCCGGGGCTGGCCGAGACTCTCGGCCCGCCGCCGGACGACCCCGCTTACCGCGAAGCCTGCGGTCGCACGCGCGCGCGCGGCCCCCTCGCCCTCTGGCCCGACGACGCCTACCGCGACGACACCGTGACCGCCCGCTTCGAGCCGGGCAGCTTCGGGCTGGGGTCGGCCTTCCGCTTCCTCGCCGAGACCGGGTCGACGAACGACGACGCCCGGCTGTGGGCGGCCGAGGGCGCGCCGCACGGGGCCCTCGTCGTGGCCGATCGCCAGACGGCCGGGCGCGGCCGGCTCGGCCGGGCCTGGGCCACGCCGCCCGGCGTGGCGCTCGCGCTCTCGGCCGTCCTGCGCCCCGGCTGGCCTCCCGAGCGCCTGGCGCTCCTTCCGTTCGCGGCCGGGCTCGCCGTCGCCCGCGCCCTCGAGGACCTCGGGCTCCGGCCCGGCCTCAAGTGGCCGAACGACGTCCTCGTGAACGGGCGGAAGCTCTCGGGCATCCTCGCCGAGGTCACGCGGGACGCCGTCGTGCTCGGGATCGGCGTGAACCTCAACTGGCCGCGCGGGCGGATGGAGCCGGAGCTTTACGCCCGCGCCACCTCCGTCCTCGCCGAGCGGGGCGGCCCCGTCTCGCGCCCCCTCTTCCTCCTCCGCCTCCTTCGCGAGCTCGACCGCGCGCTTCAGGAGCTCGACGCCTCGCCCGAGGGCGTCCTCTGCGAGTGGCGCCGCCGCTCGACGACGCTCGGGCGCGAGGTGCGGGTGCGGGCCGGCGGGGAGATCCTCGAGGGCGTCGCGCGCGAGATCCGGCCGGACGGCGGGCTCCTCCTCGCCGCCCGGACGGGCGAGCGCGTCGTCCACGCGGGCGACGTGACGGTGCTCTAGGCGCCCGGGCCGCCGGGGACGGCGACGACCTCGTTGTCGATGAGGCGCGCGCGCCCGAAGCGCGCGGCCACGGCAAGGAGCACCCGACCCGCAAGCCGCGGGAGGGGCGAGAGCGTCTCGGCGTCGACGACCTCGGCGTAGTCGAGGCGCGCGAGCGGCTCGGATGCGATCGTCTCCCGCAGGAGGCGGGCGACGGCGGCCGCGTCGCGCTCGCCCGCCGCGATCGCCGCGACGGCGCTCCGGAGCGCACGGTGGAGGACGGTCGCCTGCGCCCGCTCCTCGGGGGTGAGGTACACGTTGCGCGAGCTCATGGCGAGCCCGTCCGGCTCGCGCACCGTCGGCACGACCCGCACGTCGACGGGCAGGTCGAGGTCGGCCACCATCCGCCGCACGAGGAGGGCCTGCTGGTAGTCCTTCTGGCCGAAATAGGCGCGGTCGGGCGAGACGATGTGGAAGAGCTTCAGCACCACGGTCGCGACGCCGTCGAAGTGGGTGGGGCGGGAGCGGCCCTCGAGGACGCTGTTCAGCCCCTCGACGCGCACGACGGTCGCCTGCAGCCGCTCGCCCGCCGCCTCCTTCGGCCGCAGGGCCGGCGGGTACATCTCGTCGTCGTCGGGGGCGAAGAGGAGGTCGACCCCGACCCCCTCGGCCAGCGACCGGTCGCGCTCGAAGTCGCGCGGGTAGGCGGCGAGGTCCTCGTGGGGCGCGAACTGCAGCGGGTTGACGTAGAGGCTCACTACCGTCCTCTCGTTCTCGGCCCGCGAGCGGCGCATGAGCTCGAGATGGCCCTCGTGGAAGTAGCCCATCGTCGGCACGAAGCCGACCGAGGCCGCCCCGACCTCGCGCCGGAACGACCGCACCTCGGCGATCGTGCGGGCGACGATCACCCTTCCTCGGACGCCTCCTTCTCGCCGCCCTCCGGCTCGCCCAGCCGGGCCTTGACGGCGCGCCAGTCCTCGACCTTCATCGTGTACCGCTCCTCCTTGGAGGGGTAGGCGCCCCGGCGCACGTCCTCGGCGTAGCGGGAGAGGGCGTCGCGCACAACGCCGGCCACGTCGGCGTAGCGCCGTACGAAACGGGCCGGCGGCGTGAAGGTGAGCCCGATCAGGTCGTGCATGACGAGCACCTGGCCGTCGGTGTTCGGCCCCGCCCCGATCCCGATCGTCGGGATGCGGAGCCGCCTCGTGATCTCCCCGGCCAGCTGCCAGGGGATCGACTCGAGCACGATCGCGTAGGCCCCCGCCTCCTCGACGGCGAGGGCGTCGTCGACGAGCCGCCTCGCGACCTCGGGGTCGCGGCCCTGCACCCGCGGCCCGCCGAGCTGGTAGTACGACTGCGGCGTGAGCCCCACGTGGCCCATCACCGGGATGCCGGCCTCGACGAGCCGCCGGATGCGTGAGGCCACGGCCTGGCCGCCCTCGAGCTTGACGGCGTGCGCGCCGCCCTCCTGCATGAGGCGTCCGGCGTTGCGCAGGGCCTCCTCGTCGGAGACCTGGTAGGTGAGAAACGGCATGTCGCAGACGAGGTGCGCCTCGCCCTTGGCGCGCGCCACCGCCTTCAAGTGGTGGAGCATGTCCTCGAGCCGGACGGGGAGCGTCGTCTCGAGGCCGAGGACGACGTTGCCGAGCGAGTCCCCCACGAGGATGACGTCGACCCCGGCCTCCTGCGCGAGGCGCGCGAGCGGGTAGTCGTAGGCCGTGACCATCGCGATCTTCCGGCCTTCCCGCTTCATCTCCGCGAGGTCGTGGATCGTCTTCACGCCCGACCGCCTCCCCTTGCGTCCTCTGGGCCGCCCGTCGCGGAAGCTCCGGCGGAGGCGGCCTTCTCGAGCTCGGCCTCGACGGCCGAAAGCGCCTCCGGCGGGGCGCCCGCGCGGCGCGCGAGGCGGACAGCCTCCCGTCCCAGTGTCGCATACGCCTCGCGGAAGCGGGGCGGAAGCCCCGCGAGCGCCTCGAGGTGACGCCGCACCGTCCCGACGTCCCCCCGGCGGATGGGGCCGGTGAGGGCGGGGGCCAGGCCGACCTGGGAGGCGTTCTCCATGGCCCCCGCGGCCAGCGCGGCGAGCGCCCGTTCGGCCTCGTCGGGGGGGATGCCCGCGAGGGCGGCCAGCTCCGCCGCGAGCGAGATGAGCGCGAGGCCGAAGTTGGCGGAAAGGGACGCGGCCGCGTGATAGAGGGGCTTCCGGTCCGGGTCGACCTCCCGCGCGCGGGCGCCGAGCGCGCCGAGCCAGGCGGCGAGGTCGGCGACGGCCGCCCGGTCGCCCTCGAGGACGAAAAGAGGCGGCAGGACGGGCGCGCGGGGGGCGCCGCGCCCAGCATGCGCCGGCGGGAAGCTCGCGAGCGGGTGAAGGGAGGCGACGGCGAGGCCCGTGCTCCGGGCGGCGGCGAGCTGGGCGGCCGGCAGCGCCCCCGAGAGGTGGGCCGCCCAGCGGGCGCCCGCGTACGCCGAGAGGCGGGCGAGCCGCTCGTCGACCTCGGCGATCGCGTCGTCGCGCACGGCCAGGATCCAGCCGTCGGCCGGCGGGAGGGCGCTGAGGCCGGCGGGCAGCCGCTCGAACGTGAACGCCGCGGGCGGCCGCCGGCCGCCGGTCGACGCGGTCCGGGCGAGGTCGTCGACGGCGTCCTGGGAACGGCCGACGACGGCGACGAGCTCCGCGCCGCCCTGGGAGAGGAACGGGGCCAGGCCCGCGGCCGCCCGCCCCGTCCCGACGAGCGCGAGCCTCAGGCGGGGCATGCCAGCATCCTAGCACGCCCGACGGCGGCCGTTGCGCTACAATGCGCGCGTGAAGATCCTGGCCGTCGACGTCGGGAACACGCACACGGTCGTCGGCGTGTTCGAAGACGAGCGCCTCGTCCGCCACTTCCGCTTCGCGACGGTCGCCTCGCGCACGGCCGACGAGCACGCGGCGCTTCTCTACGCGCTCGCCGAGGCGGCCGGCGACGAGGGGGCGCTCGCCCTGGCGGGGCTCGCGGGCGTCGTCGTGAGCTCGGTCGTCCCGCCGCTCACGCAGGCCTGGCAGGAGTACGGCCGGCGCTACCTCGGCCTCGAGGCGGCCGTCGTCACGGCCGGCAGCGACCTCGGCGTGCCGCTCCGGGTCGACCGGCCGAACGAGGTCGGCGCCGACCGCATCGTCAACGCGCTCGCCGCCCTCGAGCGCTACGGCGCGCCCGTCATCGTCGTCGACCTCGGCACGGCGACGACGTTCGACGCCATCGCGTCCGACGGCGCCTTCGTCGGCGGCGCCATCGCGCCCGGCATCGCCGTGGCGACCGAGGCGCTCTTCGCGCGCACGGCGCAGCTTCCGCGCGTCGAGCTCGTCCGGCCCCCGGCCGCGATCGGCCGCAACACGGTGCACAACATCCAGTCGGGGATCGTGTACGGCTTCGCTGGGCAGATCGACGGCGTCGTGCGCCGCATCGCGCGCGAGCTGGGCGGCTCACCCCGGGTCGTGGCGACGGGCGGCCTGGCGGAGCTCGTCGCCGCCGAGGCGGAGACGATCGACACGGTCGACCCGTACCTGACGCTCGAAGGGCTCCGCATCGCGTACCATCGGATGCACGGGGGGCGCGGCGGGGCTGCGTCCCCGAGGAGCGGGCAGGAGGCGACGACGCGGCCGTGATCCCGATGCAGGTGTTGAGCATCGCCCGCACGGAGGAGGGCCGGGAGCACCTGCTCCTCCTGCGCGAAGCCGAGGGGGAGCGCGTCCTGCCGATGGTGATCGGCCTCTGCGAGGCGATGTCGATCGCGACGGCCGTCCAGGGCCACACGCTCTCGCGGCCCTTCAGCCACGACCTCCTCGACACCGTCATCCGGCGCCTCGGCGGCGAGCTCATCCAGGTGGCGATCCACGATGTACGCGACGAGGCGTTCATCGCCCAGCTCGAGGTGCGGACGCCGAACGGCGTCGTCGAGATCGACTGCCGCCCGAGCGACGGCGTGGCGCTCGCTCTGCGGGCGGGCGTGCCGATCGTGGCGAGCGAGGACGTCATGGAGGCGAGCGCCGTCACGCCGAGTTCCGACGGCGACGAGGACGACGAGCGACCGCTGGAGTAGTCTCGGGGCGAGGTACACGCCGCCCGGAAAGACGGCCGGGCGAGCCGTCGCGGATCGGAGGACGCGCGCGTGACGCACACCTTCGGGTTCCTCATCCACCCGCTCGAGGTCGCCGACGTCTACCGGAAGGTGCCGGCGGCCCGCCATTTCCCCGACCGCTGGATCGAGGCGGTCATGCCGCTCGCGCCGCCGATCTACGTCTCGCACATCACCGGGGTGCGCTCGCCCTACGGCGAGGCCGACGGCCACTTCGTCTCGGTCGCCCTCACGCCGCGGCTCATGACCTCGCTCCCCGAGGCGCGCGTCGTCGCGAAGCTCGTCCAGGCCGGCCGCATGGCGGCCGAGAAGGGGGCGCGCATCCTGGGCCTCGGCGCCTACACGGCCATCGTGGGGAACGCCGGGCAGGACCTGGCCGACCGGCTCGAGATCGGCGTGACGACCGGCAACAGCTACACGGCCGCGACGGGCGTCGAGGGGGCGGAGCTGGGCGCGCAGGCGATGGGGTTCTCGCTCGAAGAGGCGGAGTGCGCCGTCGTCGGGGCGACGGGCTCGGTGGGACGGGTGGCGGCGCTCCTCCTCGCGCGCAAGGCGAAGCGGCTCCGGCTCGTCGGGCGCGACCTCCCGCGCCTCGTCCGGCTGGCCGACGAGGTGCGGCTCGCGACGGGCGTCGAGGCCGAGCCCTCGACCGACCTGCACGGGGCGCTCGTCGCCTCCGACGTGGTCATCACCGTGAGCAGCGCCGTCGGGGCGATCGTCTCGCCCGAAGACCTGAAGCCGGGCGCCGTCGTCTGCGACATCGCGCGCCCGCGCGACGTCTCGCGCCAGGTGGCCGAGGCCCGCGACGACGTCCTCGTCATCGAGGGCGGCATCGTCGAGGTGCCGGGCGAGGTCGACTTCCACTTCGACTTCGGCTGCCCGCCCCGCACCTGCCTCGCGTGCATGGCGGAGACGATGATGCTGGCCCTCGAGGGGCGCTTCGAGGACTTCACGCTCGGCCGCGAGTACTCGCTCGAGCTCGTCGAGGAGACGCTCCGCCTCGCGAGAAAGCACGGCTTCCGCGTGGCGGCGCTCAGGAGCTTCGAGCGCGCGCTCTCCGAGGACGAGGTGGCGGAGATCCGCCGGAACGCCGACCGGAAGCGCCGAGGCCGCGTCCAGGTCGCGGTGGGCGCGGGCAGCTGACGCCGCCCCGAACCTTGACAGCGCGGAAGGCGCCCGCTAGAATTTGCGCGATTCTCACGAAAGCGCGCGGCCGCACGCCGGTCGGGCCTTTTTCTTTGCCCGGCGCCCTGCCCGTGGCGAGGGCCGGCCGGGCGGTCGCGCCCCACACGACGACGGGATGGGGAGTCGGGCCGCGATGCCGGAGCACGAGGAACTTCTCACCGCAGAAGGCCTGCGCCGCCTGGAGGAGGAACTCGAGCACCTCAGGACGGTGAGGCGGCGCGAGGTGGCCGAGCGCATCCGCGTGGCGCGCGATTTCGGCGACCTCTCCGAGAACTCCGAGTACGAAGAGGCGAAGAACGAGCAGGCCTGGGTCGAAGGGCGCATCGCCACCCTCGAGCGCATCCTCCGCAACGCGCGCATCGTCGAGGAGGACGAGACCGACCCCGACCAGGTCGGGCTCAACTCGCTCGTGACCCTGCGCGACGCAGAGGGCGGCGAGGAGATGACGCTGCGCATCGTCGGCAGCACCGAGGCCGACCCGGCCCAGATGCGCATCTCCTACCAGTCGCCGGTCGGCCAGGCCGTCTTCGGCCGGCGCGCCGGCGAGACGGTCGAGGTGAAGCTGCCGGGCGGCGTCGCCCGCTACCAGATCGTCAAGGTCGAACGCTAGCGCCATGCCCGAGGAGGACCTCGTCCGGGCGCGCCGCGAGAAGCTCGCGCGACTGCGCGCGGCCGGGGTCGACCCCTTCGGCCGGGCCTTCCCCGTGACGGCGCACGCGGCCGAGATCCACGGCCGCTTCGCCGACTTCGAAGGCCGGGAGGTGAAGGTCGCCGGCCGGCTCATGGCCGAGCGGGGCCACGGCCGCGTCGCCTTCGCCGACCTCCAGGACCAGACCGGACGCATCCAGCTCTACCTGAAGGCGGACGAGACGGCGGGCTTCGCCGACCTCCTCCCGCTCCTCGACCTCGGCGACTGGGTCGGCGCCGAGGGGATCGTGACGCGGACGCGCCGGGGCGAGGAGAGCGTGCTCGTGCGGCGGCTCACGCTCCTCTGCAAGTCGCTCCGCCCGCTTCCCGACAAGTGGGCCGGGCTGCGCGACCCCGACCTGCGCCAGCGCCTCCGCTACCTCGACCTGGCCGTGAACCCGGAGACGCGCCGCGTGTTCCTCGCGCGCTCGCGCGTCGTCGGCGAGATGCGCCGCTTCCTCGAGGCGCGGGGCTTCGTCGAGGTCGAGACGCCGATCCTCACGCCGCTCGCCGGCGGGGCGGCCGCGCGCCCCTTCGTCACCCACCACCGCGCCCTCGACATGCCGCTCTACCTTCGCATCGCGACGGAGCTCTATCTGAAGCGGCTCGTCGTCGGCGGCTTCGAGCGCGTCTACGAGATCGGGCGCGTCTTCCGGAACGAGGGCGTCGACCGCTGGCACAACCCCGAGTTCACGATGATGGAGTGCTACGAGGCCTTCGGCGACCTCGAGAGCATGATGGAGCTCACGGAGAGCATGGTGGCCGCGGTCGCGGAGCGGGTGACGGGCGCGACGGAAGTCGTCTACCAGGGACGCCGGCTCGACTTCCGGCCCCCCTGGCGGCGCCTCTCGATGCTCGAGGCGCTCGCCGACCTCGGCCTCGGGCCGGCCGAGCTCCGCGACGACGAGGCGGTGAAGGGCGCGGCCCGCCGGCTCGGCGTCGAGCTCGAGCCGGGGGCCGACCGCGGCCGGGCGATCGACGCGATCGTCTCCCAGCTCGTCCAGCCGGAGCTCGTCCAGCCGACCTTCCTTCTCGACCACCCGGTCGAGATCTCGCCGCTTGCGAAGGAGCGGCCCGACCGGCCGGGCGCGACCTACCGCTTCGAGGTCGTCGTGGCCGGCATGGAGCTGGCGAACGCCTTCTCCGAGCTGAACGACCCGGACGAGCAGCGGCGCCGCTTCGAGGCGCAGCTCGCGCGGCGCGCAAAGGGCGACGAAGAGGTGCCGGCCGAGATCGACGAGGATTTCCTCCTCGCGCTCGAGCACGGCCTCCCGCCGACGGGCGGGCTCGGCGTCGGCGTCGACCGCCTGGTGATGCTCCTCACCGACCGGGCTTCGATCCGCGACGTCATCCTCTTTCCGCTCGTCCGTCCCGAGGGTTGATCGCCGTCCGGCCGGCGGGATAGAATGCTCGCGAACGCGCGGGGGACGTAGCTCAGCCGGGAGAGCGCCTGCTTTGCAAGCAGGAGGTCGGCGGTTCGAGCCCGCTCGTCTCCACCAGGCGAGAGCCCTCGCGGCCTTCCGGGCATATAGCTCAGTTGGTCAGAGCGCACCCCTGATAAGGGTGAGGTCGGTAGTTCGAATCTACCTATGCCCACCATCTCGTCCCTTCCCGTCCCAGCCGGCCGTGATCCGCGCCGCCTCACCTTCGCCGACGGCCTTCCCGTGCCTTCGAGGTCGCCCCTCGGGAGCGGACGGGCGCTCGCCGGTCCTGTAACAGGCCTGTAACGGAGCTTCTCGCCCGCCGACCCCCGCAGCCGGGCGCCCCCGGCCGATCTCTATCCCTGCCGAGGCGAATCCGACCAAGGGGGGATGACGATGGGAGTGCGAAGCTCCCGAAACCGGCACCGGTGGTTCGCGCTGGCCCTCTGCCTGTTCCTCGTCGTGGCGGCGGCCGGCGCGGCCGCCCCGGTCCAGGCCGGCTCGATCGCCGGCGGCCCCGCCGTCGCCGACCGCGGCCACGGTCCCGGCCACGGAAACGGCCGCGACGAGGCCAAGAAGCGCTTCACCGAGGTGACCGGCTTCGCCGACGTCGGCGACGAGGACTCGTGGGCGATCCCGTACATCGCCCAGCTCTACCTCCAGGGCCTCGTCAAGGGCCAGGGCCACGGCCGCTTCAACCCGAAGGCCTCGATCAGCCAGGCCGAGGCGGCGACGCTCGTCGTGCGGGCCGTGGCAGGCGGCGACGCGGCGGCCCTCGCCGACGCGGCGACCATCGCGGGCGGCACCGACTGGGAAGGGTGGCTTGACGCCCACACCGACTGGAACGTGAAGGCCGTGGCGCGCTCGGCGCGCTGGTCCCTGCCGTACCTCGTCGTCGCCGTCGACAAGGGGCTTCTCACCGGCGACGGCGACTTCCGCCCGAACCAGGCGGCGAGCCGCATCTGGGCGACGGAGCTCCTCGTCCGGGGCGATGTGGCGCTCGGGCTTCTCACGCCGGCCGACGTCACAGGCGCGGACCTCTCGCTCCTCAGCCGTTTCCGCGACGTGGCGGGGCTCGACTCCGAGGCGAAGCTCTTCCTCGCGGCCGCGCTCGCAGCCGGCCTCGTCGACGGCTACCCCGACCACACGTTCCGGCCGCAGGCGGCCATCTCGCGCGCCGAGTTCACCGCGCTCGTCGCCCGGGCCGTCGGCGGGACGACGGGGGAGGAGCGGCTCGTCCGGGGCCGGGTCCTGGCCGTCGACCTCGCCCAGCGCACCGTCACGATCGCGACCGAGGGGCGCGAGACGGTCTCCGGCGAGACCTACGCGACGTACACGGTGCGGCCGGACGCGCTCATCTACGCGAAGGTGGGCGACCGCTTCATCTCGGACCGCGGGGCGACGCTCCCCCTCTCGAGCGTGCAGGTCGGCGACCGCGTCACGCTCCAGCTCGACGGCGCGGGCCAGGTCGCGATCATCTACGACGAGTACGAGGTCGAGAGCGCGACGGGCGTCGTGACGCGCGTCGTCGTGCCGAGCGACACGTCGGAGCTCTACCAGCTCGAGCTCCGCACCTCCGACGGGGCGACGCACGCGTTCCAGGTCGCGCCGTACGCGAGCGTCTACCTGCGCGGCCAGCCGGCCTCGATGGCGGTCGTCGCGGTCGGGGCGCGGGCCACGGTCGAGTACCACGGCGCGGAGGCCGTCTCGATCCGCGTCACCGAGCTCCCCTCGTCGTCCGAGGAGAGCGGGGGCGGCACAGGCGAGCAGCACGGCACCGTGACGCTCGAGGGACACGTCCGCTCGGTGACGGGCGAAAACGCCTTCACGATGTCGGTCGTCCTCGTCGACACGGGCGTCGTCCACGTCGAGATCGTCTACACGGTGACGACGAGCGCGGACACGTCGTTCGTCGGCGTCTCGGGCGTCTCCCAGCTTGAGGCGGGCGACGAGGTCGAGGTGAGCGGCACGGCCGACGGGTACGTCATCGCCGCATCGCGCGTCGAACGAACGGGCGACTGACGCCCTGGCGGCGGGGTCGTGAGGGACGCCGCCGTCCCGGGGCCTCGGGTCCCCGGGGCGGCGGCGCCTCCCGTTACAGTTCCGTTACCCGCGGCGGGCGCGGCCCTGGGCCCCCCGTATAATGGCGCTGCCAGAAGCACCAGAGAGAGGGTAGGCTACCAGTGCCGCGGACGCTCCTTCTGGCGTGCGCCGCGCTCCTCGTCGTCGCCGCGGGTTGCAGCCAGGTACCGTCCGGCGTCGACAGCCTGCCGCTTCCGACGTTCGCCGAGCTTCGGCTTCCCCAGAGCTCGCCGTTTCGCGAGGACGTGAGGCTCGTGCTGCCAACGCACGCGGCCCTCGCCGTCGGCGCCGGCGAGGTCGTCCTCGCGGCGGGCGGCCCTGACGCCGGTCTCATCGCCCCGGCGGACGGCCGGCCGGTGGCGGTGCAGGGCGGCTTGGCGCTCGCCGCGGGCGGCGCGCTCGCGATCTTCGCGCCCGCGGGGAGCGAGACCGAAGGGGCGCGCACGTACGCCTACGGGAGCGACGGCCGCGTGCGCTGGTCGACGGCGGGGTCTGTCTCCCGGGCGTGGGTCTCGGCCGACGGCCGGCGCGCGGCCGTCCTCGCGGGCGGGCGGCTTCTCGTCCTCGACGGCGCGAGCGGCCATAAGCTCGCCGACATCGCGCTCGGCCCGGCCGCCGAGGTGAGCTTCGCCGAGGACGGAGCGGTCCTCGCCGCCGACGGCACGCGGCTCACGCTCGTCGGCGCCGACGGGACGGTCGCGTGGACCTACAAGCCCGGGGTCGACGTCGAGTTCCACGCGGCGCTCTCGCCGGACGGGGACGCCGTCTTCGTCGCGACGGGCGACGGGGACGACACCGTCTACGCCTTCCGCGCCTCCGGCAAGACCTCGCCCGAGGCCCTCCTCTGGAAGCGGCAACTCCCGCGGGGGGCGGGGGCCCGCCCCTGGGCCGTCTCGCCGGACGGCGACGAGGTCGCGGTCGCGGCGGGACCCGACCTCCGCGACCTGGTCGTCCTCGCCGCGGCTACGGGCGATGTCCTCGGCGCCTTCGCGCTGCCCGAGGGCCTTTCGGCGCGCGGGGCCGCCTTCGGTCCGGACGGGCGGCTTCTCGTCCTCGCCTCGCCCAGAGACCAGGCGACGCCGGCCGTGAAGGGCTGGGCGCCGGCCGGGGAGGCGTCGGCCGGGGGCCCCGGTGCGCTCGCCCTCGCGTGGGCGGAAAAGAGGCCGGCCGAGGTCGTGGCCGTGCCGGACGACGCGCTCCTCGCCCCCGACGGAGGCTGGCTCTGGAGCGTCGACCGCGACGGGCGCCGCGCGGCGGGCATGCGGCTCGGCGAGCCCTCGCACTAGCCGAGCCGGCGCCCGGCGGCGGATAATGGCTCCGTGCTCCTCTTCCTCGACACGGCCGACCTCGACGAGATCCGGACGGCGCGCTCCTGGGGCGTCGTCTCCGGCGTCACCACGAATCCGACGCTCGTCGCCAAGGCCGGCCACCGCGACGTCCGCGCCTTCCTCGCCGAGGCGTCCCATCTCGTCGACGGCCCGCTCCACTTCGAGGTGACGGCCCTCGACCGCGAGGGGATGGTGCGCGAGGGGCGGGAGCTGGCGTCGGTCGCGCCCAACCTCGCGATCAAGGTCCCCTGCACGGAGGAAGGGCTCGGCGCCTGCCGGGCGCTCGCCGAGGCCGGGATCCCGACGAACGTCACGCTGGTCTTCTCGTTGAACCAGGCGCTTCTCGCCGCGCGCGCCGGCGCGGCATACGTGAGCCCGTTCGTGGGGAGACTCGACGACATCGGCGCGGACGGCCTGGGGCTGGTGAAGGACGTCGTCCGGATGTATGCTCTACACGGAATCGCGGCGAAGGTCCTCGCCGCCAGCCTGCGGCACCCCCGCCACGTCACGGACGCGGCCCTCGCGGGAGCGCAGATCGGGACGATGCCGTTTTCGGTCTTGCGGCAGATGGTCCGCCACCCGCTCACCGACGCCGGGCTCGCCCGCTTCATGGCCGACTGGGAGAGGCTCGACGCCCGCTAGGCCCCTCGCCGCCAAGCCCCCCGCTGAGAGATGGAGGATCGGCCTTGGACCTGAACGAGCTGGAAGCGATGAGCCTGCCGGAGCTGTACGCCCTCGCGCGCGACCTCGGCATCCCCGGCTACAGCAACATGCGCAAGCGCGAGATCGTCTTCGAGGTGATGAAGGCGAAGACGGAGCAGGACGGCCTCCTCTTCGCCGAAGGCATCCTCGAGGTGATGCAGGAGGGCTACGGCTTCCTGCGGCCGATCGGCTACCTGCCGAGCGACGAGGACATCTACGTCTCGCCCTCGCAGATCCGCCGCTTCGACCTGCGCACGGGCGACCTCATCTCGGGCCAGGCGCGCCCGCCGAAGGACAACGAGCGGTACTACGGCCTCCTGCGCGTCGAGGCCGTGAACGGCGTCCCGCCCGAGGAGGCGATGGCGCGGATCCCGTTCGACTCGCTCGTGCCGATCCACCCGAACGCGCGGTACGTGCTCGAGACGAGCCCGATCGAGCTCTCGACCCGCATCATCGACCTCTTCTGCCCGATCGGGCGGGGCCAGCGCGGCCTCATCGTCTCGCCGCCCAAGGCCGGCAAGACGGTCCTGCTCAAGAAGATCGCGAACGCGATCTCGAAGAACTACCCCGACGTGAAGATCATGGTCCTCCTCATCGACGAGCGGCCCGAGGAGGTCACCGACATGGAGCGGTCCGTCGACGGGGAGGTGCTGGCCTCCACGTTCGACAACCACCCGGAGAACCACGTCAA
The DNA here is from genome assembly GCA_019689585.1 of Clostridia bacterium. Taxonomy (GTDB): domain Bacteria; phylum Bacillota; class Sulfobacillia; order RBS10-35; family JADGHG01; genus JADGHG01. Next base: position 23,050 of record JADGHG010000011.1, read on the forward strand.
GCTGGCCGAGATGGTCCTCGAGCGGGCGAAGCGCCTCGTCGAGCACGGGAACCACGTGATGATCCTGCTCGACTCGATCACGCGCCTCGCCCGCGCCTACAACCTCGTCACGCCGCCTTCGGGCCGCACGCTCTCGGGCGGGCTCGACCCGGCCTCGCTTTACAAGCCCAAGCGCTTCTTCGGGGCCGCCCGCAACATCGAGGACGGCGGGAGCCTGACGATCCTGGCGACGGCCCTCATCGACACCGGAAGCCGCATGGACGACGTCATCTACGAGGAGTTCAAGGGCACGGGCAACATGGAGCTCCACCTCGACCGGAAGCTCTACGAGCGGCGCCTCTTCCCGGCGATCGACATCAAGCGCTCGGGGACGCGCCGGGAGGAGCTCCTGCTCCCCGAGGACGAGCTCGACTGCGCCTACGCCTTCCGCCGCTACACGGCCAACATGCAGCCGCACGAGACGCTCGAGCTCCTCATGGCGCGCCTTGCGCGCACGAAGGACAACCGCGAGTTCATCGAGAGCGTCCGCAAGGACGAGCGCGAGACGGCCTAGCGCCGGCGCGGCGCCCGGGGGTGCGCATGCTCGGCCGCGCGACGGGGGAGGCTCCCCCGGGGAGGCGAGGGCCGGCGTGCCGCCGCGCGCGCGATCCGGCGGGCTCGGCCGCGCCGCGGCCGTCTTCGTCGCCGCCGTCGTCGCCCCGCTTCCGCTCGCCCAGAGGGCGTGGGCTGAGCCGGCCGCCTACGCCTTCTACCGGGTCCAGCCCGGCGACACGCTGGGCGCGATCGCGCGCCGCTTCGACGTCGACCCGCTCGCCATCGCGAAGAGCTCGGGCCTTTACGACCCCGACCGCATCCGCGTAGGCGAGCGGCTCGTCGTGCCGCTTGCGGCCGCGGCCGACCGGTCGCTTGTGCCCCGCTTCTTCTGGCCCCTCCGCGGGCGCGTCACCTCCGGCTTCGGGCTGCGCTGGGGCCGGTCCCACGAAGGGCTCGACATCGCCGCCCCGAGGGGCGCGCCGATCGCCGCCGCCGCGCCCGGCGTCGTCGTCTTCGCCGGCTGGCGCGCCGGGTACGGCCGCACGGTCGTCCTCCAGCACTCCTTCGGCCTCACGACGCTCTACGCGCACGCGTCGGCCATCCTCGTCCGGGTGGGGGACGCCGTCGCCGCCGGCGAGCCGATCGCGAGGGTGGGCGCGACGGGCGACGCGACGGGGCCCCACCTGCACTTCGAGGTGCGCGTCCTCGGCGTCCCGGTCGACCCGGCGCCGCTTCTCACGGGCGGTCGGCCCTCCTCGGGACGCGCGCGCGGAGGGCCGCGCCAAACCGTGTGCTAGAATCCCACGTGACCGCAGCTACCGTGCGGGCGTGGCGGAATGGGCAGACGCGCCAGCCTTAGGAGCTGGTGGGATCTTCCCCGTGAGAGTTCGAACCTCTCCGCCCGCACCAAGGATTTCGCGACGGCGGCGTCGGCCGCCGTCCGCGTCCCGGGCGCGCCCTGGCCGGGACGCTCGGCAGGGGAGGTGGCGCGCGTGCCGGCGACGCTCGAGCGGCTCGGCAGCCATCGCGTCGCTCTCGAGGTGACGGTGCCGCGCGAAGACGTCGAAGCCGGCCTCGAGCGGGCCTACCGGCGGCTCGTCCGCAGCGTGACGATCCCGGGCTTCCGCAGAGGGCGGGCGCCGCGCGCGATCTTCGAGCGCTTCGTGGGGCGCGCCGCCCTCTGGGACGAGGCGCTCGACGACCTCGTCCGCGAAGCGTACCGGAAGGCGATCGACGAGGCCGGGCTCGCGCCGATCGCCGAGCCCGAGGTCGAGGTGCGGCCGATCCCGGAGGACGAGACGCTCTCCTTCCGCGCCGAGGTCGAGGTCAAGCCCGAGGTGGCGCTCGGCGACTACCGCTCGCTGCGCGTCCCGCTCGAGCCCGCCGAGGTGACGGCCGAGGACGTCGAGCGCGTGGTCTCGGACGTACGCGAAGCGCAGGCCGAGCTCGTGCCGGTCGAGGAGGAGCGCGCCCTCGCCCCGGGGGACTTCGCCGTCGTCGACTACATCCTGCGCGACGAGGCGGGGAAGGAGGTCGCCGCGCCGGCGGTCGACGGCTACATCTTCCACGTCGGGGCGGGCGAGGTGCTCCCGGAGATCGACGAAGGCGTCGTCGGGATGAAGGTCGACGAGACGCGCGAGATCCCCGTCGCCTTCCCCGCCGACCACCGGGTCGAGGCGCTGCGGGGCCGGCGGTGCGTGGCGGCCGTGACGCTCCGGGAGATCAAGGCGAAGCGGCTTCCGCCGCTCGACGACGAGCTGGCCCGCGCGGCGGGCCCCTACGCCACGCTGGAGGAGATGAAAGAAGACGTGCGGAATAGGCTCGCGCAAGCCGCCCGGCGCCGGGCCTGGCGCGAGGCGACGGAGAAGGCGCTCGCCCAGCTCGTGGAGGCGGCCGCGGTCGACGTGCCGGACGTGCTCGTCGAGCGGCGGCTTCCGCCCGGGCCGGACGGGGACGAGGCGGGCCGGGCGGCGGGCGAGGGTGAGCTCGCCGCCGCGCGCGAAGCCGAACGGGCCGAGCTCCGGCGGCGGGCGGAGCGGCAGGTGGCCGAGGAGCTGGTGCTCGAGGCGCTCGCGAAGGCCGAAGGCCTCGAGGTGACGGACGACGAGCTGCGCCGCGAAGTCGAGCGGGTGGCGCAGTCGTTCGGGGCGGAGGACGCGCCTCGGGTCCGGCGGGCCATCGCGCGCGACCCGGTGGCGCTTCTCCGCCTGCGAGAGGACGTGCGCCTACGGAAGGCGTTCGCCCGGCTCGGCGAGATCGCCACGGGCGAGCCCGAGCCGGCCATCCCGGGGGGCCGGGAGGCCGGGGCAGCGACGGACGGGGAGAGGACCGCATGAGCGACCTTCGCCAGCACGTGACGAGCCAGTACCTCGTGCCGATGGTGATCGAGCAGACGACGCGCGGGGAGCGCGCGTACGACATCTACTCGCGGCTTCTCAAGGACCGCATCGTCTTCATCGGCACGCCGATCGACGACGCCGTCGCGAATAGCGTCGTCGCCCAGCTCCTCTTCCTCGAGACGGAGGACCCGGAGCGCGACGTCTCGTTCTACATCAACTCGCCCGGCGGGCAGACGGACGCCGGTCTCGCCATCTACGACACGATGCAGTACATCAAGCCGGACGTCTCCACGATCTGCATCGGCATGGCCGCGAGCATGGCGGCGGTGCTCCTCGCCGGCGGGGCGAAGGGCAAGCGCTACGCGCTCCCGAACTCGCGCATCATGATCCATCAGCCGTACGGAGGGGTCCAGGGCCACGCGGCCGACATCAAGATCGCGGCCGAGGAGATCCTGAAGCTGAGGGAGCGGCTCAACGCCATCCTGGCCTTCCACACGGGCAAGCCCCTCGAGCAGGTGACGCGCGACACCGACCGCGACTTCTGGATGTCGGCCGAGGCTGCGAGGGAATACGGTATCATCGACGAGGTCATGAAGCCGCGCAAGGGCTCGGGGTAGGAGGGGTGCCGGATGTTCAACAAGTTCACGGATGAAAAAGGTCCCCTCAAGTGCTCGTTCTGCGGCAAGCACCAGGACCAGGTGAAGCGGCTCATCGCCGGCCCCGGCGTCTACATCTGCGACGAGTGCGTCGAGCTCTGCACGGACATCATCGAGGAGGAGCTCCACGAGGACCAGGAGCTCGACCTCAAGGACATCCCGAAGCCGAAGCAGATCAAGGACATCCTGGACCAGTACGTCATCGGCCAGGAGCGGGCGAAGAAGACGCTCGCCGTCGCCGTGTACAACCACTACAAGCGGGTCAACTCCGGCGGCAAGGTCGACGACGTCGAGCTGCAGAAGAGCAACATCCTGCTCCTCGGCCCGACGGGCAGCGGCAAGACCTACCTCGCGCAGACGCTCGCGCGCATCCTGAACGTGCCCTTCGCGATCGCCGACGCGACCTCGCTCACGGAGGCGGGCTACGTCGGCGAGGACGTCGAGAACATCCTCCTCCGCCTCATCCAGGCGGCGGACTACGACATCGAGAAGGCCGAGCGCGGCATCGTATACATCGACGAGGTCGACAAGATCGCGCGCAAGTCGGAGAACCCCTCGATCACCCGCGACGTCTCGGGCGAGGGCGTGCAGCAGGCGCTCCTCAAGATCCTCGAGGGCACGGTGGCCTCGGTGCCGCCGCAGGGCGGGCGCAAGCACCCGCACCAGGAGTTCATCCAGATCGACACGACCGACATCCTCTTCATCTGCGGCGGCGCCTTCGACGGCCTCGAGAAGATCGTCCAGAACCGCGTCGGGAAGAAGACGATCGGCTTCGGCGCCGAGCTCGTCGACCGCGGCCACCTGACGACGAGCCAGTACCTCCAGCAGGTGATGCCGGAGGACCTCCTGAAGTTCGGCCTGATCCCCGAGTTCATCGGGCGGCTGCCGATCGTGGCCGTGCTCGACGCCCTGGACGAGGACGCGCTCGT
>JADGHG010000096.1 GCA_019689585.1 Clostridia bacterium
GCCGCCTCGGCGAGGGGGCTGTTGTAGGCCATGAAGGCGGCCTTGGCCGACGGCATCCGCTGAAGCGGCAGGACCGGCTGTCCCGTGTGGTAGTCGAAGAAGGCGACGTGGCGCTGGTTGAACGTGCCCCGCAACGTGTCCTGGCCCGTCAGCCGAATCGGCGTCCCGTCGGCCAGGATCGAGGCGAAGGCGAGGAGCTCGGCGTGCGCCCAGTCGAGCGCCCCGCCCTGGCGCACGACCTCGAGCCGGTGGGCGAGCTGGCGCTCGAGCTTGGGATGGAGCGCGAAGCCTGCGGGGAGGGCGAGCGCCTCCTCGTTCAACCGGCGCAGCCGAGCCAGGGGGACGGACGTGGCCGGCGCCTCCCGCGCGCGGGACGCGGTCGCCTCGGCGCGGGCCGCGCGGCCGTCCTCGGCCTTCGCCCTAGGGCGACCGTCGGCGCCTCCCTCCGACCCGGCCTCCGCCTGGACGCGCTCGCGCACCGCCTGGAGCGCCTCCCACGCCGCGCGCCGCATCGCCTCGACCTCGTCCTCCGAGACGACCCCCTCGGCGACGAGCGACCGCGCCCAGATCGTCCTGACCGTCGGATGCTCGGCGATCACCCGGTACATGACCGGCTGGGTGAACGAAGGCTCGTCGCCCTCGTTGTGGCCCCACCGCCGGTAGCCGACGAGGTCGACGAGGACGTCCTTGTGGAAGCGGCGCCGGTAGTCGAAGGCCATGCGCACGGCGACGAGGCACGCTTCCGGGTCGTCGGCGTTCACGTGCAGGACCGGGATCTCGAAACCGCCCGCCGCGTCGCTCGCGTAGGTGGTCGAGCGGCCCTCGCGGGGCGTGGTCGTGTAGCCGAGCTGGTTGTTCAGGATGAGGTGAACGGTGCCGCCGACCCGATAGCCCACAAGCCGGCTCAGGTTCATCGTCTCGGCGACGATGCCCTCGCCGGGGAAGGAGGCGTCGCCGTGGATGAGGATCGGGAGGCAGCGGTCGACGTCCTGGCGGCCCGGTCCGGCCTCGGCCCGCTCGTCCTGGATCGCCCGGGCGACGCCGAGGACGACGGGGTCGACGAACTCGAGGTGGCTCGGGTTGTTGGCGAGGATGGCGCGGATGGGGTAGGCGGCGAGCTGCCCGGCCCGGCCGAGGTGGTAGGTGACGTCGCCCGTGTAGCCGAGGTTTCCGCCCTCCGTCTGCGCGAAGGGCTCGCCGGGATCGAGCCCCATGAGCTCCTTCAGGATGTCCTCGTACGGCTTCCCCAGGACGTGCGCGAGCACGTTCAGGCGGCCGCGGTGCGCCATGCCGAGCGCGACCGTCGGGATGCCCGCCTTCGCCGCGAGACCCAGGAGCGTGTCGAGCATGGGCACGAGCATGTCGACGCCTTCGATGGAGAAGCGCGTCCGCCCGACGAACGTGCGGTGCAGGAACTGCTCGAACACCTCGACGACCGTGAGCCGTCGCAGGAGCTCCCTCCGGCTCTCGGCGGCAAGCGGCGCGAGGTAGCGGCCCGACTCGACCGCCTCGATCCACCACTCGCGCTCGTCGTGGTCCTGGACGTGGGCGAGGTCGTACCCGATCCGGTCGCAGTAGACGGCGCGCAGCCGCCCGATGACGTCGCCGGCCGTCCGGGCGTCGCGGGCGAGGGGGCCGTCGAGGAGGCCGGCCGGGAGCGCGGCGAGGTCGTCCTCGCTGAGGCCGTGGTACTCGATCGTGAGGCCCGGGTCGCCGGGCGGCGGGGTGCCGAGCGGGTCGAGGCGCGCGAGGAGGTGACCGCGCTGCCGGATGCGGAGGGCGAGCGCCACGGCGGCCGCGGCCTTGCGCGGGTCGACGCCGCCCGCCGCCGGCCGGGGTGCCGCCGGGGCCTCGGGCGCGACGAGCTCCCCGCCGCCCTCGGCGAAGAACTGCCGCCAGTCCTCGGGGACGCTGCCGGGATCGGCGCGGTATGCTTCGTAGAGTTCGCGCGCGTAGCCTTCGTTCAACCCCGCGATGCGCGCCTTGGCCGCCAAGGGGCCCCACCTCCGAGCCCGAACACCATCCTATCCTGCCCTTCGACCTCGGCCTGCGGCAAGCCCGGTTCGGCCGGACGGGCGGTCGGTCGGGATCTCGTGCGCCTCCCGGCGCCTTGGGCAGAGGGCGCGCCCGCGGCCGCCTCAGAGGAGGAAGGGCCGGTCGGCCACGGCCGGGTGGAGCGCAGCGTTGATGCCGGCGGCGACGAGCCGCGCCATGTCGGCGATGAGCTCGTCGATCTCCTTCGGCGTCACCATGAGGTCGCCGACGGTCGGCGAGAGCACGTCCTCGACGATGCGCCGCTTCACCTCGACGGGCAGGTCCCGGAGCGGCCCGCCGACCCGCTCGGCGACGAGGTCGACCGTGTCCATGGCGATCGTCATGGCGTGGACGACCGTCGGGATGCCGACGGCGACGACCTGCGCCACCCCGAGCGTCTCCTTCGTGATGCCGGCCCGGTGGCTGCCGACGCCCGAGCCCGGCTGGATGCCGGTGTCGGCGAGCTGGATGGAGCTGCAGATGCGGCCGATGCCGCGCGCCGCGAGCGCGTCGACGGCGATCACGGCGTCGGGCCGCACCTGGCGGACGATGCCGGTGATGAGGTCGCTCGTCTCGATGCCCGTCTGGCCGAGCACCCCCGGCGCCACGGCCGAGACGGTGCGGAGCCCGCCCGCGAGGTCGCGGGGCGTGCGGCGGCGGAGGTGGCGCGTCACGAGCACCTGGTCGACGACGCGGGGCCCGAGGGCGTCGGGGGTCGCGTTCGAGTTGCCGAGCCCGACGACGAGGACGTGCGCGTCGGGCGCGAGCGAGAGGAGCGCTCCGAGCTCGGCGGCGAGCACCCGGGCCACGCGCTCCTGGAGGGCCCGGTCGGGCCGAAGGAGGCCGGCCGCCTCGATCGTCACGTAGCGGCCGATGGCCTTGCCGGTCGCGCGCCGGCCGGCCTCGTCGACGACCCGTACGCGGTAGACGCCGATCCCGTGCCGCTCCTCCTCCTGCGTCTCGACGCCGGGGAGCCCGGCCAGGCCCTGGCGGGCGATCGTCGCCGCCTCGAGCGTCAGATCGGTGCGCAGGTCGCTGAGATCGAAGGCCACGGCCACCCCGCCCAAGGGCCGCGGGAGCGCGCCCGGGCTAGCGTCACCCGCCGTGCGCCGGTGTATCCTCGTCCGGGGTGAGCCCTGACGCGCGTCATCGCGGGCAAGGCCAAAGGACGCCAGCTGGCCGCGCCCCGCGGCCGGATCACGCGGCCGACCTCGGACCGCGTCCGGGAGGCGCTCTTCTCGATCCTGGGCGCGCGGGTGCCGGGGAGCCGCGTCCTCGACCTCTACGCCGGCACGGGCGCCCTCGGCATCGAGGCGCTCTCGCGCGGCGCGGCGCACGCCACCTTCGTCGACCGCGACCCGCGGGCGGTCGCGGTCATCCGCATGAACCTCGCGACCTGCGGTCTGGCGCATGAGGCGACCGTGCTGAGGGAGGACGTCCGCCGCGCGCTCGAGGGGCTCGCCGCGCGCGGCGAGGCGTTCGACCTCGTCTTCTTCGACCCGCCCTACCTGTCGGGGGAGTGGGCGCGCTGCCTCGCCGTCCTGCCGGCCGTCCTCGCCCCCGAGGGCGTCGTCGTGCGCGAGGCCGACGCGCGCGAGGTCGGGGGCCCGGCCGAGGGCGGGGAGGCTGCGGCCGGCGGCGGGACGTCGGGCCGCGCCGTGCCCCCGCTCGTCGAGAAGGACCGGCGGGAGTACGGCGGGACGGCGCTCGCCTTCTACGGCCGGGCAGGATTCGACGAGGGCGGCGGGAAGTGAGTCGGGCGGGGAGCGTGTCGGTGCGCAGGGTCCTCTGCCCGGGCAGCTTCGACCCCATCACGAACGGCCACGTCGACATCATCGAGCGCGCCGCCGCCCTCTTCGACGAGTGCATCGTCGCCATCTTCCGGAACGCCGCCAAGGCGCCCCTCTTCGAGGTCCGGGAGCGGGTCGAGCTCTGCCGCCAGGCCCTCGCCCACCTCCCCAACGTGCGGGTGGAGGAGAGCGACGGGCTCCTCGCCGACTACGCGCGCAGCCGCGGCGTGAGCGCCCTCGCGAAGGGGCTCCGCGTCGTGAGCGACTTCGAGTACGAGGTGCAGATGGCCCATATGAACAAGCGGCTCGCGCCCGAGGTCGAGACGATCTTCCTCGTCGCGCGCCCGGAGCATGCGTTTCTGAGCAGCAGCATCGTCAAAGACGTGGCCCGCTTCGGCGGGGACGTCTCGGGGCTCGTGCCGGAGCCGGTCCGGCGCGCGCTCGAGGCGAAGTTCCGCTAGCCGGAAGGGAGCCCGGGCGTGGAACCCTTGCTTCTCGTCGTCGAACGGCTCGAGGCGCTCGTCGCCGAGGCCGGGCATCTGCCGCTCACGAACCGCCTCCTCCTCGACGGGGACCGGCTCTTCGAACTCCTCGACGAGCTGCGCCGCACGATCCCGCCGGCCGTCGAGGAGGCGGAGCGCATCGTGCGCGAGCGGGACCGCATCCTGCGGGAGGCGCGCGAGAAGGCGGACGAGATCGTGCGCGAGGCGCGCCAGTACGGCGAGCAGCTGACGCGCGAGTCGAGCATCACCCAGAGGGCCGAGGAGAACGCGGCCCGCATCGAGGCCGAGGCGAAGGCGCTCGCGCGGGAGATCCGCGAGGCGGCGCGCCGCTATGCCGACGACGTCTTGGCCAAGGTCGAGGCCAACCTCGACCGCGCGCGGGACGTCGTGCGCGACGGACGCACCCAGCTGCGGGCGGCGCCGCGCGAGGCCGAGGAGCTCCCGGCCAGCCCGGCCAAGGGGCCGGAAGGCGGCCGGGACGAGGTGCCGGCGCGCCCGGCGGCGCGCCCCGCCCGGCCGGGAGGGGAAAAGCCCGGCGCGTGAGGCGGGCGGCGGTGAGCTGGGCGCGCTTGGCCCTCGCCCTCCTGGCCCTCGGGCTGTCCGCCGCGGCATGCAGCTTCGCGGGCGGGTCCGGGGCGGCCGTCGCGGTGGCGTACGCCGGGTCTCTCGTCGATGTGATGGAGCACGCGTTGGGACCCGCCTTCGAGCGCGCCACGGGCTGGCAGCTCCGCGGCGTGGCGGGCGGCTCGCGCCTTCTCGCGAACGAGATGCGCGCCGGGCTGCGCCGCCCCGACGTCTTCGTGAGCGCCTCGCCGGAGGTCGACGAGGAGCTCATGCGGGGCGGCGGGTCGGAGGCCGGCGCGGCGGGCGGCCCATCCGGCCAGCCGATCCTCGACTGGTACGTCGTCTTCGCCGAGGACCCGCTCGTCATCGCCTACCGCCCCGACGGGCCGGCGGCGGGACCGCTCCGAAGCCGACCGTGGTGGGAGGCGCTCGCCGAGCGCGGCATGCGGCTCGGCCGCACCGATCCGGCCCTCGACCCGAAGGGGGAGCTGGCCGTCGTCCTCGTCCGCCGGCAAGGCGAGGCGCTCGGCGACCCGGGGCTCGTCCGCCGCCTCCTCGGACCCGACGAGAACGCGGAGCAGGTCTTTCCGGAGGAGGACCTCGTCGGTCGGCTGGCCTCGGGTCACCTCGACGCGGCCTTCCTCTACCGGCACGAGGCCGAGGAGCTGGGCCTGCCCTACGTGCTCCCCGACCCGGCGCTCGGTGCGCGGGCCGTCTTCACGGTCGCGATCCCGCGCCGCGCGCCGCATCCCGACCTCGCCCGAAGCTTCGTCCTCTTCCTCCTCGGTCGCGAGGGGCGCGCCATCCTGGCGGACCACGGCCTTCCGCCCCGGCCCCCCGAGGTCGCGGGCGACCTCGACGCCGTGCCCGCGGCGATCCGCGCGGTCGTCGGTGCGGGGCCGTGACGGGAAGGGGCGGGCCGGGCCCCCTTCCCTGGCTCGCGGCGCTCCTCGTCCTCTACCTCGCCGCGCCCATCGCCGCCTTCCTCGCGTGGGCGGCCGGGCATGGCCTCGCTCCCACGGACGCCTCCCAGGTCGGGCAGGCGCTCGGCCTGTCGGCGGCGACGGCGACCGTCGCGACAGGCCTCATGGCGCTCTTCGGCGTGCCGCTCGGGCACCGCCTCGCGCAGCCGGGCCGGCTCTCGGCCTGGCTCTCGGCGCTCGTGCACCTGCCGCTCGGGCTCCCGCCGCTCGCAAGCGGTGTAATCCTCGCGCTCCTCTTCTCGCCGAATACGGCGCCGGGCCGGCTCCTCGGGCCGGCCGTCGTCGACACGCCTGTCGGCATCGTGCTCGCGCAGACGTTCGTCGCCTCGCCCTTCCTCGTGCTCGCCGCGCGCTCGGCCTTCGCCTCCCTCCCGCCCTCGATCGGCGAGGCGGCCCGCACGCTCGGCCACGGGCCCTTCGCGTGCTGGGCGGGCTTCCTCCTCCCGGCC
>JADGHG010000097.1 GCA_019689585.1 Clostridia bacterium
CCGACGCGAAGCCGCCTCTTCGGCCCGGCCCCCGTCACGCCCCGGTCCCCCCGCCGCCGACGCACGGGTCGCCTGCGGGCCGCGCGAGCCGCTTTCGCCCGGCCTCCCCGCGCCGGCCGGAGGGCGGTGCCGGGCCGGCCTCGAGCGCAGCCACGCCGCAGAGGACGAGGAGCGCGCCCAGCAGCTGGGCCGGGCCCAGACGTTCGCCCAGCCAGACCGCCCCCCAGAGCGCGGCGAAGGCCGGCTCGAGGGTGGCGACGATCGCCGTGCGCGAGGCACCGATCTCCTGGATGCTGCGGTTCATCGCGAAGACGGCGAGGACGCTCGGACCTGCCGCAAGCCCGACGAGGTACGGCCAGGCCGGGGCGGGCGGGACGAGGATCCGCCCGCTCGCCGCCGTGAAGGCGAGGGCGGCGAGGGCGGCGCCGACGAGCGTGGGCCGCGCCGCCGCCTCGGCGGGGAGGCGGGAGAGGACGGGTTGCTGCACGAGGATCGTCACGGCCATGAGCACGGCCGCGAGGCCGCTTGCGACCATGCCGGCGGCCGTCGGCCGGCCGCCGGCGCCGGAGACGACGGCGACGCCGAGGAAGGTCGCGACGAGCGCGAGCCCCTGGCGCGGCGAGAGCCGCTCCCGCCCGAGCGCGTGGGCGCCGATGGCGACGAGCGCCGGGTAGGCGTAGAGGACGAGGATGGCGAGCGAGGTCGCCATGCGCGTGAAGGCGAGGAAGAGGAGAGCCGTCGTGCCCGCGTAGCCGAGGGCGCCCGTGACGAAGAGGAGCGCCCGCTCGCGCGCCGGGGAGGCGCGCCGGGCGCCGGGGAGGAGGAAGGCGAGAAGCGCGGCCAGCGAAAAGCGCGCCGCCATGACGAGGAACGGGTCGGCGTACCGGAACGCGCCTTTGGCGAGGACGCCTTCGAACGAGAAGGCGAGGGCGGCGACCGCCGCCCACGCGTAGCCCGATCCGGCGCGGAGGGCCGCCACCCGCCTTCCTCCTTCCCGTGAGACGCCGAGGCGCGGGCTTGGGGGCGCGCGAGACCCAGCATATCATCGGGGGCGTGGAGGCCGGCGCGGGACAGGGTCGGCCCGAAGAGCCGCGCGCGGGCGAGCCAGGGCTCGCGGCGGCGCTCGTCGCCGCCGGGGCGGCAAGGCGCTTCGGCCGGGACAAGCGCTTTGTGCCGCTTGCGGGGCGGCCGCTTCTCGCCTACCCGCTGCGAGCCCTCCTGGGTGCGCGCGAGCGGTTCCCGAACGGCGTCGTCGTCGTGGCCGACCGGGCCTCGTTCGCGGGCGTGCGGGCGGTCGTCCTCGCGGAGCTTCGCGAGGCGGGGCTTCCCCGTCGGGCCGTCCGCCTCGTCGCGAGCCCGGACGCCGCGGAAGGCATGGCCGCCTCGTTGCGCAAGGCGGCCGAGGAGGCCCAGAGGTCCGGCGCCCGGGGCCTTGTCGTGCTCCTCGCCGACATGCCCCTTCTTGGAAGGGCCGAGCTCGCCGCCCTCACCGACGCCTGGCGGCCCGGGCGCATCGTCGTCGCGGAGGGGCCCGAGGGCCCCACGCCCCCCGTCGTCTTCCCCGCCTCCGACTTCGCGTCCCTCGCCGCGCTGCGGGGCGACCGGGGCGCGAGGGCCGTGTGGGCGGCCGCGCCCGAGCGGACCGATCGCCTCGCGCTCCCGGGTGACTGGTGGCGCGACGTCGACACGCCCTCCGACCTGGCGGAGGTCGAGGCCCTCCTGGCCGCCCGGGGCCCGTGGGGGGCCCGCGTCGGCTCGGTCTAGCCTTCTACGAGCTCCTCGACGGCGGCCGCGAAGTCGACGTCCTTCGCCGTCACGCCGCCTTCGGAGTGCGTGGAGAGAAGAAGCGTCACCTTGCGGTACTGGATGAGGATGTCCGGGTGGTGGTTCCGGCGCTTCGCGAGCTCCGCCACACGGCCGACGAACGCGATCGCATCCTCGAAGGAGTCGAAGGTGAACCGCTTGCGGATCTCGTCGCCGCCGTCCTCCCAGCCCGGAAGCGACGCGAGGCGCCGGATCCGTTCCTCTTCGCCGAGCACCGCCACCCTGGATCCCTCCGGCGGCTAGCATGCGCAGGAACCGGGGCGGCCGGCAAGAAGGGAGCCACCATGGACAGAGGGGCCGACGGACGACCGCTCGCGGGGCTTCTGCTCGACTTGAGCTACACGCTTCTGACGAACGGGCGCACCGAGTCCTTCCACGAGGGACTCGCCGCCCTGGGGCGCCGCCTCTCCCCGGGCGAGGTCCACGAGCTCCTCGGCCGGGCCGACGCCGAGTTCGCCCGCCGCTTCCCCGACCGCCAGGGCTACCCGGTCCACCTGTGGGTCGACGACTACGCGGAGACGGTCGCCGACCTCCTGCCGGGCCGGCCGGCCGACGCCCGCGAGCGCACGGTGCTGCGCGCCGCCACACGTCCTTGGGCCGAGGCCGGCGCCAACTGGCGCCTGTACGACGACGTCGTGCCCTTCCTCACCCAGCTGCGCGCGCGCGGCCTGAAGCTCGCGCTCGTGTCGAACTGGGGCGCGACCGGCCACCGGGTCGTCCGCGAGCTGGGCCTCGACGAGCGCGTCGACGCCGTCGTGCTGTCGGAGGACGTGCGCGCGGCGAAGCCCGATCCGGCGATCTTCGAAGCGGCGCTCCGCTCCCTTGGCGTCGGCGTCGACGAAGCCGCCATGGTCGGCGACAACTACGCCCAGGACATCCTGGGCGCCGCGCGCGCCGGCCTGCGCGGGATCCTGCTCGACCGATACGGGCTCGGCCGCCTGGCCGAGGCGCCCTGCCCGCTCGCCCGCTCGCTGAAGGGGGTGGCCTGGGCCGCCCTCGCGCCCGAACTCCACCTGCCGCCGCCCGGCGCGCCCGCCCGCCGGCCGGCCGTGCCCGAAGCCGTCCCCTCGGCTTCCGTCGTCGTCCTGCGGGACGGGCCGGCAGGGCTCGAGGTGCTCCTCGGGCTCCGCGCCGAAGGGCGCGTGATGCCGCTTGTGGCGGCCTTTCCGGGCGGCCGGCTCTCGGCTTCGGACGGGGATCCCGGCCAAGACGAGACCTACCGGCGCGCCGCCCTCCGCGAGACGTTCGAGGAGACCGGGATCTGGCTCGGGCCTGGCGAGCGGCCGGGCGACGACGAGCGCAGCGCCCTCCTCCGAGGCCGTCCGGCCCCGAGCCTCGCGCGCCTTGCCGCCCGGGACCTGGCGGCGCTTGTGCCGATCGGCTGGCTCGAGACGCCGCCGCACCTCGCCGCGCGCTTCCACACGCGCTTCTTCCTCGCCGGGCTGCCGCCGGGGGCTCGTCCCGAACCCCATCGCCGGGAACTCGTCGAGCTCGCCTGGTGGCGCCCGCAGGACGCCCTCGAGGGCGGGCTCCCCCTCATGAAGCCGACGCGCGCCGCACTCGCCGCGCTCGCGCCGTTCGCGACGGCGCAAGAAGCGCTCGCCGCGGCGCGCGCCGCCGCCTCGCCCTGGCTCACGCCCCGCGCGACCTTCCCCGTCCTCCCCTAAGCCGCCGACCGGCGCCGGCGGCCGGGCTGGCCGCGCGGCCGGCTGTGCGACGACGCGAGGCGGGGCCGCGCTCGCCGCTCCTCCCTCGGGCGACGGCTCGCCCGCCCTTCGTCGAGCGGCGCGCCTCCCCGTCGAAGCCGGTCGACCGGGGGACGCGGGCTGCGACACGGCTCGCACGACCGGGTCCCGACAATGGCGGGGACTCGGGGGGAGCGCGTGTCGCGCGGGCAGCCGTCGCCGGCGAAGCCTGCCCGGTCCGGCCGTCCCGCGCGGGCGGCCTGGCTTCCCCTCGCGCTTCGGACGGCCGCGTTCGTCGTCGCCGGCCTCCTCTTCGGGCGCGCCTCGCTCTTCGGGGCGCTTTCGCCCTTCGGACCGGCGCTCGTCGCCGCCTTCGACTGGGCCTGGGGCCTCGGCCCGGCCGTCCTCGGCCTCGCCGGCGCCGCGTTCGCCTCCGGCCTCGCGCGCGGCTGGGGGGCGTCCCTCGCCTGCGCCCTCCTCTCCGCGGCGGCCTTGGCCTACCCGCGCACGCGGGGCGCCGCGCCGCGCGGAAGCCTCTTCTGGGGCCTCTCGCTCGCGGCGGCCGGCATCGTCCTGGGGGCGCCCTTCGCCTCGGGCGGCGACGCCGGCTCGGCCTGGGCCGCCACCGTCGTCCAGGCCGCCCTCGTCCCCGTCCTGGCCGCGATCCTGGCGCCGTTCCTCGAGGAGTTCGACCTGCGGGGCGAAGCCGGCCGCGAGCCCGGCGGCCGGTCGGCCGCGGGCCGGCCCGACCCGCTCGCCGCCTCCCTCGGCCTCGCCGTGGGCGCGGCCGTGGCCGTCGCCGGCCTCGGCCGGCTCGGCCTCGGCCCGTTCGAGCTCCGCGCCGCCCTGGCCGCCTTTCTCACGCTTCTTTCGGGGAGCCGTCGGGGGAGCGGCGCCGGCGCGGCTGTGGGCACCGCGCTCGGCGTCGCGAGCCTCCTCTTCGGCGCCGGCGGGGCGGCCACGGCGGCGGCCTGGGGCTTCGGCGGCCTCCTGGCGGGCGCGTTCGCGCCCTGGGGACGCTGGGCGGCCGCCTGCGGCTTCGCGATGGGCGCGGGCTTGGCTGCCCTGCCGACGCCGCTCGGGGAGCTGCCCGACCCGGCGGCTGCGCTCGGCATGCTGGCGGGGACGGTCGCCTTCGCGCTCCTGCCGCCCCGGGCGGCCGCGGCCCTCGCGGTCCCGAGAGCCGGGCCGGCGGACGGAAGGCCCGCCGTCGTGCGGGACGGGGAGGGCGCGCCGCAAGATGAAAGGCCCCGCGCCCCCGGGCGAGCGGGCGAGAGAGGGCCAGGCCCGGAGGGCGGGGCCCGGAGCGGTCCCGGAGGGCCGAACCTCAAGGTGTTGCAGGGCGGCCTACGGGCCGCGGGCGCGCATCCCGGCCGGGAGGGAGCCGCGTTCGGAGCTCGCCCCTCGGGCGGGGCCCGCCCGGCCGCAAAGCCGCGCGGTGTGGCGGGGGACGGGGCCCAGGCGGAGCCCATAGCGCCGGCCCGGTTCGCCCAGGCGCTCCGAAAGCTCGCCGAGGCCTGCGAGCCGGGGCCCGAGGAGCGTGGCGACGCACGGAGGCGGCGCCCCAGGGAAGGTGAGCCCCCGCTCTCGCCGGCAGAGGAAGGGACGCTCCGCGCGCTCGCCGAGGCCGTGCGCGACGAGGTCTGCCCGGGCTGTCCGGCGTGGACCGCCTGTTGGGAGGGGCCGCAGGCGCGGACGGGCGAGGCCCTGCGCCTGCTCCTGACCGAAGCCTGGCGGGCCGGCCGGGTCGACCGACGCCGCCTCGGGGGGTTCTGGGCCACCGGCTGCCACCGGCCCGGAGAGATCGCGGCCGCCGCGAACTTCGCCGTGCTCGCGCTCCGCCGGGAACGGCGGCTCGCGAAGGAGGCCGCCGCCGGCCGCGGCCTCGTCGCCCTCCAGCTCCGCGCCGCCGCCGACGTCCTCGAGGCCTGGACGGCGTCGCCCGACGCCCGCGCCGTCGCCTCCGACGGGCGCGGCGCCCGGGGTGGCCTGGCCCTCGGGCTCGCGCTCGCCCGCCGCGCCCGCGCCGAGGAGGCCGCCTCCCGGCCGGCCGGCGCCCCGGGCGCGGGCCTCCTCCAGTACCAGGTGGGGGCGGCGAAACGCGCGCGGCCCGGGCGGCTCGTCTCGGGCGACACGCACCTCGTGAAGGAGGTCGGCCCGTGCCTGGCCGTCGTCCTCTCGGACGGGATGGGCGCCGGCGGCAAGGCGGCGCGCGAGTCGCAGGCGGCCGTCTCGCTCTTCGAGAGCCTCCTCGACGCGGGGATGGGCGTGCGGGCGGCCGTCCGGGCCGTCAACGCCGCGCTCCTCCTGCGCGCGAGGGACGAGTCCTTCGCGACGCTCGACGCCTTCGTCCTCGACCGCCGCAGCGGGCGGGGCTCGTTCCTCAAAGTCGGCGGCGCGCCGAGCTACGTCGTCCAGGGAGGGCGCGTCACCTCCCTCGCCGGGGGCGGGGTGCCGCTCGGGGTGCTCGAGGAGGTCCGGGCCGAGGCGGGCGGCGTGGTGCTGGCGCCGGGCGACCTGGTCGTCCTCGTCAGCGACGGCGTGTGGGAAGGGCGGGCCGGCGGGGACGGCCCCGACTGGATCCAGGGCTTCCTCGCAGCCGGCTGCGACCTCCCCGCCGGGGATCTGGCGGAACGCCTCGTGGCGGCCGCGGCCGAAGGGCGAGAGGGCGGCCCGGACGCCCGCCCGCCCGTCTCCCGGCTCCATGACGACCTGACGGCGATCGTCGTGCGGGTCCTCGCCCGCGCCCCCGTCTGAGCCCCGGCCGCGCGGGCGACGGGACGGGCGGCCGAGGGCCGCGACCT
>JADGHG010000012.1 GCA_019689585.1 Clostridia bacterium
GGGGGGGGGGGTGGGGTTTTTTTTTATCACCGCCGGGGCGGCCCGCGGGGGGGGGGGGGGGGGGGGGGGCCCCCCCGGCCCCGCCCGCCGGCGGTCGCCCGATCGGGGTGGGCAAGGCGTGGCAAGGACGGACGGTCGGCTGCGTGAGGTGGTTCGGGGCACGGCCGGCCAGGCGGTCGTCGAGTTCGCCCTCGTCCTTCCGGTCGTCGTCCTCCTCGTCCTCGGAATCGTCGAGTTCGGACGCGTCTACGGGGATTTCACGATCTTGCAGGCAGCGGCCCGAGAGGCCGTGCGGGTGGCGGCGACGGGCGGCGACGACGCCGCCGTCGTCGAGCGTGCGCGCCAGGCGGCGCCCGGCCTCGACCCGGCGGCGCTGACGGTCGAGATCGAGCGCGACGCGGGGGAGCGCCTCGTCACGGTGCGCCTCAGCTATCCGGTCGCCGTCCTGAAGGGCGCGATGGCGCGACTTCTCGGCTCGGAGCTGGTCCTCCGCACGTCGGCCGTCATGGCCTACGACGTCGGCGATTGACGCGCCTTGGGCGCGGTGGGAGGTGCGGTCGTGCGAGCGAAACAAGCGGCCCGGACCGATTCGGAGCGCGGCTCCATCGCGCTCCTCGCCGCCGTCGGGATGGCGGCCATGCTCGGCATGGCGGCTCTCGCGCTCGACGTGGCCGAGGCGTACCGGGTCGAAGAGGGGCTCGAGAACGCGGCCATCGCCGGCGCGCTCTCGGGCGCCCGCTACCTCCCGGAGGACCCGTCGTCGGCGGCGTCCGTGGCCCTCGACGTCGCCCGCCGCAATGCGAAAGGCGCTGACGTGACGGTCGAGCTCCGCTCCTCCCGCCCGGGGGGCCCGACGGACCAGGTGGTCGTGCGGGCGAAGGCCGAGGCCGAGCTGCGTTTCGCCCGCGTCTTCGGCTTCGAGGAGCTCCCGGTCGCCGGCCGCGCCACGGCCCAGGCCGGCCGCCCGTCGGGGATGACGGGGCTTGTGCCGATGGGCGTGCCGCAAGAGACGTTCACCTACGGCGAGACGTACACGCTCAAGTCCGGCGACCCCTTGGCACCTGGGAACTTCGGCCTCCTCAGCTTCGACGCGCGGGGCGGCTCGGCCGTGCGCGAGTACCTCGCGCACGGCTACCCGGGCGAGGTCGCCGTCGGCGACGCGGTCGAGACGGAGCCGGGCAACAAGGTCGGTCCCGTGAGCCAGGGCCTCTCGCCGCGCATCGAGGCCGACCCGGACGCGACCTGCGAGACGGTCGAGCCGGGCTCGCCGCGCATCCTCTACGTCCCGGTCGTCTCCTTCGACGGTGTCCACGGGCGGGACGAGGTGACCGTCGTCGGCTTCGCCGCGTTCTTCCTCGAGTCGGTCGCGGGCGGCGAGGTCACGGGGTGCTTCCTCCGCACCGTCGTGCCGGGCGACTGGGCGCCCCTCGACGGTCAGGGCGACTTCGGCGTCACGGTCGTCGCGCTCGTCGAGTGAGGCGGCGGGAGAGGGGAGCGGGGCCAGCCGATGACGCGGTCGAGCATCTTCCGGTACCTCCTCCTGCCGACCTTGGCGGGGCTTCTCGCCACCTGGCTCGTCTACCGCTACGTGGCGCCGCCGAGCCAGGCCGCCCAGCTCGCGACGGTGGAGGTGGTCGTGGCCGAGCGGGCGCTTCCGCCGCGCACCGTGCTCGCCCGCGCCGACCTCGCGCTCCAACCGTTCCCGAAGGACTACCTCCCGACGGGGGCCGTCACCTCGCTCGAGGACGCGCTCGGGCGCGTGACGGTCGCGCCGCTTGCGGCGGGCGAGATCGTGCTGGCGGCCCACCTGGCCGAGCCCACGAGCAAGGTGGCGCTCGCCTACCACGTCCCGGCCGGGTTCCGCGCCTTCACCATCCCCATCGGCGAGACGACGGCCGTGGCCGGCTTCATCCAGCCGGGAGACCGCGTCGACCTCGTCTTCGTGCGTTCCGGCGGCTCGGCGGCCGGCGGGGCGCAGGGCGACCAGGCGACGCTCCTCGTGCAGAACGTGCAGGTGCTCGCCGTGGGGCAGCGCCAGGACTCCGATCCCCAGGCAGCCGAGGGCCAGCTGCAGGGCTATACGAGCCTCACCGTGGCCCTTACCGCGCGCGACGCCGTGCGCGTCGCGCTCGCGCTCGAGGTCGGCAAGGTGCGCGTGGCCCTGCGCCCGGCCGCGCCGGAAGGAACGGTGAATGTCGGGGTGGTGGACGATGGCGACCTCACCCAGCCCTGAGGCGCCGCTCCGGGTCGTCGTGGTCGACGACGTCCAGGCGGTGCGCGAGACGATCCGCGCCATGCTCGAGCTCTATCCCGAGTTCGAGGTCGTCGGCGAGGCGGCCGACGGCGAGGCGGCCGTGGCCGTCGTGCTCGATGCCCGGCCCGACGTCGTGCTCATGGACGTCAACCTTCCGCTCCTCGACGGCATCCGGGCGACGGCGCGGCTCGTGCGCGAGACGGGCGTGCGCGTCGTCATGATCTCGGTCGAGAACGGGCAGGAGTACTTCCGCCGCGCCATGAAGGCGGGGGCGCGCGACTTCCTCGTCAAGCCGTTCTCGGCCGACGCCCTCGCCCAGGCGGTGCGGCGGGCGGCTGCGCCGCGCGGGGACGAAGGCGGCGGCGAGGGCGGGTCGCTGGCGGCGCGCCGCGGCCGCATCGTCACCGTGTTCGGCGCCAAAGGCGGCGTCGGGGTGAGCACGGTGGCCGCCAACCTGGCGCTCGCCCTCGCGAGCGAGGCCGATCCGGCCGCGCTCGTCGACCTCGAGCTCGAGTTCGGCGGGCTCGAGGTGCTGCTCGACGTGGCGCCCCGCCTCACGTTGGCCGACCTCGTGCGGGAGGGGGCGACTTCCGACCCGGAGCTCGTAAAGCGCGCGGCCGAGAACGTCCCCGGGTTCCCGGTCTGGCTCGTGGCCGCGCCGCCCGAGCCGCACCTCGCCCCGCTCGTCGACGGCGAGGCGCGGCCCGTGCGGGAGCGGCCCTACGTGCGCGAGGTGCTCGACTCGCTTACGCGCTCCTTCCGGCACGTCGTCGTCGACGGCGGCCACGGCTTCCGCGAGGCGCACATCGAGGCGCTCGAGGCGGCCGACGTGGTCGTGTTCGTCACGACGCCCGACGTGCCCGCCCTCGCCGCCAGCCGGCGGGCGATCGCGGCCCTTGCCGAGGCGCTCGCCATCCCGGCGGAGCGCATGCGGGTCGTCGTCAACCGGGCGGACGAGGTCCGCGGGCTCTCGCGCGAGGACATCCGGTCGGCCCTCGGGGCGCCGGTCGACTTCGTCCTGCCGGTCGAGCGCGGCTGGGCGGCGCAGGCGAACCTCGGACTGCCCTTCGCCGCCCGGCGGGCGCGCACGCGGCTCGGCGACGGGATCCAGGACGTCGCGCGCCGACTCGTCGCGGGGGGATGAGAGATGGCGAGCCTCTACGAACGGGCGAGGGCCAAGGAGCTGAAGGCGCCGATGAAGGAAGCGCCGCTCGCCGGCACGCGCCCCCTGCGCCCGCCGCAAGGCGCAGGCCCCGTGCGTTCGCCCGAGGAGGAGGCCTTCCGCGAGCGCGTGAAGGCCCGCATCGTCGAGGAGGTCGACGACGAGGCGCTTCGGCGCGCCGAGGCCGGCGACGACTCGGCCGTGCGAGAGAAGATCGCGGCCGTTTTGCGGGAGGAGGGGGCCTCGCCCCTCGTCCTCGGCCGGCTGGCGGAGGAGCTGCGCGCGGAGCTTCTCGGCTACGGCCCGATCCAGGCGCTCCTCGACGACCCGACGGTCGACGAGATCATGGTGAACGGTGCGCGCGACGTCTTCGTCGAGCGGGCCGGCCACATCCAGAGGGCGCCTGTCTCCTTCGCGAGCGACGAGCAGGTGCTCCAGCTCATCGAGCGGATCGTCGCGCCGCTCGGCCGGCGCATCGACGAGGCGAGCCCGATGGTCGACGCGCGCCTTCCCGACGGATCGCGCGTGAACGCGATCATCCCGCCCCTCGCCCTCGACGGCCCGGTCCTCACGATCCGCAAGTTCGCGCGCGACCCGTTCACGATCGACGACCTCGTCCGCTTCGGCACGCTCACGCCGCAGATCGCCGAGTGCCTCAGGGGCTGCGTCGAAGCCCGCCTCAACATCCTCGTCTCCGGATCGACCGGCTCCGGGAAGACGACGACGCTCAACGTCCTCTCGTCCTTTATTCCGGAGAGCGAACGGATCGTGACGATCGAGGACGCGGCCGAGCTCCAGCTGCGCCAGGAGCACGTCGTGCGGCTCGAGACGCGGCCGCCGAATCTCGAGGGCAAGGGGGCGGTGACGGTGCGCGACCTCGTCCGCAACGCGCTCCGGATGCGGCCGGACCGCATCGTGGTCGGCGAGGTGCGCGGCGGCGAGGCGCTGGACATGCTGCAGGCGATGAACACGGGCCACGACGGGAGCCTCACGACGGTCCACGCCAACTCGCCGCGGGACGCGCTCGCAAGGCTCGAGACGATGGTGATGATGGCCGGCCTCGAGCTCCCCATCCGCGCCATCCGCGAGCAGCTGGCGTCGGCGATCGACCTCATCGTGCACCAGAGCCGGCTGCGCGACGGCTCGCGCCGGATCGTGGCCGTGACCGAGGTTCAGGGCATGGAGGGCGACGTGATCGTGCTCCAGGACGTGTTCCGCTTCCACCAGACCGGGTTCCATGACGGGAAGGTCGAGGGCCGCTTCCGGGCGACGGGCATCCGGCCCCGGTTCTCCGAGCGGCTCGCCGCCCTCGGCATCGCCTTGCCGGCGTCCCTCTTCGAGGGGGTGTGAGGTGTGCCGGTCGACGCCCGCGTCGTCGTCGCGCTCGCCTTCCTCGCGGCCTTCTGGCTCGTGGGCCTCGCGGCGGCCGCGTGGGACCTGCGCCGGGACCGGGAACGCGAGCGGCTCAAGGCTCTCCGCGAGGCCTCGGGCCTTCCGGCTTCGGCCCCAGAGGCCGAGGCGGCCCCGGCGGCCGGCGAGCGCGGGGAGAGGCGTCTTCTTTCGCGCCTCCGCCGGAGGCCGCGCGCCCGGGAGGGACGGGCCCGGCGCCGCGAGGGCGACGAGCCGGCCCCGCGCCGGCCGGAAGGGGCGCGCATGCGCATCGCCCGGCGGCTGCGCCGGGCGGGGCTCCCTTGGCGCGTCGAGGAGTTCCTCACGCTCCAGGCGACCTGCGCCGTCGTCATGGCGCCCCTTTTGTCCGCCCTCGGCCATTCGTGGGCGTGGGCCCCGATCGGGCTCGCGCTCGGCTGGCTCGGCCCCGAGCTCTACCTGAACCGGCGGGTCGCGCGGCGGCTCGCGCGCATCGCGGGCGACCTCCCCGGGGCGCTCTCGATGATGAGCGGGGCGCTCAAGTCGGGCCACAGCTTCCTGCAGGCGGCGGAGACGGTCGCGCGCGAGCTGGGCGGGCCCCTCGGGGAGGAGTTCGAGCAGCTCGTGCACGAGGTGCGGCTGAACGTCAGCATGGAGGACGCGCTCGCGAACCTGGTGGACCGGGTGCGGCAGGACGACCTCGACCTCGTCGTCACGGCCGTCTTGATCCAGCGGCAGGTGGGCGGCAACCTGGCGCAGGTGATCGACCAGATCGCGGCCACGATCCGCGAGCGGATCCGGCTGAAGGGCGAGGTGCGCGTCCTGACGAGCCAGGGACGGCTCTCGGGCTGGATCGTGGGCGCCCTGCCGGTCGCGCTCCTCTTTCTCATCTCGCTCATCAACCCCGCGTACGTGGGGCCGCTCTTCTCGACCGCGCTCGGCCAGGCGCTCCTCCTCGCGGCGGCGGTCATGGAGCTCCTCGGTGCGCTCATCATCCGGCGCATCGTCCAGGTCGACTTCTGAAGCCGAGGTCGCACCGCGCCAGGGCGCGGCGGCCTCGACCGGGGGGTGAGGCGGATGGCGGGTTTCGCGGGGCTCGACGCCTTCACGCTCGTCCTCCTCTGGCTCGTCTTCCTCTCGGCCGCGCTCGCCGTGACGGTGAGTCTCGCGCCGGCGGAGGAGGAGATCGTCCTTCGGAAGCGCGTGCGGGAGCTCGCGACGGCCTCGGCCCCCGCGGACGAGTACGAACGGCGCCGCCTGCAGGCCCCCTTCCGCGAGCGCGTCCTTCGGCCCGTCGCGGCGCGGTTGCAGCAGGCGATCTGGGCCCGCACGCCGGCCGGCACGCGCGAGCGCATCGCGTCCCGGCTCGTCCAGGCCGGCCAGCCCTACACGGCGGCCGCGTTCGTCGCGCAGCGGGTCTACGGGGGCCTCCTCGGGCTCGCCGTCGGCTACGCCTTCGCGCGGGTCGCCCTCGACGCCGGACGGCCGGCCGCCCTCGCGCTCGCGGGCTGGGCGCTCAGCGCCTACGCCGGCACCGTCGTCCCGGAGATCCTCCTGGGACGCCGCATCGCGGCGCGCCAGCGCGCCTTCCGCCGCGCCTTCCCGGAGGCGCTCGACCTCCTCTGCGTCTCCGTCGAGGCCGGCCTCGGCCTCGACGGCGCGATCGGCAAGGTGGCCGAGAAGTTCACGGGCCCCGTCCAGGCGGAGTTCAGCGTGTACCTGCGCTCGGTCCGCCTCGGCAGCCCGCGGGAGGAGGCGCTCAGGGCGCTCGCCGAGCGCGTCGGCATCCCCGAGGTCCGCGCCTTCGCAAGCGCCGTCGTCCAGGCCGACCGCATGGGCGGCTCGATCGCGCAGGTGCTGCGGCTCGAGAGCGAGGAGATGCGCACCCGCCGGCGACAGGCCGCCCAGGAGCAGTCGATGCGCGCCCCGGTGATGCTCCTCTTCCCGCTCGTCCTCTTCATCTTCCCGTCGATCTTCATCGTCCTCCTCGGCCCGGCCTTGATCGCCGTCCTCGGGGCGCTCCGGTGAGGGCGGCCTCGGGCGCACCCGAACTCAGGGGCCGGTCAGGACGATGACGAGGTCCCCCAGGTCGAGGCCGCCCGCGTCGCCGCCCGAAGGAGCCGGGGCCGTCACCCGGAGGACGAGGCGGGCGGTGCGCCGGGCGCCGTCCTCGAAGTTCGCCGTGACCAGCACCGGGTAGTCGCCGGGCGGGGCCGAGGGTGGCACGGCGAACGATCCCGACCAGCTCCGCGATCCGCCGGCCTCCGGTCCCCTAGCGAGCTGGCCCCCGCTCCAGGGCGCCGCGAAGCCTGCGTCCCTCGCGAGCGGGCTCGTCGCCGCTCGCACGGTCACGCGCGCGCCCGGCTCGGCCGTCGCCGGCTCGAGGGACGCCGTGAGCCAGACCGTTTCGACCCGCACGGGATACGGGGGGCTGTAGCGGAAGACAGCCTCGTCCGACTCGATGCCGGCGCGCACGAAGTAGAGGCCGGGCGGCAGCGCCCGTCCGGCGCCGTCCTTGCCGTCCCAGGTGTCGGCGTACTCGGGGGTGCGCGCGCTGCGAGCGCCGTAGTAGCTCCGGACGACCGTGCCGCGGGCGTCCTCGATCCACAGCCGCCAGCCGCGGATGTTGCCGTTCTGAAGCGCGTGGCCTCGGATCTCCGCCACGTCGGCGTGGCGGTCGCCGTCTGGGGTGAGGACGGGCGGGTCGGCCTCGACCCGCACCCAGGCCGAGCGGTAGACGAGGGCGGCCGCCTCGCCGCGCACGAGCGGCTGCGCCGGGCGGAGCGTGCCGTCCGGGTATCCGCGCAGGATGTCGAGGTCGACGGCGGCCGCCAGCTCGGGCGCGAGCTGGGGCGTCACCTGGCCGTGATCGCGGAAGCGGCCGAGGATGGCGCCGACGTCGGCCGGGGAAAGCGAACGGGCGTACGGCTCGAGGTCGAGGGCCCGGACCAGCCAAGCCACGGCCGCCTCGCGCGTGACGGCCGCCTCCGGCCGGAAGCGCGGCCCCTCGCCGTCGAGGGTCCCGGCGCGGACGTCGGCCCGGAGCCAAGGGACGGCGCGGACGTCGTCGTAGGCCGTGTACGTGTCGGGCACGTCCAAGAACGGCGAGGGACCCGGCTCCGGCGCGAGCCGGAACGCCTTGGCGACGAGGATGGCGAACTCGACGCGCGCCATCTCCGCCGTGGGGCGGAAGGCCTCCCACCAGTTGAAGCCGCTCCCGACCGTCCAGCCGTCGGTGACCCCGACCGACCAGAGCGCGTAGATCTCGCCGGCCGCCCAATAGGTCGGCGGCACGTCCCGGTAGAACGAGCGGGCGAGTGCCGAGCCGGAGGGCAGGACGAAAGCGGACAGGGCGGCGGCGATCACGAGGGCGGACGCGCGAACGCTCCGGCGCGTCCGCCCGGTCCGGCTACATCCAGACATACCCATCCCTCCCGGAGAGTCCTTCGGCGGGCGGATGGCATTTCCTATCTTGATTGGCAGGAATTGGGGCGGCCGCGGCGAACCGGTCCTCCGAAGGAGGGGTGGCGATGAGGCGAGCCCTGCGCTGGCGCGAGCTGATCGCAGCCGCCTTCGGGCTTGCCGTGGCCGTCGTCGTGTACCTGGAGCTCGAGGCCGAGGGCCGGACGGCGCCCGTGGTGGTGGCGGCGAAGCCGATCGCGGCGCACGCCCGGATCGGAGCGGGGGACGTGCGTCGGGCGGCTTGGCCGTCCCTCGCTGTCGGTCCCGAGATGGCGAGGACGGAAGCGGATGTCGTCGGTCGCTGGGCTCTCCGCTCGTTCGCGCCGGGGGAGCCGATCGTGCGCGGGGCCGTCTCGGCCGACCCGG
This sequence comes from Clostridia bacterium, assembly GCA_019689585.1. Classification (GTDB taxonomy): domain Bacteria; phylum Bacillota; class Sulfobacillia; order RBS10-35; family JADGHG01; genus JADGHG01. The sequence goes on from JADGHG010000012.1 coordinate 8,613, forward strand.
CCGAGGGCGGCCTCCGCGGCGCCCTTCCCCCCGGGTACGCGGCGGTGGCCGTGCCGGTCGCCGACCCGGCGGCCATCCCGCCCGTCGCGGTCGGCGACCGGGTCGACCTCGTCTTCGTCTCGGGGCGCGGGTTCGAGGGCGGCTTCGCCCGCCTGCTTCTTCGGGGGGTCGACGTCGTAGGTCTCGGCACGTCGGCGGGTGGGCTCGTGCGCGGGCCGGCCGAGGTCCGCTCGATCGTCGTGGCCGTCACGCCGGCCGACGCCGAACGGGTGGCGTTCGCGCTCGCCAACGGCGAGATCGTCGTCGCCCTCGAAGGGTACGAGCCATCGGCCGTCCCGACGGCCGGCGTCGACGGGGAGAGCCTCTTCGAGACGACGGTGATGCCCGGTGCCGAGTGAGGCCTCCGTGTTCCTGGCCTCGGGCGACCCGCGGCTGATCGCCCACTTCTCGGACGCGGCCGGCCTCCGCCTCGTCGGCTCGGCGCAGGAGGGGGCCCTCGCGCGCGCCGCGATCGCGCAGGGCACGGCCTCGATCTACGTCGTCGACGCCGACGTCGTCGGGCGCCTCGACGACCTGGAGGCGCTCCTCCGGGCCGACGCGGCCTGCGCGCTCATCGGGCCGGCCGGCCCCCCGCCGGAAGGATGGGAGGCGGGCGGCCGCGAGCGCCGCTACCTGGCACGCCCCTACGACCCTCTCGAGGTCGTGGCGTGGGCGCAGTGGGTGGCGATGGAGGACGACGTCGAGGAAGCCCTCGCGCAGGTCGCCGATCCGGCGCGCGAGGCGGCCATTGCGCTCGGTCCGGCCGAACGGTCGGAGCCGCGGCCCGACGGCGGGCTCGCACCGCCGCAGGTCGACCTCGCCCTCGTGCGGAGGAGCCGCGCCCACCCGCCGTCGGCGCCCGGCCGTTCGCGGGGCGCCCGGGCCGTCGCCGTCGCGTCGCCCAAGGGCGGTGTAGGCAAGACGACCGTGGCGGTGAACCTCGCCGTCACCCTGGCCGCCGCCGGCGAAGACGCGGCGCTCCTCGACCTCGACCGCTTCTCGGGCGACGCCGGCACGCTCCTCGGGCTCGATTCCGGCCCCTCGCTCCTCGACGTCCTGCCGCGACTTCCGAACCTCGACCGCGATCGCGCCGGCCGTGAGCTCGCGCGCCACGCCTCGGGCCTGCGCGTCGTCCTCGGCCCAGGGCGGCCCGACCTCGCGAGCTACGTCGCCCACGAGGACGCGGCCCGCCTCGTCGCCTGGGCGCGGGGTCTCTTCGCCCGCGTCGTCGTCGACACGCCCGCGGCCGGGTTCGACGACGCCCTCCGGGAGATCCTCGAGCGCGTCGACACGGCGCTCGTCGTGACGACGATGGATGCGGCCGCCCTGCGCGAGACGGCCGTGTTCCTCCGGCTCCTGAGGGCAGCGGCGCTGCCGCCTTCGGGCGACGTGCGCGTCGTCGTCAACCGCCATTCGCCCGCGAGCCAGGCGTCGCTTGGGGGACTTGCGGCTCTCCTCGGAACGCCGCCCGCGAGCGTGATCCCGGACGACGTGCGCGCGACGGAGGCGGCGGCCTTCGACGGCGAGCCGGTCGCCTGGCGCGGACGGCCGGAGCGGCTCGCCGAGGCGTATCGCCGCCTCGCGGCCGACGTCTTCGGTTTCGAGGAGCCCCGGGCGCCTCGGAAGCGGCTCCGTCTCGGGAAGCTAGGGTGGCCCTGGTGAAGGACGACCGGCTCGCCCGCGCGCGTGCCGCGCTTTTCGGCTCCACCTCCGTCGTCGTCCGGGCGCGCGAGGACCCCGAGGCGCGCCGCCTCCTCGAACAGGCCGTGGCCGGGGCCGTGGCGCGCAGCGCAGACCTGGCCCGGCCGGAGGAGGTCGCCGAGCTGGCCGAGGAGCTGCTCGGCTTCGGGCCGTTGCAGCCCCTCCTCGCCGACCCTCGCGTCACCGACGTGCTCGTCAACCGGCCGGACGAGGTCTACGTCGAGCGGGACGGCCGCCTCGTCCGCACCGGCGCCCGGTTCCGGGACGAGCGTCACGTCGAGGAGGTGGCGCGCCGGTTGGCGGCCGCCTGCGGACGGCGCCTCGACGCGGCCCATCCGTTCGTCGACGCGCGGCTTCCCGACGGCTCGCGCCTGCACGCCGTCCTGCCGCCCTGCGCCCCGCGCGGCGCGGCGATCACGATCCGGCGCTTCGGTCGCTCCTTCCCCCGCTTCGACGAGCTCGAGCGCGCAGGCACGCTGGCGCCCGAGGTCGCCGGGCGGCTGCGCGCGGCCGTGGCGGAACGGCGGAACGTGCTCGTGGCGGGCGCGACCGGCTCCGGCAAGACGACGCTCGTGAACGCGCTCGCGGGGCTCGTGTCCCCCGACGAGCGCATCATCACGATCGAGGACGCGCTCGAGCTCCGCATCGACCATCCGCACGTCGTCCCCCTCGAGTGCCGCCACGCGAACGTCGAAGGCGTCGGCGCCGTCACGCTGCGCGACCTGGTCCGCCAGGCGCTCCGGATGCGGCCGGACCGCATCGTCATCGGCGAGATGCGGGGTCCCGAGGCCTTCGACGTCTTGCAGGCCTGGCACACGGGCCACCGCGGGAGCTTCACGACGATCCACGCGAACGGCCCCGAGGACGCGCTCGAACGCTTCGCCACGCTCGCGGCCCTGGGCGGCGGAGGGGTCCCCTTCGAGGCTCTGGCCCGCCAGGTGCGGGCCGCCGCCGACCTCGTCGTGTTCCTGTCCCGCGACCGGGAAGGACGCCGGCGCGTGACCGCGATCGAGGCGCGCGAAGGGGCGGGCGGGCGATGACCGCCTTGGTCGCCGCGCTCTCCGGCGCGGCCGGCGCCGTCCTCCTCGGGGTGGCGCTGGGACGGCTCCTCGGCCCCACGCGCGCGTGGGCGGTCGGGCTCGCCGAAGCGGCGCGGCGCCGACGGCGGGAGCGGCGCACAAGCCGGGCGGCGCGGGACGCCCTGCCCGGTCTCCTCCTCGACCTGGCGGACGCGGTGCGGGCCGGGCTCGACCTGCCGCAGGCCCTGCGGACACTGCCGCGGACGGGGCCGCTCGGCGAGCGGATCGAGCTCGCCCTCTCCGCGTACGACCTCGGCGCGCCGGTCGGCGAGTGCCTCGACCCGATCGTCGCGCCCCTCGGCGCCCACGGGCGCGCCGTCTCGCGGGTCGTGCGGGTCTTCCACGAGACGGGCGGGCAGCTCGCCCCCATGCTGGCCGTGCTCGCCGACTCCATCGAGCGCCGCCGGCTCTTCCAGGCCGAGGTACAGGCGCGCAGCGCCGAAGGGCGACTCAGCGCCCTCGCGCTCGCGCTCTTGCCGCCCCTCGTCTTCGCGCTTCTCGCCGCCTGGCATCCCGAGATGGTCGCGCCGCTCTGGTCGACGACAGCCGGCCGCTGGGCCTCCGCCTACGGCCTCTTCAGCTGGGCGACGGGCGGCGCCCTCGCCCTGCTTCTCGTCCGCCGCGCCGAGGCCCGAGGCCGGTTGGCCGAATGGAAGGAGGACGAGGAATGACGTCCGCCGTGGCGGCCGCGGCCGGGCTGGCGGCGGCGCTCCTTGTCCGGCCGGCCCTCGGAGTCTTCGAGGCCCGACGGATACGGGCGCGCCTCGGAGTTCTCGAGGGGGATCGGGCGCGCGATCTGGCCCTCGCGGCGAAGGGCGCCCTGCGACGGCGCGCCCTTCGCCGCTCGGCCGAGGCCGAGGCGGCCGACCTCCTCGACCTGGCCGCCTGCCTCGCCGCCTCAGGGTTCCCTGCGCGGCGCGCGCTCCGCGGCGCAGCCGTGTTCGGCGGGGGCCTCTCGTGGTCGGTCCGACGCGCCGCCGTGGTCGACGAATTGGGCGGTTCGTTCCTCGAGGCTCTCGAGAGCGCGTGCGCCGCGCTCGGGATCCCCGAGGGGCGCTCCCTCGTGCGCGCCCTGCGCTCGGCCGAGACGCTCGGCACGCCGCTTGCGCGGGTCCTGCGGGAGGAGGCGGAGCGGTCGCGGGAGAGGCGCCGCATGGCCGTCGCGCGGGCCGCCGACGCGCTTCCGTTCCAGCTCGCGCTCGTCACGACGCTCTTCCTCTTGCCGAGCCTCCTCGTCGTGTCGCTCGTGCCGAGCGTCATCAACTTCCTGGCCCGCTGGTGAGGGAAGGGGCCCGCGGGCGGGCGGAAAGGAGGTGAACGACGTTGGCGGCCATCTACCGGCGCTGGACGCAGCTCTGGAAGTGGGCGACGGGGGAGGACGCGGCCACGACGGCCGAGTACGCGCTCATCCTGGCCCTGGTCGTGATCGTGCTGATCGGGGCGCTCACGACGCTCGGGTCGGCCCTCCACGACAAGATCACCGACATCGCGGCCCAGCTGCAGGGCAGTTGAGCGCGAGGGGCGAGGAGGGGGCGGCGGCGGTGGAGTTCGCGCTCGTCATGGGGCTTGTCGTCACGCTCTTTTTGGCGCTCGTCGAGTTCGGGTTCCTCCTCGACGAAGAGCTCGCGATCGCGGCCGCCGCCCGCTCCGGGGCACGGCTTGCCGCCGTCGAGGGGGGCGACACGGCGCGCGTCCGCGAGGCGATCGCCGAGGAGCTCGCCGGATTCGGCGTGGACCCCGAGGGCGTGACGGTCGCGATCTCGCCCCATCGCGCCATCTACGGCACGCAGGTGACCGTGGCGCTCGCGCACGAATACGCCTTCCGCACGCCGCTCTTCGAGCGCCTCGGGCTCGGGCCCCTCGAGCTCCGCGCGACGGCGGTCGCGCGCAGCGAGAAGCTGGCGAGCCCGTGAGGCGCGAACGGGGCCGGAGGCGGGAGCGCGGCGAGGGAGGCCAGGTGGCCGTCCTCCTCGTCGCGCTCCTGCCGGTGGCCCTTCTCCTCCTCGGGCTCGTGGCGGACTTCGGGCTCGCGCTCTGGGCACGCGAGGAGCTGCGCAAAGCGGCCGACCTGGGCGCCCTGGCCGGGGCCCAGGATCTGGACCTCGAGCGCCTTGCGCGAGGGGAGCGGGTGCTCCTTCCGGGGCCGGCGCGCGACGACGCCGATAGGTACGCGCGCGCGAACCTCGGCGGGCGAAGGTACGCCGCCCTGGCGATCGAGGTCGCGGTCTTGAACGCGAGCCGCGACGCGCCGTTACGCGAGCCGTGGACAGGGCGGCTCGTCGAGGATCCGACGGTCGCCGTCCGCATCGAGGCCCGAGTGCCGACCGTCTTCCTCCGGCCGCTCCTCCCGGCCTTCGCCGTCGCCGCCACGGCCGATGCCTCCGTCCTCGCGCACCCGTAGGGCGTAGCTGGCGACGGTCGCCATGCGGACGCTATCATGGAGCGGGCCGCAGGGCCCCCGGGGAGGCGCGCGCGATCCCGCTCCGACGGACGCCGCTTTTCGACTGGCATGCCCGCCACGGCGCGCGCTTTGCCCCCTTCGCCGGCTGGGAGACGCCTCTTCAGTTCTCGGGCATCCTCGACGAGCACCGCGCCGTGCGCGAGCGGGCCGGGCTCTTCGACGTCTCGCACATGGGCGAGCTCCGCGTGCGGGGCCGCGAAGCGGCCGCGTTCCTCGACGAGCTCGTGACGAACCAGCCCTCGTCGCTCCGACCGGGCGAGGCGCTGTACACGCCCATGTGCCGGGAGGACGGCGGGATCCTCGACGACCTCGTCGTGTACCGGCTCGGCCCCGACGACTTCCTCCTCGTCGTGAACGCCGCCAACACGGAGTCCGACCTCGCCTGGGCGCGCGACCGGGCGCGCGGCTTCCCCTCCGTCGCCGTCGACGACGAGACGGAGGCCTGGGCGCTCCTCGCGCTCCAGGGCCCCGAAGCCGAGGCCGTCCTCCGGCCGCTCGTCGACTTCGACCCCGGGGTCCTCGGCCGCTTCCGCCTGCGCGAGGGCGTCCGCCTCGCGGGGGCGGAAGGGGCCGTCGTGGCTCGCACAGGCTACACGGGCGAGGACGGCTTCGAGCTCTTCGTGCCTTGGGAGGCGGCCGAGGCCGTCTGGGAGACGCTCCTCGCCGCGGGCGAGCCGCGCGGCCTCCGTCCGGCCGGGCTCGGCGCGCGCGACACGCTCCGGCTCGAGGCGGCCCTCCCCCTCTACGGCCACGAGCTCACGACCGACGTCAACCCGCTCGAGGTGCGCCTTCTGCCCTTCGTCCGCTTCGAGAAGCCGTCCTTCGTCGGGCGCGAGGCGCTCCTGCGCGTGCGCGAAAGGGGGCCGGCCCGCCGGCTCGTCGGCCTCGTCCTGCGCGAGCCGGGCGTGGCCCGCGAAGGATACGCCGTCTTCCGCGGCGGCCGGGAGGTGGGGCGCGTGACGAGCGGGACCCTGGCACCGACGCTGGGCGAGAGCGTGGCGCTTGCGCTGGTAGGAGGCGGTGCCGCGCCCGGCGAACGGTTGTCGGTCGACATCCGCGGACGGCGGAGGGCGGCCGAAGTGGTGAAGCTCCCGTTCTACCGCCGCGCCGCCTGCCGTCCCGCGATAGGAGGCGCCTCATGAACGTCCCGCCGGACCTCCTCTACACCGAGGAGCACGAGTGGGCCCGCGTCGAGGGCGATCGGGCCCGCGTGGGCATCACCGACCACGCGCAGAGCGAGCTCGGCGACATCGTCTACGTCGAGCTGCCGGAAGTCGGCGCCCGGGTGGCGAAAGGCCAGGCGTTCGGCGTCGTCGAGAGCGTGAAGAGCGTCTCGGACCTCTACGCGCCCGTCTCGGGCGAGGTGGTGGCGGTGAACGGCGCGCTGGGCGAGGCGCCGGAGACGGTCAACCGCGACCCGTACGGCGACGGCTGGATGATCGAGATCCGCATGACCGACCCCAAGGAGACGGAGTCGCTCCTGCGCGCGCCGGAGTACCGGCGGCTGGTGGAGTAGATGTACTACGGGCCGCACACCGAGGAAGACCGGCAGGCGATGCTCGCCTTCCTCGGCGCGGAGACGGTCGAGGACCTCTTCGCCGACATCCCGGCCGAGCTCCGCCTGGGGCGGCCGCTCGATCTGCCCGAGGCCCTCGACGAGACGGCGCTCCGGCGGCTCTTCCGCGGCCTCGCCGCGAAGAACGCGGACGCCGACCGCTTCGTCGTGTTCGCGGGCGGCGGGGTGGCGGACCACTACGTGCCGGCCGCGATCGCGCCCCTACTCGCCCGCGGGGAGTTCCTGACGGCCTACACGCCCTACCAGCCCGAGGTGAGCCAGGGCACGCTCGCGGGCATCGTCGAGTTCCAGACGATGATGTGCGAGCTCACGGGGCTCGACGTGGCGAACGCCTCGATGTACGATGGCGCCTCGGCCACCGCGGAGGCGGCGCTCCTCGCCCTCGACCAGACGAAGCGCTCGCGCATCCTGTGCCCGGACACGCTCCCGCCCGACGTGCGCGCGACGATCCGGACCTACCTCTCCGGCCCGGGCGGGGAGGTCGACGTCGTTCCCTGCCCGGAAGGATCGTTTACGAGTGAACGATTGCAGGCGGCGCTCGCCGCGCGCCCGGGGGCGTACGCGGCCGTCGTCGTCGGGTACCCGAACTACTTCGGGATCGTCGAGGACCTGGCCGCCCTGTGCGAGGTGGCGCACCGCGCGGGCGCCCTCGCGATCGCGTACTGCGATCCGATCGCGCTGGGCCTTCTCGAGAGCCCGGGGGCGCTCGGGGCCGACGTGGCCGTCGGCGACGGCCAGCCGCTCGGGAACGCCATGAGCTTCGGCGGCCCCTCGTTCGGCTTCTTCGCGGCCCGCGACCGCTTCATCCGGCGCATGCCCGGGCGCATCGCCGGCCTCACCCGCGACCTCTCCGGCCGGGAGGGCTCCGTCCTGACGCTCCAGACGCGCGAGCAGCACATCCGGCGCGCCCGCGCCACCTCGAACATCTGCACGAACAACGCCCTGAACGCGCTCGCGGCCGCCATCTACCTCGCGCTCCTCGGCCCCGCGGGGCTCCGCGAGGTCGCGACCGCCTGCGTCCAGAACGCGCACGCGGCGATGGAGCGGCTTCGCGCCGCCGGGGCCCGCCCGGCGTTTCCGGGGCCGTTCTTCAAGGAGTGGGTCGTCGAGCTCCCCGACCCGCGGGAGGACGCCGTCGACCGGGTGCTCGCGGTCGGCCTGGCGCGGGGTGTCGTCGCCGGCACGCCGCTTGCGCGCGAATACCCGGCGCTCTCCCGGCACCTCCTCGTGTGCGTGACCGAGGCGCGGACGCGCGAGGAGGTGGAGCGCCTCGCGGCCGTGATCGAGGAGGCGGCCTCGTCGTGAACGGGGAGGGGCAGGCGCCGGGCGCCGTCGGGCTCGTCGGCCTGGCCGAGCCGTCGATCTACGCGCGCAGCCGGCCGGGGCGCCGCGGCGTGCGCCCGCCGGCCGGCTTCGCGCCCGAGGTCGACGTCGCGGACGCGCTTCTGGGCGTGCGCCTGCGCGAGGTGCCGCCCGGACTCCCGGAGACGTCCGAGCCGGAGGTCGTGCGCCACTTCACGCGCCTTTCGCAGCTCAACTACGCGGTCGACACGGGCTTCTACCCCCTCGGCTCGTGCACGATGAAGCACAACCCGCGCATCGGCGAGGAGCTCGCCCAGCTTGCGGGCTTCGCGCGCCTGCACCCGGCCGTGCCCGAGGAGGCGGCGCAGGGGGCGCTCGAGCTCATGTGGCGCCTCGAGGAGGCGCTCTGCGAGATCTCGGGCATGGCCCGCGCCACGCTGCAGCCAGCGGCCGGGGCCCAGGGGGAGCTCTGCGGCATGCTCATCGTGCGCGCCTACCACGCCTCGCGGGGCGAAGGGCGGCGGAAGGTCATCGTGCCCGACTCGGCCCACGGCACCAACCCGGCGACGGCCGCCATGGCCGGGTTCGAGGTGGTCGAGGTGCCTTCGGACGCGCGGGGCGGCGTCGACGTCGGGGCGCTTTCGCGCGCGCTCGACGGGGACACGGCGGCCCTCATGCTGACGAACCCGAACACGCTCGGGCTCTTCGACGAGAACATCGCCGAGATCGCGCGCCTCACCCACGAGGCGGGCGCGCTCCTCTACTACGACGGCGCGAACGCGAACGCCATCCTCGGCGTCTCGCGCCCGGGCGACATGGGCTTCGACATCGTCCACTTCAACCTCCACAAGACGTTCTCGACGCCCCACGGCATGGGCGGGCCGGGTGCCGGGCCGGTGGCGGTGCGCGACTTCCTCGCCCCCTTCCTTCCGGTCCCGGTCGTCGAGCGCCGCCGGGAGGGCAGCCGCGAGACCTTCCGCTTCGACTGGGACCGGCCGCAGTCGATCGGCCGGCTGCGGTCGCACTACGGGAACTTCGGCGTGCTCGTGCGCGCGTACGCGTACATCCGCGCGCTCGGGGCCGAGGGGCTGCGGCGCGTGAGCGAGGACGCCGTCCTGAACGCGAACTACCTGATGCGCCTTGTCGCTCGCGACTTCGACCTGCCCTACGACCGGCTCTGCAAGCACGAGTTCGTCGTCTCGGCGAAAGGGCTGCGCGAGCGGACGGGCGTGCGGGCGCTCGACGTCGCAAAGCGCCTCCTCGACTTCGGCTACCACCCGCCGACCGTGTACTTCCCGCTCATCGTCGAAGAGGCGATGATGGTGGAGCCGACCGAGACCGAGACGAAGGAGACGCTCGACGACTTCGCGCGGGCCCTCCACGCGATCGCCGAGGAGGCCGCCCGCGAGCCCGACCGCCTGCGGGAGGCGCCGACGAGGACGCCGGTCCGGCGGCTCGACGAGGCCGGCGCGGCCCGGCGGCCGGTCGTGCGCTACCCGGCCGGCTAGGAGGGACGAGGCCGGGGCGGCCCTTCGGCCCGCCCGGGAGAGGGGATGACGAAGGTGGCCGAGGTCTTCCACATGCCGCACCTCTGGTCGGTCGACCCCGAGGTGGCGAGGCTCATCGAGCGCGAGGCCCTGCGCGAGGAGGAAGGCCTCGAGCTCATCGCCTCCGAGAACTTCGTGAGCCGAGCCGTGCTCGAGGCCATGGGCTCGGTCCTCACGAACAAGTACGCCGAGGGCTACCCGGGCCACCGCTACTACGGGGGCTGCGAGTACGTCGACGAGGTCGAGGAGCTCGCGCGGCAGAGGGCCTGCCGGCTCTTCGGGGCCGAGCACGCGAACGTGCAGCCCCATTCCGGCGCGCAGGCCAACATGGCGGCGTACATGGCCGTGCTCGAGCCGGGCGACGTCATCCTCGGCATGAACCTCTCCCACGGCGGCCACCTGACGCACGGGAGCCCCGTGAACTTCTCGGGCCGGCTCTATCGCGTCGTCGCCTACGGCGTGGACCGCGAGACGGAGACGATCGACTACGACGAGGTGGCGCGCCTCGCGCGCGAAAACCGGCCGCGCATGATCGTCGCGGGCGCGAGCGCCTACCCGCGGGTCATCGACTTCGCGAGGCTCGCCGAGATCGCGCGCGAGACGGGCGCGGCGCTCATGGTCGACATGGCCCACATCGCCGGCCTCGTCGCGGCCGGGCTGCATCCGAGCCCAGTGCCGCATGCCGACTTCGTCACCTCGACGACGCACAAGACGCTGCGCGGCCCGCGCGGGGGCTTCGTCCTGACTCCGGCCGCGCAGGCGAAGGCCATCGATCGGGCCGTCTTCCCCTGCGTCCAGGGCGGGCCGCTCGAACACGTCATCGCGGCGAAGGCCGTCTGCTTCCACGAGGCGCTCCAGCCGGAGTTCCGCGCCTACCAGGAGCGCATCGTGCGGAACGCGCGAGCCCTCGCCGAGGCGCTCGCGGAGGCGGGGCTCCGCATCGTCTCGGGCGGCACCGACACGCACCTCATGCTCGTCGACCTCCGGCCGCAGGGCGTGACGGGGCGCGAGGCCGAGGCGTGGCTCGGCGAGGTCGGCATCACCGTCAACAAGAACGCGATCCCCTTCGACGACAAGAAGCCGACGGTGACGAGCGGGATCCGCATCGGCACCCCGGCCGTGACGACGCGCGGCATGGGCGAGGGGGAGATGCGCGCCATCGGCGCCATGATCGCGGACGTGATCCTGAGCCGCGGCGATCCCGCCGTCGCGGCCCGGACGCGCGCGCGGGTCCGCGAGCTCTGCTCCGCCTTCCCGCTCTACCTGAGGGGCGCCGCGCGCCCTTGACGGACGTCGGCCGCTGGGTGCGGCTCATCCGGACGATCCCCGACTACCCGGCTCCGGGCGTCCTCTTCCGCGACCTGACCCCCGTCTGGGCCGACCCGGAGGCCTTCTGCCAGGCCCAGGCCGGGCTGGCGGAGCGGTCGTTCGCCTTCGAGTTCGACGCCGTCGCGGCGATCGAGGCCCGCGGCTTCATCTTCGCCGCCCCCCTCGCCCTCGCCCGGCGCGTGCCGTTCGTGCCTTTGCGCCGGCCGGGGAAGCTCCCGAGCGAGACGTGGCGCGTCGACTACCGGCTCGAGTACGGGGAGGCGAGCCTCGAGATGCACCAGGACGCGATCCGGCCCGGGACCCGCGTCCTCATCGTCGACGACATCCTGGCGACCGGCGGGACGAGCCTCGCGGCGGGGGAGCTCGTCGCGAAAGCGGGCGGCCGGGTTGCGGGCTATCTCTTCCTCGCCGAGCTCGCGGGGCTCGGAGGGCGCGAGAGGCTGAAGGGGCGCCGCGTCGAGAGCCTCGTGACGCTCGGGTGAGGGAAAGGGCCGAGAAGGCGCTCGCGCTCGCCCAGGCGGCCGGGGCCGAGGCGCTCTGTGTGAGGAGCAGGGCGAACCGGTTCTACCTCACCGCGTTCCACGGCTCGGCCGGGACGGCGCTCGTGACGGCCGCCGGCCTCTTCCTCCTCGTCGACTTCCGCTACGCCGAGGCGGCGCGGGAGGCGGCGAAGGAGTCGGGGGCCGAGGTGCGCGAGGTCGACCGGCCTCGGTACGGGCAGCAGCTGAAGGACCTCGTGCGCGCGGCGGGCGTGCGGCGGCTCGCCTTCGAGGCCGAGCGGGAGACGTTCGCCGGCTGGCAGGCGCTCGCCGAGGCCCTCGCGCCCGAGGTCGAGCTCGTGCCCGTGCGGGGGCTCGTCGAGGAGCTCCGCAGGACGAAGTCGGAGGCCGAGATCGCGCTCATGCGCGAGGCCGGCCGCGTCACGGTGGAGGCGTTCGGCGAGGTGCTCGGCCGGGTCCGTCCCGGGATGAGCGAGCGCGAGCTCGCCTTCGCGCTCGAAGGCGAGATGCAGAGGCGCGGCGCCGAGGGCGCCGCCTACCCGACGATCGTCGCCTCGGGGCCCCGCGGGTCGCGGCCTCACGCCGAGCCCAGCGAGCGCGCGATCGAGGCGGGCGACCTCGTCACGGTCGACTGCGGGGCGAGATGGCGCGGGTACTGCGCCGACCTCACGCGCACGTTCGCCGTCGGCCGGCCGAGCGACCGCCAGCGCGAGATCCACGCGGCGGTCCAGGCCGCCTTCCGGGCGGCCGCGGGCGAGCTGCGGCCGGGGGCCAGGGCGGCCGACGTCGACCGGCGGGCGCGGGCGGAGCTCGAGGCCTTCGGGCTCGCCGACCGGTTCGGCCACGGGCTCGGCCACGGCGTGGGGCTTGAGGTGCACGAGCGGCCGTCGCTCGGCCGCGAGTCGCAGGACGTGTTGGCCTTGGGCGACGTCGTCACGGTGGAGCCCGGCGTCTACCTCCCCGGCTTCGGCGGAGTCCGCATCGAGGACACTTTCTGGCTCGGCCCCGAGGGCCCGGTTGCGTTGACGCCCGCCCCGCGCGACCTCATCATCCTCTAGGGTGAGTCGGGCTCCATGATCTCGACCAACGACTTCCACTCGGGCGTCACCATCGAGCTCGAGGGCGACGCGCACCTGGTCCTCGAGTCGCAGCACGTGAAGCCCGGCAAGGGGCCGGCCTTCGTGCGCACGAAGCTGCGCAACCTGCGGACGGGCGTCATCTTCGAGAAGACGTTCGACGCCGGCGTCAAGGTGCCGCTCGCGCGCGTCGAACGGCGCGACATGCAGTTCCTCTACGAGTCCGACGGCCAGTACTTCTTCATGGACGAGGAGACGTTCGACCAGGTGCCGATCGCCGCCGAGACGCTCGGCGACCGGGTCCAGTTCCTATCGGAGAACATGCAGGTGAAGGTCGTGCTGCACGAAGGGCGCGTGATCGACGTGGAGCTGCCGACGACCGTCGAGCAGACGGTCGTCGAGACCGACCCCGGGCTGCGCGGGGACACGCAGAGCGGCGGCACGAAGCCGGCGCGCCTCGAAGGCGGCGCCGTGATCCAGGTGCCGCTCTTCGTCCAGACGGGCGAGCGGGTGAAGGTCGACACGCGCACGCGCCAGTACATCTCGCGCGCCTGACCGCCGGCCGGGTGCCGCCTCGCGGAGGCGGGCGGGCATACTTCCCCCCGTGGACGGGATCGAGGAGCGCATCGCCTACCTCCAGGGGCTCGTGCGCGGGATGGGCGCGCGCCAGGCGGAGCCGGTCGGCCCCGTCGTCGAGGGCATCCTCGACGTGCTCGCCGACGTCGCCGACTCGCTGGCCGACGTGCTCTCGCAGCAGGCGGAACTCGCAAGGCAGGTCGCGCGCCGCGGGGCCGACCTCGTGTGGACCTTCACCTGCCCGACCTGCGGGGCGGAGATCGAGGTCGAGGACGACGTCTTCGACGAGGAGGGCCACGTCGAGCTCGTGTGCCCCGAGTGCGGCACGCTCGTCCACGACGGCGAGCCCGAGGACGAGCCGCCCCCGGCCGAAGGCCGCGAACGTCCTTCTCAAGGCGACGGGCGTCCGGTATAGTCGGCCGGGAGCGCGCGCATGCGGGCGAAGCTTCCGGCGCGGGCGGCCTACGCCGAGCGGACGGCCGTCGTCCGGCCCGAGGACCTCAACTTCCAGCACTCGATCTTCGGCGGACGCGTCATGTCGCTCGTCGACGAGATCGCGAGCGAGGTCGCCTCGTCCTTCTGCGGGCGGCCGGTCGTCACGGCCGGCTTCGACCTCATCACGTTCGAGGCCGGCATCCGGGCCTACGAGCACATCCACCTCGTCGCCCGCGGCACGCGCGTCTTCCGCACCTCGATGGAGGTGGCCGTGCGCGTCGAGGGCGCCGACCCGAGGCGCGGGCGCCGGTGGAAGACGAGCGACGCCACGCTCACCCTCGTGGCCCTCGGCGAGGACGGCCGCCCCGTCCCCATGCCCGAGCTCGTGCCCGAGACGGACGAGGAGAAGGCCCTCTGGGAGGCGGCCGGCCGCCGGCGCGAGCTGCGCCTCACCGTCCCGGCCGAGCCGCCGCCCGACTTCGACCAGCACGACCCGGTCCGCTCGGCCCACCTCGCCTTCGAGGCCACGACGGAGATCTGCCTGCCGTCGGCCGCGAACGAGGCCGGCTTCGTCCAGGCGGGCTGGATCCTCTCGCTCGCCGACCGGCTCGCCGGCATCACGGCCGCCCGCCACGCCGGCCAGCCGGTCGTCACGGCCGCCGTCGACTCCGTCCGCTTCGAGCGGCCGGTCCATGTCGGCGAGATCGTCGACGTGCGGAGCTACCTCACCCGCACGTTCCGCACCTCGATGGAGATCCGGGTCGAGGTGTGGATGAGGCGGACGCCCTCGCACGCGAGGGAGCCGGTGACGTCCGCCTACTTCACGTACGTCGCCCTAGACCCCGAGGGCCGGCCCGCCCCCGTGCCGGAGCTCGTGCCGCGGACCGACGCCGACCGTCGCCTCTGGGAGGCGGCCGCCCGCCGGCGCGAGGTGCGCCTCCTCGGCCGCAGCACCTTCCCCACCGCATAAGCGTGTCCAGGCGCTCATAGGGATCGGCTCGGGGAGACGAGTCCCCGGGGGGTGCGGGCGCCGTGGATGGCGAGGCGTGGCGGGAGGCGGTGCGCCGGGAGATCCTGCCGCGCGTGGCGCCGGGCCTGAGGCCGGCGTTGGAGGGCGCGCTCGAGGACGGGCGCGGCCTCGGCCCCTGGCAGGAGATCCGGCTGCGCGCCGGCCGGCCCGTCTCGCTCGTGGCCGCCGGCGGCGAGGCCTGGCTCGACCAGGTCGTGACGGCGCACGACGTGGCGCGCACACTCGGCCTCTGCTGCGACAGCTCCGTCTACGCCTGGGAGCGGGAGCTGGCCGAAGGCTTTCTCACGCTGCCGGGCGGCCACCGCGTGGGCGTGGCGGGCCGGGTCGTCTGGGCGGAGGGCGCCGTCCGGGCCGTGCGCGACCCGGGCGGCTTGTGCCTGCGCATCGCGCGGGCCGAGCCCGAGGCCGCGCTCGGGCTCGCCCCGCAGGTGGCCGGCGGCGGGCGCGTCCGCTCGACGCTCCTCTTCGCCCCCCCCGGCTGCGGCAAGACGACCGTCCTGCGCGACCTCGTCCGCCGCATCTCGTCGGGGCTCGGGGTGACGCCGAGGCGCGTGGCCCTCGTCGACGAGCGCATGGAGGTCGCCGCCTGCCGCGACGGCGTGCCCCAGCTGGACGTGGGGCCGCGCACCGACGTCCTCGACGGCTGCCCCAAGCACGTCGGCATGCGCATCGCGCTCAGGGCCCTCGGGCCCGAGGTCCTCGCGACCGACGAGATCGGCGGCGAGGAGGACGCCGAGGCCGTCCGGGACGCGGCCCGAGCCGGCGTCGCCGTCCTCGCCACGGCGCACGCCTCGGAGGCCGGGGAGCTCTACCGCCGGCCGGCCCTCGCGCGCCTTCTGGCCGCGGGCGCCTTCGAGCTCCTCGTGCGGCTCGGCCGGGCGCCGCGGCCGGGAGCCGTGCTCGAGGTCCTCTCTGCGCACGGCGGGCGCGAACGATGACGGGCTGGCTGGGTGCTGTGCTCATCTGCCTCTCCGGGCTGGGCCTGGGCCAGCTCTTCGCCCAGGGGACGCGCCAGCGCGTCCGGGAGCTCGAGGCGTGGCGCACGGCGCTTCTCGCCTTGGCGAGCGAGGTCGACTTCGCGGCCGTGCCGCTCGGGCGGGCGCTCGAGCGCGCGGCGGCCGGGGCCCGCGGCGGCTGCCGCCGGGCGCTCGCGGCCGCGGCCGAGGCGCTCCTTCGGGAGGGGTGCGACGCCGAGGCGGCCTGGGGCCGGGCCCTCGCCCTCGCGCGCGCGGAGTCGCCGCTCGGCGCGGAGGACCTCCTCCCGCTGGCCGACCTCGCCCCGGCGCTCGGCCGCACGGGCCGCGCGGACCAGCTTCAGCACATCGCCCACTCGGCGGGCCGCATCGAGGCCCGCCTGGCCTCGCTGCGGGAGGCGGCCGAGCGCGACGCGCGCCTCTTCGCCTACCTCTTCGCGCTCGGCGCCCTCGCGCTCGCCGTGGCGCTCGGCTAGTCGGGAAGGGCGGGTCGCGCGTGTCGTTGGACGTCGTCTGGCAGCTCGCCGGGCTCGGGATCGTCGTCATCGTCCTGAACGCGCTCTTCAAGGCCGCCGGGCGCGACGAGCTCGCCTGGCTCGTGTCGTTGGCCGGGCTCGCGCTCTTCATGATCCTCGTGCTCCAGGTCGTCGCCCGCCTCTTCCAGGCCGTGCGCCAGACGTTCGGGATGTGAGCCGATGTCGGTCCTCTCGGTCATCCTGGCGGCGCTCGTCGCGACGTTCATCGCCGTGACCCTGCGGGGAGGGAGGCCGGAGCTCGGCGCGCTCTTCGCGCTCGCCGCGGGCTGCGCCCTCCTTCTCGCGCTCGTCGCGCCGCTCGTCCGCGCCGTCGACCTCTTGCGGGACGTCGCCTTGCGCGCGCACGTCGACGTGTACTACGTGGGCGTCGTCCTCCGCATCGTCGGCCTCGCCTACCTCGCCCAGTTCGCGTCGCAGGTGGCGCGGGACGCGGGGGAGGGGGCGCTCGCGGCCAAGGTGGAGCTCGCCGGCCGGGTCGGCATCCTGCTCGTGGCCGCGCCCGTCATCCTCGACATCGTCGAGGTGGTCCTGCGGCTCCTCGCGGAGGCCCGCTCGTGAGCCGGCGCCGGGCCACCCGCGGCGCGGCGCTCGTGGCCGTGCTCGTCGTGCTCTGGAGCCCTTTCGTCTCCGCCCAGCCGGCCCGTTCCGAGGCCGCGCCCACGGCGAGCGAGCTGGCGCTCTCCGAGCTCGACCGGGCCGAGACGGGCGACCTGCGCCGGGCGATGGCGGGCGTCCGCGCCGAGGCGCCGCCGTATGTGCCGCTCCCCGACTGGGCGGACGTGCGCGGCTTCGTCGCGGGCCGCGGCTTCGCCTTCGACGCCCGCGCCTTCCTCCTCGGGCTCTTTCGCTACCTCGCCGGGGAGGCGGCGAGGAGCTTCGCGACCCTCGCAGGGCTGCTCGCGCTCGCCGTCCTCGCCTCGCTCCTTACCGCCCTGCGTGCCGGGGCCGAGGACGCGGGGCCGGCGCGCCTCGCCGAGGCGGTGACGCTCCTCGTCCAGGCCGGCCTCGCGCTCGCCGCCTTCCTCCCGGCCATCGACCTCGCGCGCACGGCGGTCTACGACCTGCGGGACCTCCTCCTCGCCTCGCTCCCTCTCTTCGTCACGCTCGTCGCCGGCTCGGGCGGGGTGACGACGGCCGGCCTCCTGCACCCGCTCGTCCTCACGGCCGCCGATCTCGTCGCCCTTCTCGCGGCCGACGTCGCCTTCCCCCTCCTTTTCGTCGGCGTCGTCCTCGAACTGGCCTCGCTCTTCTCCGCCCCCTTCGGCGCGTTCGGGGCGGCGCGGCTCCTGCGGCAGGCGGCGCTCGCGCTCGTCGCGCTCGCCCTCACGGCCTACCTCGGGCTCGTGACCGTCCTCGGCGCGGCCGGCGCCGTCGCCGACGGGGTCGCGCTCCGGGCGGCCAAGTTCGCCGCCGCCACGTTCGTCCCCGTCATCGGCAAGACGCTCGCCGACGCGGCCGACCTCGTCGCCGGCGCCTCGCTCCTCGTCCGCTCGGGAGTGGGGGTCGCGACGCTCGTCCTGGTCTTGGCCGCCGCCCTCTTCCCACTCGTGAAGCTCGTGGCGCTCGTGGCCGCCTTCCGGGCCGGCGCGGCGCTTGTCGAGCCGATCGGCGCCGTGGGGGCGACGCGCCTTCTCTCCGCGATGGGCGACGGCGTCGCGCAGGCTTCGCTCGTCGTCGCGGCCGTCGGGCTCATGACCTTCCTCTCGATCTCCGCGCTCCTCGTCGCGGGGGTCGGCGTCACAGCTCTCCGGTGAATCCGGCGAAGGGGTGACGAGGTGGCGCTCCTCCTCGACTGGGCCCGCACGCTCTCCCTGACGCTCGTCTTCGCGGGGCTCGCGGAGCTCCTCTGCCCGGACGGCGCCTTGAAGCGCGAGGCGCGGATCGGCGTGGGGCTCGTCGTCCTCGCGGTGCTCCTTGCGCCCCTCCTCGACGTCCGCCCCGGGTCCTTCGCCGGCGAGGTGGGCTCGCTCTGGCAGGCGGTGGCGCCGGCCCCGCCCGTCGCCGCGCCCGCCGGGCCGGCCTCGCCTCCGGGGCCCAGCGAGGCCGTCGGCTTCGCGCCGCAAGGCCCGGGCGGGCCGGGCGCCCCCGGGCCGCCCGCCTCGTCCGGAGGCGCCTCCGAGTTCGTCGCCGCCTGGCGCGCGGCCTACCTCGCCATGCTCGACGAGCGCCTTGCCGCGCTCGCCGAGACGGTGCCTGGGGTGAGGAGCGCGCGGGTCGCGGCCCGGCTCGGCGAGGGGCCCGGCTGGGGGCG
>JADGHG010000098.1 GCA_019689585.1 Clostridia bacterium
CTACGGATCAGTAGGTCGGGGGTTCAAATCCTCCTGGGCGCACCAGTCTCCGTTCGCGGCCTGAAGGCGCGGGGGGCGCCTGCCCGCCCCCCGGCCGGTGGCGCAGGCCCTCAGAGGTTGACGACCGCGTTGATCTTGCGGACGGGGATGTAGACGAGCACGACGTCCGTGCTCGAGCCGTGGCGCGACTCGTCCGAGCCGCCGTCCTTGCCGCGCTCCTCCGCGTCCTCGCAGGGCGAGTGGTGGTGGTGGTGGTGGTGACGGTCGCAGTCACCCGCGGCGAGCGTGACGAACGTCGTCTCGACGCCGGCGAGCTTTCCCGAGAACGCCGAGTCGTTCGTCTGGATCCGCACCGTCTCGCCGAGCAGGTGCTCGAGCAGGCTGTGGAACGAGCCGTGGCGGGAGGTCAGGTCCACCGACTCCTCCAAGGGGATCACCTCCTTCGCCGGTCGATGGCCGGCGGCCCCCGGCAGGTGGGGCGCCGGCGAGACAGGCTATGCGGACGGGACAGGCGAGGTCACTCGTCGGTCTCGGGGGCGACGAACTCGTCGACGCGGATCCGGATGAACTTCACGCGGGTCTTCCACGGGTGGGCGAGGTACATGTCGGGGTCGAGGTAGTCGGTGACGAGGGGCTTCGCCGGCCCGAAGAGCACGTCGCCGGGGAGCTGGCTCGGGATCTGGCGCTCGCGTCCCCCGCGGACGAGGACGCAGGGAAGGCGCCGGAACCCGCGCGCGGCGAGCCCCACCGCGCGGTGCGTGCCGTCTTTCAGGTACAGCGCGCCCCCGACCTCGACGACCTGGCAGAAGACGGCCGTGCGGCCGAGCGCGAAGCGGGCCGCAAGCCCGCCCTCGAGGTCGAGCTTGGCCTCGCGCACCGTCAGATTCAGGTCGCGGGTGCAGATCGTGCAGGCCAGCTCTCGCCCCTCCGTCACCCCACCCCAGAACTCCACGGGGCGCGGGTCCGCGGGGAGGCAGAGCTCGACGGCCTGGGCCTCGTCGAGGCCCTCGGGGACGGCCTCGCATGCGAACGTGAAGTCGACGTGGGGTTGGACGGTGACGAGCGAGGCGATCTCGACGAATGCGAGCGCGGCGTCGGCCGCGCCGAAGAGGGTGCGATAGAGGGCCCGGCCCAGGACGCGCTCGGCGTACGCGGCGTATCGGTCCGAGAGCGGCTCGGGCCGGGGGTCGGCGGGTGGGCGACGCAGGCGGCGCTCGCGTGCGACGGCGTCGCGCCGGGCGAGTTCCTCCCGGTCGACGGCGGCCGTCGTCTGGCGGCCCACGAAGGAGAGCGTCCGGTCGAGCGACGTGAGCCCGAGGAGGTAGCGCCCCTCGTGGGGTGCGCGGCCTGGGCCGGCTCGGCCGGGCGGCGTCACGCGGCCCCGCCGCCGAAGAGGCGCGAGAGCCAGCTGCGGAACCCCCGCCAGGCGTGGGGCGCCGGCTCCGGGGGCGCTGGGCCCGCGTCGGCGGGCGAGCCCGGCTGCTCGCGCGGCGCGCGCTCCGTCCGAAACAGGTGGAGCAGGACGAGCGGGCCGTCGCCCCTCGGCCGGAAGACCGGGGGCGCGAGGCCGGCGACGGCCAGCGACACGCCGCTCGCGAGCGACACGAGCCGGCCCGCCAGACGGCAGTCCCCCGTGCCGCGGAGCACGAGGAACACGTTCTCGCCGGCCGCGAGCGGGATGGCGAGCGGCCGGTCGACCCGGACGAGGTCGGCGCCGTCCGCCACCGCCTTGTGAGGGTACCCGCGGCCGGCGTCCTCCCAGGCCCGCGCGTCGAGGTCGTCGAGGCGGAGCGACATGGCGGCCCCCTCCGCGTCGCCCCCTGCGATCGAGGGCAGGACAGCATACGCCGCGGGGGGGCCGGCGGTGCGCTCCGCAGGCGGCCGAGGCCGAGCGAGAACCTACGCCGAAGGCGGCCGCGCTCGGGCCCGGCGCCAAGGCAAGGGCGAGCGCGCGCGCCTTCGCCCGCCGAGCTCGAGGGGCTCTCCGTCGGCGTCCCGCAGGACGAGCGACCGGCCGGCCGCGAGGCCGACGGCGCGGCAGGCCCCGGCGGGCAGTTCGAGCACGTGGCGACTTCGCGCCACATACGGGCCCGCGCGGTTCGGCGCGAGCGTGTAGCAGGCGACGACGCGGAGACCCTCGTCGAGATGGACGACGTCGATCGGAAAGCGCATGAAAAACGAGTGGACCGAGCGGCAGGGCGTGATGAGGAGGCCTTCCCCGGGCGAAAGCCGCCTGCGTCCGAGGAGGCCGACGAGCCGGGCGCCGAAGGTGGCCGCGAGGCCGACGCGGTCGGCGATCAAGGCCCCGTCGGAGGACCACGCCGAAAGGAAGCGCCGATCCGCCACGGCGTCGTTTCTGCGCATCTTGCCCGGGTTCGCGCTCCTTCGCCTTCGTCCTTCCGACGGGCGCCGCGCACGGCCGGCGAAGGCGTGCCGAGGACGGATGCTATAATGGCGTGCACGCGCCCGTAGCTCAGGCGGACAGAGCGGGAGCGTCCTAAGCTCCGCGTCGGGGGTTCGAGTCCCTCCGGGCGCACCAGGCTTCCGGCGGGGGTCCTGGCCTTGGGCGACCAGGTCTTCGGTTCCTCCTCGGACGACCTCCGTTGGATGCGGCGGGCGCTCGCCCTCGCGCGCGAGGCGGCCCGGGCCGGCGACGTGCCGGTCGGGGCGGTCGTCGTCGGCGCGGACGGCCGGCTCCTCGGCGAAGGCAGCAACCGGCGCGAGGCCGAGGCCGACCCGACGGCGCACGCGGAGATCGTCGCGCTGCGGGCGGCGGCCAGGGCCCTCGGCACCTGGCGGCTCGAAGGCTCCACCCTCTACGCGACCCTCGAACCCTGCCCCATGTGCGCCGGGGCGCTCGTCGCGGCGCGCGTGCGGCGGCTCGTCTTCGCCGCCCGCGACCCGAAGGCGGGAGCCGCCGGAAGCCTCTACAACCTGGTGGAGGACGCGCGCCTGAACCACCGGCTCGTCGTCGCGGCGGGAGTCCTGGCCGACGAGGCGGGCGAGCTCCTGCGCGCGTTCTTCCGCGAGCGGCGCGCGTAGCCCGCGGGCGGTCCGCCCGGCGCGCCCTCGCCTTGCCGCCTCCGCCGGCCGCCGCGTATCATCATGGGTGCACCTCGGAGGGGTGTCCGAGTGGCTGAAGGTGCGACTCTCGAAAAGTCGTGTGCCTGCAAGGGCACCGTGGGTTCGAATCCCACCCCCTCCGCCAGCCTTCGACCCGGTGCGTTTTCGGAAGGGTGCAGGAGCGGCTGAACTGGCGACACTGGAAATGTCGTGTACGGGCGACCGTACCGGGGGTTCGAATCCCCCCCCTTCCGCCAGCCGTGGGACGTCGGATTTGGCCGTGCTAGACGGGGAGGTAGCGGTGCCCTCTGCCCGCAATCCGCTAGAGCGGGGTCGAATCCCCCGCCGAGGCCGCGCCGGTCGGCACCGGCGCCGGTGCGTGGCGTAGACGATCGGGTCCCGTGCGACGGATGCTCGCGAACCCCGCCAGGTCCGGGAGGAAGCAACGGTAAGCGAGAGGTTCCGGGTGCCACGGGGGTGCCGGGTCCGAGCCGGCGGCCGGCGTGACGACCGGTCGGTGGCGGTCGGAGCGGGGTGCACGGCCAAAACTTCGCGCATGGCGCCCTCGGGCGGACGCCCGGGGGCGCTCGCGCACCCTGGTACCCTGTAGGGAGGGGGCGGGGCCATGGACGGCCGGCTCGCGCTCTACCGCACCTGGCGGCCGAGGCGCTTCGCCGACGTCGTCGGCCAGGAGCACGTGACGCGCGCCCTCCGCCGGGCCGTCGCCCAGGGCCGCACCGCCCACGCCTACCTCTTCTGCGGGCCGCGCGGGACGGGCAAGACGAGCGTCGCGCGCATCCTGGCCCAGGCCCTCCTCTGCCGCCAACCCCGGGACGGCGAGCCGTGCGGGGGCTGCGACACCTGCCGCCTCGCCCAGGCCGACCGGCTCCTCGCGATCGAGGAGATCGACGCCGCGAGCCACCGCGGCATCGACGACGTGCGCGCCCTGCGCGAGCGCGTGGCGCTCTCGCCCGGCGACGGCCAGGCCCGGGTCGACATCGTCGACGAGGTCCACATGCTGACGCCGGAGGCGTTCAACGCGCTGCTCAAGACGCTCGAGGAGCCGCCGCCGCACGTGTACTTCGTCCTCGCCACGACGGAGCCCCGCAAGGTGCCGGCGACGATCGCCTCTCGCTGCCAGCGCTTCGACTTCCACCGGCTCGGCGAGGCCCAAATCGCGCGCCGCCTGCGCGAGATCGCCGACCATCTCGGCCAGGCGGTCGACGACGAGGCGCTCCTTGCGATCGCCGAGCGGGCGGAGGGCGGCCTGCGCGACGCGATCGGCCTCCTCGACCAGTGCCTCGTGTACACGGAGGGCCGCCTCACGGCGGACGACGTCGCGGCCGTCGTCGGGACGGCCACGCGGCGGGAGCTCTCCTCGCTCGCCGAGGCCGTGCGGGGCGGGCGCGCGGACGAGGCCTGGCGCATCGTCGGCCTGCTCTACGAATCGGGCCGCGACCTCGCGCAGGTGACGCACGACCTCGTCGGCCTCTGGCGCCGCTTCTGGGCCGAGGCCCCCGACGACGAGGCGCGCCGCCGGGAGCTCGGGGTGATCGAGCGGCTCCTCGCGCTCGAGGGTGAGCTCCGGCGCGGGGCGCCCGCCCGCCTGGCCGTCGAGGCGGCCGTCGCCGAAGCCGCCCTGGCCCGGGCGACGGCGGGGCCGAAGGCGAAGGCGGCTTGCGACCCGCCCCCGCCCCCCGAGACGGAGCTCGCCCTCGCCGAGCTGCGGGCGGCCTGGCGGGAGATCGTCGCCGGGCAGGACCCGCCCTTCCGGGCCATCCTCCGCGAGTGCGAGCCGGAGCGTCTGGCCGACGGCGTCCTCACCCTCGCCTTCCGGCGGGAGTTCCACCTCGAGGAGGCGCGCCGCCGCGGCTACCTGGCCCGGCTCGCCGGCCTCGTGAAGGAGCGGGTCGGCCTCGCGGTCGAGGTCGCGGCGCGGCTGGCCTCGGACGAGGCGAGCACGCCGGGGCGGCCGGCCCAGGCGCGCGGCCCGGAGGGCGGGGCCGGCCCCCGGGCTGCCGACCGCGGCGACCCCCTCGCCCGGCTCGCGCCCGAGGAACGCGAGACGGTGATGCGGGTCGTCGAGCGGCTCGGCCCGCCTCTCTGGATCGAGGTCGAGGAAGCGGACGAGACGGCCCCCGGGCCGGCCTTTGAGCCGCCCGCCGAGGGTCGAGGCGCGCGCCGGAAGGGGGCTCGTCGATGAACGTCGGCGACGTGGGCCGGATGATGAAACAGATCCAGAAGCTCCAGGAGGAGATGGCGGCGATGCGCGAACGGCTCGCCGCGACCGAGGTCGAGGGGACGGCCGGGGGCGGCGCCGTACGGGTCGTGTGCACGGCCGACCAGATCGTCCGCAAGGTGGCGATCGCGCGCGAGGCCGTCGACGCGGACGACGTCGAGATGCTGGAGGACCTCGTCCTCGCCGCGACCAACGACGCGCTCCGCCGGGCCCGCGAGCTCGCCGAGGGCGAGATGGCGAAGCTCACGGGCGGGCTCGCCATCCCGGGCCTCCCCGGCTTCCCCGCCTGAGGCGGGCGCCCGATGGCCTTTCCCGGGCCGATCGCGCGGCTCATCGAGGAGCTCAACCGGCTGCCCGGCGTGGGGCCGAAGTCGGCGCAGCGGCTCGCCTTCCACCTGCTCGGACGGCCGGCCGAGGAGGCGCGCCGGCTGGCGGAGGCCATCTTAGCCGCGCGCGAGCGCGTGCGGCGGTGCGAGGTCTGTTGCGACTGGACCGACGCGCCCGTCTGTCGCGTCTGCAGCGACCCGCGTCGCGACGCGACCAAGATCTGTGTGGTCGAGAGCCCCAAGGACGTCGCCGCGCTCGAGCGGACGGGCCGCTACGACGGCCTCTACCACGTGCTGCACGGCGCCATCTCGCCCCTTTCCGGCGTCGGGCCGGGGGACGTCACGATCGGCCGGCTCCTCGAACGGCTGCGCGCAGGCGGCGTGCAGGAACTCATCCTCGCGACCGACCCCGACGTCGACGGCGAGGCGACGGCGCTCTACCTGAAGGACGTCGTCGCGCCCCTCGGCGTGCGCGTCACGCGGCTCGCGCGCGGCCTCCCCGAAGGCGGGGACCTCGACTTCGCCGACGAGCTCACGATCGCCCGCGCCCTCGAAGGCCGCCGCGAGCTCTGATCCCGCCCTCTCCCCGCATATCCGCC
>JADGHG010000099.1 GCA_019689585.1 Clostridia bacterium
GGCCGAGAGGGGCGAGGCCGTGTCGGAGCAGGACGTGGCCTACGCCGTGCGGCTGGCGCGGGACGGGCGGGCGGGCGAGCTCGACTCGCTCCTCGGGGACGCGATCCTCGTCACGGCGCGCGGCAAGTCGATCCGCGCGAAGACGCTGGGCCAGCGCCGGTACGTCGAGGCGATCCGCGAAAGCGGCGTCGTCTTCGGGATCGGCCCGGCCGGGACGGGCAAGACCTACCTCGCGATGGCGATGGCGGTCGAGGCCTTTCGCAGCCGCAGGGTGAACCGCATCGTCCTCACGCGGCCGGCGGTCGAGGCCGGCGAGAAGCTCGGCTTCCTGCCCGGCGACCTGCAGGAGAAGGTCGACCCCTACCTGCGCCCGCTCTACGACGCCCTCTACGACATCATGGGCGTCGAGGCGTTCGAGAAGCAGATGTCGCGCGGACTCATCGAGGTTGCGCCGCTCGCCTACATGCGCGGTCGCACGCTCGACGACTCGTTCGTCATCCTCGACGAGGCGCAGAACACGACCCCCGAGCAGATGAAGATGTTCCTCACGCGGCTCGGCTTCGGCTCGAAGGCGGTCGTGACGGGCGACGTCACCCAGATCGACCTGCCGCGCGAGCAGGAGTCGGGCCTCAACGAAGTGCGGCGCGTGCTGCGAGACGTGCCCGGGATCGCCTTCGTGCACCTCACGGAGGCCGACGTCGTCCGCCACCCGCTCGTGCAGGCGATCATCCGCGCCTACGAGCGCTACGAGGCCCGACACCCGCGCCCGCCCGGCCCGGCGGCGCCCAGGCGGTGAAGCTTCGGCTCGCGGGACTCCGGCCGGCCGCCGGGCTCCCGGCCGGCCTCGTCCGCTGGGCGGTGAGCCGGAACGCCCGCCGGCTCGCCCTGGGGCTGGGCTTCCTCGCCGTCACGGGGCTCCTCCTCGCGGGTGCCTTCGTGCCCGAACGGGTCGACGTGCGGCTCGGCCAGCCGGCGCGCGAGGCGATCAAGGCCCCCCGCGACTTCGTCGACCAGCCGACGACGAGGCGGCTCCAGGAGGAGGCGGCCGCGAAGGTCCCGGACAGCTACTCGCTCGACCCGGCCGTGACCGACGCGGTCCTCTCGGAGGTGCGGAGCTCGCTCGCCGCGGCGGAGAGCGCGCGCGCGAGCCAGGCGCCGCCGGATGCGCGGCGCGCCGCCCTACGCCAGGCCCTGGCCTCGCCCGAGCTCGGCGACGAGGAGGCCGACGCGCTCCTGCGGCTCTCGGACGAGGACTGGAAGTCCCTCGTCGACCGGATCGAACGGCTCGTCCTCTCCGTCATGGAGAAGGGCGTGCAGGCCGCGGCCCTTGCGGCCGTGGCCGACGAGGCGCGCCGGGACGTCGCCACCTGGCCCTATCCCGATGCGGTCCGTTCGTTCGCGGCCGACTTCGTCGCAGCCGCCCTCAGGCCCAACCTGCTCTTCGACGCCCAGAAGACGCTCGCCGCGAAGGAGGCCGCGCGCCGGCTCGTCCAGCCCGTCGTGATCGTCAAAGGCCAGACCATCGTCGCCGACGGGAACATCGTGACGGCGGACGACCTCGAGCGGCTGCGCGACGCCGGGCTCCTGCGCTCGAGCCGCGACTGGCTCGCCGTCGTCGCCGCCTTCGGCACGGCGGCGCTCCTTCTGGCGCTCGTCGCCCTGTACCTCGCCTTCTTCCGTCCCGCCCTCTTCCAGGACGAGAAGCGGCTTCTGCTCTACGGCCTCATCCTGGTCGTCGTCCTCGCGGTCGCGCGGCTTGTCGCGCCCGTCTCCGGCTACCTCGTGCCGACGGCCTGGGCCGGCATGCTCGCCGCCATCCTCATCGGGCCGGAGGTGGCGCTCGTCGCCGTCCTCTACGAGGCGGTGGCCGCCGGCTTCCTCGGCGGCCACGACCTGCGCTTCCTGTTCGCGGGGCTCCTCTCGGGGTTCGCGTCGGTGTACAGCGTGCGGCGGCTCGACCAGCGCGGCGACGTGGTGCGCGGCGGCTTCCTCGGCGCCTTGGCCGGGGTGCTCGCCGCCCTGGCCGTCGAGCTCGGCATCGGGACGGGCGGCTTCTCCATGGCCCTCGGGCGCGACCTCGCCTACGCCGCCCTCGCGGGCGTCGCCTCGGGCATCCTCACGATCGGTACGCTTCCCTACGCGGAGCACGTCTTCGACGTCCTGACGTCGATCCGCCTGCTCGAGCTCTCGAACCCCAACCACCCGCTCCTCCGGCGGCTCCTCGTCGAGGCGCCCGGCACCTACCACCACAGCCTCATGGTCGCCAACCTGGCCGAGGCCGGCGCCGAGGCCGTCGGCGCGAACGCGCTCCTCGTCCGCGTGGGCGCCTACTACCACGACGTCGGCAAGCTGCGCCGGCCCTACTTCTTCGTCGACAACCAGTTCGGCGGCGAGAACCCGCACGAGCGGCTCGCGCCGAGCCTCTCGGCCCTCATCCTCATCGCGCACGTCAAAGACGGCCTCGAGCTCGCGAGGGAGTACCGGCTGCCGCGCCCGATCGCCGACTTCATCGCGCAGCACCACGGCACCATGCTGGCCTCGTTCTTCTACCAGAAGGCGAAGGACGAGGCGACGGGCCCGGTCGACGAGTCGGCCTTCCGCTACCCGGGCCCTCTCCCGCAGACGAAGGAGGCCGCCATCCTCATGCTCGCCGACGGCGCCGAGGCGTCGGTGCGCGCGATCAAGGAGCCGACGCCCGACCGCATCGAGGCGCAGGTCCGCCGGATCGTGAAGGACCGGCTCGACACCGGCCAGCTCGACGAGGCCGACGTGACGCTGCGCGAGCTCGACCAGGTGGCGCAAGCCTTCGTGCGCGTGCTCCAGGGCTCCTACCACCAGCGGCTCGCCTACCCGGAGTCGCTCGACGAGGAGATCCGCCGGGCGCGCGAGCGGGCGGGCGAGCGCGGGCGGGAGCGCCGGACGCGCGCGGCCGGCGGCCGTGGGCGGTAGGGGCGCGGCGCGCGGCGGCCGGCGGTCGGATCTGCGCCGGGTCGCGCGCCGGGCGGTCGCGGCGGCGCTTTCGGCCTCGGGCGCCGGGCACGCGCTCGTCGAGCTCCGGTTCGCCGGCGACCGCGCGATGCGGGAGCTCAACCGGCGCTTTCGCGGCGAGGACCGCGCGACCGACGTCCTCTCGTTCCCGTGCTACGCGCCCGAGGAGCTTCCGGCGGCGCTCGCTCCGCCGCCCGGCGGCCCGCCCGTCCTCCTGGGCGCCGTCGTCGTGAACCTCGCCCAGGCCCGTCGCCAGGCGGCGGAGTACGGCCACTCGCCCGAGCGCGAGGTGGCGTTCCTCGCCGTCCACGGCACGCTCCACCTCTTGGGGTACGATCACGCTGACGAGGCTTCGGAGGCGGCGATGATGGCGCGCACGGAAGAGATCCTTTCGCCGCTCGGCCTTTCCCGGTGAGGCGGACGCTCCGCTCCTTCGCCTTCGCCGGCCGCGGCCTCGCCCTCGCCTTCCGCGGGCCCAACCTGAGGCTCCAGTCGGCCGTCGGCTACGCGGCCTGCGCCCTCGCCTGGCTGGAAGGGCTCGGGCCCGAGGCGGTGGCCCTCGTCGCGCTCGCGGCCGGGCTCGTCCTCGCCTTCGAGGTCGTCAACACCTCGGTCGAGGAGCTCGCCGACCTGGCGGCCGGCGGCTGGCGCCCGGAGGCGGCCCGGGCCAAGGACCTGGCGGCCGGGGCCGTGCTCGTCGCGGCGGCGGCCGCCTTCGCGGCGGGCCTCGCGCTCCTCGGTCCGCGGCTCGGGCGCGTGCCGGGCGCCCTCGCGCAGCTCCTCTCCGCCTCGCCCGGAGGCTTCGCCGCCCTTGTGGCCGGCTGGCTCCTGCTCGTCGGCCTCTGGCTTACCGCGCCGCGGGGAAAGGGGGGCGACCGGTGAGGCCGGCCGGGCGGCCGGGATTCCTCCACCGCCTGCGCTCGGTGCTCCTCGCGGGCGTCGCGGCCCTCCTGCCGGTCGCGCTCGCCGTCTACGTCGTCCTCGCCCTCTTCCGGTGGGTCGACGGGCTCCTCCGCCCGCTCCTCGCCCCGCTCTTCCCGGGGGACCGCGTCGTGACCGGCGCGGGCGTCCTCGCGACCTTCCTCCTCGTCCTCCTCGTCGGGCTCTTCGTCTCGAACTACGTCGGCAGCCGGCTCTGGGGGCTCGTCGACGCCGCGTTCCGCCGGCTGCCCGTCGCCTCGAGCATCTACGGCACGGCCAAGCAGTTCCTCGCGGCCTTCACGAGCGGCAAGGGCGCGAGCTTCCAACGCGTGGCCCTCATCGAATACCCGCGGCCGGGTCTCTGGAGCCTCGTCCTCATCAGCGCCGACACCCCGCCGGGGCTCGCTCGGGCCGCGGGCGAGGACGAGATGGTGAACGTGTTCCTCATGACGACGCCCAACCCGACGACCGGCTTCCTCCTCCTCGTGCCGAAGCGGGACCTGCGCCTCCTCGACGTGACCGTCGAGGAGGCGATGCGGATGATCATCTCGGGCGGGGTGGTGAACCCGGAGCGGCTCCTCTCGGCGGGGGAGGAGGCGCCTCTCCCGCAGGGGGCCCATCCGTCCCCCTGGGAGCGCGAGCCTGGGTGACGCCCTACCGTTCGGGCTTCGTCGCCGTCCTCGGCCGCCCGAACGTCGGGAAGTCGACGCTCGTGAACGCGCTTGTCGGCCGCAAGGTGGCGATCGTCTCGCCGCGGCCCCAGACGACGCGCAACCGGATCATGGGCGTCCGCCACTTCCCGGGCGGGCAGGTCGTCTTCCTCGACACGCCGGGGCTCCACCGGCCGCGCGACCTCCTCGGCAAGGCGATGGTGCGCCACGCCGAGGCGGCGCTTGCGGGCGCCGACCTCGCGTGCCTCGTCGTCGATTTGAGCGAGCCCTTCGGGCCGGGCGACCGGCGGGCGGCGGAAGCCGTCGCCGCCGCCCGGTGTCCCGTCGCCCTCGTCGGCTCGAAGCTCGACCTCGTGCCCCGGGCCGAGCGGGAGGGGCGGCTTGGCGCGGCGGAGGCGGTCGTCGGCGCGATCGTCGCCCTCGACGCCGCCTTCGCCGTCTCGGCCCACACGGGCGAGGGGCTGGCGGAGCTCGCGGGCTGGGTCGAGTCGCGCCTTCCCGAGGGGCCGGCCTACTTCCCGGAAGGGCAGGTGACCGACCAGCCGGAGGCGCGGCTCCTCGCCGAGATCGTGCGCGAGAAGGCGTTCGAGCGGCTCGCGGCCGAGGTTCCCTACGGCGTGGCCGTCCTCGTCGAGCGGATGGAGCCGCGGCCGCAGGGCCTCGTCTACGTCGAGGCGACGATCTTCGTCGAGCGCGAATCCCACAAGGGCATCGTCATCGGTCACGGCGGGGCGATGCTGAAGGCGATCGGCCAGGCGGCGCGCCGGGAGGCGGAGGCGATCCTGGGAACCCGCCTGTACCTCGACCTGCGCGTGAAGGTGAAGGCCGACTGGCGGGAGAGAGCGGGCGCGCTCGCGGAGCTCGGCCTCGACGACTGACGAGGGCAGAGCCTTCACCGCCGGGCGTGCTTCGCGGGCCGCTCAGCCGCCGCCTCGCTCGAAGAGGAGCTCGAGCGGCGAGGCCCGGCCGAGCTCGCGGCCCGGCCCGCGCACGCCGACGGCGACGGCGAGGCCGACCCCGAGGGCGGCGAGGGCGGCTCCCAGGACGACGGCGCTCCCGCCCGGCGGGGAGCCGAAGGCGGCCCAGGCCGAGGCGGCGGCCATCCCGGCCGCCCAGCCGCCAAGGGCGGCCGCGGCGACCTCCCCGGCGAAGATCC
Organism: Clostridia bacterium; assembly: GCA_019689585.1. GTDB lineage: Bacteria > Bacillota > Sulfobacillia > RBS10-35 > JADGHG01 > JADGHG01. Next base: position 5,737 of record JADGHG010000099.1, read on the forward strand.
GCGCCAGGTCGCGGCCGTCGGCGCCTGCGGCCGCGAGCGCGCCGAGCCGGCGGCGGCGCGCGTAGTAGAGGACGAGCGCCGCCTGGACGACAGCCGCGGCCGCGGCGGCCAACACGGCGGCGAGGCTGAGCCGCTCGGGGCCGGCCGTGGCCGCTTGGGCGGAGGCGGCGAGGGCTCCTGCGCGGTCGCGGCCGTACCAGGCCCGGGCGCCGAGGCGGTCGCGGAGCTCGTCTCCCACGCTGGGCGCGGCGAGGCCGGGGGCCAGCTCGACGAGGAGGAGCCGCACCGCGACGCCGGCCGCGCCCGCGCCGGAGGTCGCCGTCCCGCCCGGCGCCCGGCCCGCGACGAGCGCCTCGCCGTCCTCGGCCGCGACGAGGTAGACGTCGGCGAGCGGCGGAAGGCACCCGGGGGTGCGGCCGCCGATCGCCCAGCGGACGACGGGCGGCGGGCCCTCGGGGCCTCGGCCCTCGGGGAGGGCGGCGG
>JADGHG010000013.1 GCA_019689585.1 Clostridia bacterium
GAACTCGTACTCCGTCATCCCGACCGTGATCGTCACGGCGTTCTCGGAGCCGCCTCCGCCGCCCCCGCCGCCCGTCTGCCCCGACGAGCCGCCGCCGCAGGCGACGGCTGCCGCGAGGACGCCGGCGACGGCCGCGGCGAGGGCCACCCGCCCACGAAGGAATCGCATGGCAGTCCTCCTTCCCGGGTGGCAGACCTTCGCCTGTCGAAGGGACGCCCCTCGCGCGTTTACAGAATGTTTACATCCTTGGGGACGGCCAGCGTGAAGCGCGTGAGTCCCGCCTCGCTCGCGGCCGAGAGCGATCCGCCGTGGCGGAGCGCGATCTCCCGCGCGATGGCGAGCCCGAGACCCGAGCCGCCCGAGCGCCGGCCGCGGGCGCTGTCGAGGCGGTAGAACGGTTCGAAGATGTGGGGGAGCGCCTCGGGCGGGATCGGCTCGCCCCGGTTCTCGACCTCGAAGAGCCAGTCCCTTGGGCCCTCCGTGAGTCGCGCCACGACCTGGCTCCCCGGGAGGGCGTGTCGGATCGCGTTGTCGACGAGGTTGACGAGCGCGCGCTCGAGCTCGTGCGCGTCGGCGACGAGCCGCGCCCCCGGGTCGGCCTCGACGGCGACCGTCACCCCGGCTTCGCGCGCGACCGGGCTGAGGGCCTCGACGACGGCGAGGAGGAGCTCGCGGCCCGCCACCTCGCCCAGGCGGAGCGCAGGCCGCGTGCGGAGCTCCGTCAGGTCGAGGAGGTCCCCCGCGAGCCGCGCCAGGCGGTCGCACTCGACCTCGAGGGCGAGGATGAGCTCCTCGTCGGCCGGGCCCGGCTGGGCCGTCCCCCGCTTGGCGAGGAGCGGCTCGATGAGCGCGCGGATGTTGGCGACCGGCGTGCGCAGCTCGTGCGCGGCGTCGGCGAGGAAGCGCTGGCGGGCGGCCTCGAGCGCCCGAAGGCGGGCGATCATGTGGTCGAGGGCCAGAGCCAGCCGGCGCGCCTCGGCCGTCGCGCGCGGGCCGGCAAGGCGCTCGAACGAGCCGTCCCAGGCCGCGTCGCGCACCCCCGCCGCGGCGCGGGCCGCCATGCGCTCGAGGGGTGCGGCGAGGCCGCGCGAGAGGCGGAAGGTCACGAGGACCGCGGCGGCGAGGGCGACGAGGCTCCCCATGGCGAGCCCGCTCCGCAGCATGGCCGTGTCGCGCAGGAAGTCGGCCGCGGGGCTCGAGATGAGCACGACGCCGGCGATGCGGTCGTGCAACGTGAAGGGGACCGCCGCGTAGAAGGCCGCGTTGAAGCCGGCGTTCTCGTGGAAGGCGGCCATGGGGCGGCCGGCGAGGGCCGAGGCCACCTCGGCGAGGTCGGCGAGGCTCCGTCCGACGAGCGCGCTCACGCCGTTCGTGTCGGACCGCACCCGCCCCTCGGGGTCGAGGATGAGGATCCGGTAGCGGTAGCGGCTCGCGAGCTGGAGGAGCACCGGCGCCGGGTCGCGGCCGGGCTGGAGGACGGCGCTCTCGTACGTCTCCTCGACGTTCCAGGCGATCGCGATCATCTCCTCCTCGTGCTCCTGCAGGTTGGCGCGGCCGATCGCGACGTCGGCGTAGACGTTCACGCCGAGAAGCACGAGGAAGAGGAGCGCCACCACCGACGCCGAAAGGCGCGCCCCGAGCCCGGAGAAGAGCGGGCGCCCGAGGCGCGTGAGAGCGAGGCGCCTCGTCTTCCGCGCGGGCGAGGCCTCTGGGCGGGGCGTCGGGCCCGCCGGAAGGGCGGCGTCAGCCATGGCGCGGGCGGACGTGGACGAGCCGGTAGCCGCGGCCCCAGACGGTGAGGAGCCGGAGGCCGGTCGCGTCCGGGTCGCCGAGCTTCTCGCGCAGACGCGAGATGTGGACGTCGACCGTGCGCGAGTCGGCGGGCGCCTCGTAGCCCCAGACCTCGAGCAGGAGGTCGCCCCGGCTGTGGACGACCCCCGGCCGGCGGGCCAGGTGGAGGAGCAGGTCGAACTCCTTCGGCGTGAGGGACAGGCGGCGGCCGCGAAGCCGCGCCTCGCGCGTGTCCGGGTCGAGGACGAGGGGGCCGAGCTCGACGCGGCGGCGGGCGCGGCCGTGAGGGCCGTCCGGGCCGGCGCGCCGCTGCACGGCGCGGATGCGGGCGACGAGCTCGCGGCCGCTCACCGGCTTCACGACGTAGTCGTCGGCGCCCGTCTCGAGCCCCAAGACGCGGTCCCGCTCGGCCCCGCGCGCCGTCAGCATGATGACGGGCGTGTCGCCCTGCGCGCGGATGCGGCGGCAGAGCGTCTGGCCGTCGACGCCCGGCAGCATCACGTCGAGGAGCACGAAGTCGGGCGCGACGTCCTTGAACCGCTTCCAGGCCTCCTCGCCGTCGTAGGCGACGACGACCTCGAAGCCGTGCTGCTCGAGGGTCGCGCGCAGCCCGCGCACGAAGGCCGGCTCGTCGTCGACCAGGAGGATCCGCATCGCGCGCAGTGGTTTCGGCTGCGTGCCAGAATGATCCTGCGCCCGCCCGGCCGAGATCGGGCCGGCGGAGGGCGAGCGGAGGGGAGGCGGCCTGCCTGCCGGCCTGGACCGCCTACGCCTGGCGCTGGGAACCGACGGTCGTGGCGGGGCTCGCCCTGGCCCTCGGCCTCTACGCCTGGCTCTGGGCGAAGAGCGTCCGCGCGCGCGGCCCTCGCGCGGGCGGGCAGCCGGCCTTCTTCCTCGTCGGGCTGGGCGTCGTCGCCCTCGCGCTCGAGTCCCCGATCGACGCCGTGGGCGAGTTGTACCTCTTCTGGGTGCACATGCTCCAGCACATGCTGCTTTCCGTCGTCGCGCCACCGCTCCTGCTCCTCGGGCTGGGCGGCCGCCTCCCGCCGCTCCCGAGGCCCGTGCGGGTCGCGCTCCGCGTCCTCACGCAGCCGGTCGTCGCCCTCGTCCTCTTCAACGCGGCCTTCAGCGCGGACCACGTGCCCCGGCTCCTCGAATGGGGCCTTGTGAGCGAGCCGGTCCACGCGGTCGAGCACCTCGTGCTCATGGGCCTCGGCCTTTGCGCCTTCTGGCCCGTCTTCAGCCCGACTGCCGAGCTCCCGCCGCTCCCCTACCCGGGGCAGATGGCCTATCTCTTCGCGATGGGCCTCGCCATGACGCCGATCTTCGCCGGGATCGCCTTCGGCGACGCGCCGCTCTACCCGTATTACGCCCCAGGCGAGTCGCTCTTCGGCGTCGACCCCCTCGCCGACCAGGCGCTCGGCGCATCCGTCATGAAGGCGATGGCGGGGCTCGCGTACGGGCTCGCCTTCTTCCGCGCGTTCGTCCTCTGGTTCGCCGAGGTGGGGTGACGGGGACGGGCCTGGGGCTGGGCGGCCTACCGCTCGGGCTCCGGGCCCTCGTAGCGGACGAGGGCCGGGTCGGGCGGGCACGGCCCTTTGATGCGGGCCCCTTGCGATAGCTCCTCGAGCGCGTGGGCGACGATGCCGACCCCGCGCGAGAGGCTGAAGACGCCCTTCGCGGCCTCCGGCGGGAAGCCGAGCTCGCAGAGGACGACGGCCAGCGCCCCGTCGACGTTCATGGGCAGGTCGCGGCCGACCTCGGCCCGGAGCCCCTCCTCCACCGCGAGCGCCGCGCGCAGGTGGCGTCCGGCGACCGCCCCCGCCTGGCACGCCGACCGGACGAGCGCGAGGAGCGGGTCGCGGCGCGGATCGCGGTCGTGGAGCTGATGGCCGAAGCCCGGCACCGGGCGGCCGGCGGCGCGATGCTCGCGCACGGCCTCGCGGGCGCGAGCCGCGAGGTCGCCGGCCGCATCCGCCTCCGCGTCGGAGGCGAGCCGGTCGAAGAGGCGCATCGCCTCCTCGGCTGCGCCCCCGTGGTAGTCGCCGAGCAGGTTGATGCCGGTCGCGACGGCGCTGTTGAAGGTGACCCCGCAGGTGACCGCCATGCGCGCGGCCGCGATCGAGGGCGCGCGCGGCCCGTGGTCGACCCCGGCGACCATCGCGGCCTCGAGTAGACGGACCTCGACCGGGCCGAGCCGGCGCCCGAGCACGGCCCAGGCGAGCGTCTCGACGAACCCGGCCTCTCGGATGAGGTCTTCGATGCGGCGGCCGCGGATGACGATGCGGCCGGGCGAGACGTCGCTGATCGACGTCCGCCACCAGGCGCCGCCTTCCGTTTCAAAGCGACGGAGCGCGCTGCGGCCGGACGTCGGCGCCACCTCCCCCCGCCGCCTCGAGGCGGGAGGCGGCCGGGACGGCGGAGCCGGACAGCGCCTCGGAGATCTGGCGCGCCCCCTCGAGGACGAGCGCGACGAGGCGCTCGACGCGCTCGGGCGTGTACCGGCTCGTCGGCCCGGAGATGGCGAGCGCAGCCGCCACCTCGCCGTCCGGCCCGACGACCGGCGCCGCGACCGAGCTCGCGCCCGGCTCGCGCTCGCCGTGGCTCACCGCGTAGCCGTCGGCCCGGGTCGCCTGCAGGCGCCGCTGCAGGTCGAGCACGTCGACCCGTTCCCCGGCCTCGCGGAGGACGCGCTCGAGGACGCCGGCGGGCTGGTGCGCGAGGAGGACGCGGCCCGAGGCACCCGCCCAAAGCGGCAGGGCGTGGCCGACGGGGACGACCTGGCGCACGGTGTGCACGCCCTCCTCCTGTGCGACGCACACGCGGTGGATCCCGTGGACGACGTACAGGTTGACCGTCTCCCCCGAGAGCTGGGAGAGCCGGCGCATGACCTCGCGCGCGACCTCGGGTAGACGCCACTGACGTTGGGCCGCATGGCCGATCCGGAGCGCCGCGGGCCCGAGGAGGTAGCGCCCCGCGGCGTCCTGGGCCAGGAAACCGGCCTCGGAGAGCGTGCGCGCCAGGCGGACGACGGTCGTCTTGGGCAGCCCGGTCTGGGCCGCGAGCTCGGCGAGCGTGCGGGCTCCCGAGGCTCCGTCGAACGTGAAGAGGATCGCGAGGGCCCTCTGGAGGCTCCGCACGGGCGCCGAGCCGCCTTCGCCCCTCCTCGCTCGCGGCACGCCCGACCGCCCCCTCCCGGCGACCGGCCCCGGCCTAGGCATGCCCGCGGTCGCCGGCGCGCGCGACATCGGCGAGCTGGATCACCCCGTCGCGCGCGAGCCGGTCGACTTCCGCGCCGCCCAAGCCGAGGTCGCCTTCCAGCACCTTGCGCGTGTGCTCCCCGAGTCGAGGCCCCGGCCAGTCGACGCCGCCCGGCTCCCGCGCGAACCGGGGCACCACGCCGGGCATGAGCACCGTCCCGACGCCGGGCACCTCGACCGGGAGGATCATGGCGCGCGCCCGGTACTGCGGGTCCTCGGCGATGTCCTTGACGCTGTACACAGGACCGGCCGGGACGCCCGCCTCGTTGAGGATCTTCCAGACGTCTCCCGCGTCGTGTCGTCCCACCCAATCCTGGATGATCGCGTCGAGCTCGTCCACGTGGGCGCGCCGCGCCTGGTTGTCGCGGAAGCGGGGATCCTCGGGCAGCTCCGGTCGGCCGATCGCCTGGGCGAACCGGCGGAAGATGGAGTCGGCGTTCGCGCCGATCGTCATCCAAATCCCGTCGCGCGTCCGATACGTGTTCGAGGGCGCCGCCCCGAGGAGCGCGTTGCCCTGGCGCTCCCGCACGAGCCCGGCGTAGCCGTATTCGGGCAGGATCGACTCGAGCAGGCTGAAGACGGCCTCGTAGAGGGCGACGTCGACGACCTCGCCGCGGCCCGTCTCGCGACGGCGCCAGAGGGCGGCGAGCGCCCCCATGGCGGCGTAGAGGGCCGCGACGGCGTCGCCGAGGCTCACGCCGACGCGCAGAGGCGGCCGGTCGGGGAAGCCGGTGATGTAGCGCAGGCCGCCCATGGCCTCGGCGATGCTGCCGAAGCCCGGCCGGTCGCGGTAGGGTCCCGTCTGGCCGAAGCCCGAGATGCGCACGTAGATGAGGCGGGGATGGAGGGGCCAGACGTCGTCGGGACCGAGCCGCCAGGCTTCGAGCCGTCCCGGGCGGAAATTCTCGACGACGAGGTCGGCCTTGGTAAGGAGCCGACGGACGAGCGCCTGGCCGGCCTCCCGGCGCAGGTCGACGGCGACCGACTCCTTGTTGCGGGACTGGACCATCGACCAGAGTGAGCCGTGGTCGGTGACGAGGCTCCACTCGCGGAGCGGGTCGCCCTTGCCCGGCGGTTCGACCTTGATGACGCGGGCGCCGAGGTCGCCGAGGAGACGGCCGCAGAAGGGGCCGGCGATGAGCGATCCCAGCTCGACGACCGTGACGCCCTGGAGGGGGCCGCGCCGACGCCCGACCTCGCCGTTCACGCTTCCGCCCCCCGGAGCGCCGGGCTCTGGGCGCACGATCCACCTAGCAGTTCGAACATTCCGATTTCATCACTGCGATTCGCTCCCTGCACCCGGTTCCCCTCCTAGTGAAGCCCGATGAGTAGTTCGGCGCATGTCCGAGGCGGGCCGGGAGGAAATTGGCCTCGTTCGGCGAAGCACGATGCCGATGTACGGTTTAGCGAATCCATACCACGGCACACGGAGCGGCGTCCAGCGGCCGGTCTCGCGCCGGTGACGCCCCCGGGAGGCAGGTGGAGGGTGACGGCGGCCGAGACGGACGTCGCCTATCCGGAGAGCGCGGCCTCGTTCGTCGCGGGCGGCTTTCGCGAAGAGGCGGGCGGCCCCAAGAGCGTGCGGCGCAGCCCGTGGCTTCCGGGGGCCGAGTGCCGCTTCGCCTCGTGCGGCCCCGAGGAGGTCGAGCTCGCGCGCCGTTATGCAGTCGAGGCGGCGCGGGCGGTCGCCCGGCTGCGGCCCTTCGAGCGCGCCGAGATCCTCGAGCGCTGTGCGGAGGCGGTCCTTCAGGCCGCGGAGCCGCTCGCGCGGCTTGAGGCCGTCGAGCTCGGGAAGCCGCTCAAGGACACGCGCGGCGAGCTCGCGCGGGTCGCCGAGACGTTCTCGATCGCGGCGCACGCCGCGCGCGAGCTCGGGGGCGAGGTCTGGCCGGCCGAAGGCTGGCGGCGGGGTCGGGGGGCGGCCGCCTTCTCCATCCAGGTGCCGGTCGGGGTCGTCGTCGCGATCACGCCCTTCAACGCGCCGCTCAACCTGCTCGCCCACAAGCTCGCCGCCTCGTTCGCGGCCGGGAACACGACCGTCGTCAAGCCGGCGCCGCAGGCGCCGGCGAGCGCGGCGAAGCTCGTCCTCGTCCTACTCGAGGCGGGCTTCCCGCCCGAAGGGGTCCAGCTGCTCCAAGGAGGCGCCGAGCTCGGCGCCTCTCTCGTCGCGATGCCCGAGGCGCGGGCGGTGGCCTTCACGGGGAGCGCGGCCGCCGGGCACGCCGTGGCTCACGCGGCCGGCCCGAAGCGGCTCGTGCTGGAGCTCGGCGGGAACGCCGCCACGATCGTCTGCGCCGACGCCGACGTGGCGGAGGCGGCGCAGGTCACGGCCGCGACCGGCTACAGCAACTCCGGGCAGAGCTGCATCTCGGTCCAGCGCGTGTACGTGGAACGGCCCGCGTACGGCGCGTTCCTCGAAGCGTTCGAGGCCGAGGTCCGCGGGCTCAAGGTCGGCCATCCCCTCGATCCGGCGACCGACGTCGGCACGATGGTGGACGAAACGGCGGCCGCCCGCGTCGAGGCCTGGATCGGCGAGGCCGTCGCGGCAGGCGGGCGCCTCGTCGCCGGCGGGCGGCGCGAAGGGGCTCGGCTCTGGCCGACGCTCCTCGCCGAGCCCCCGGCCGACGCGCGCGTCGTCCGTGAGGAGGTCTTCGGCGACCTCGTCTCCGTGATGCCCTTCGACCGCTTCGAGGAGGCGCTCGCGCAGGCCAACGCCACCCCCTACGGCCTGCAGGCCGGGCTGTTCACGCGCGACCTCGAGCGCGTCTTCCGCGCCGTGCGCGAGCTCGAGGTCGGCGGGGTCGTCGTCAACGGCTCGAGCAACTTCCGCCTCGACCACGTCCCGTTCGGAGGGGTGAAGGCGTCGGGGCTCGGCCGCGAGACGCCGCGCCTTCTCGTGAAGGAGTTCAGCGAGACGAAGACGGTGCTCTTCCGCGGCCTTTCCTTCTGGGCCTAGGAGGTGGTCGGGATCAAGGCGGCCGTGCTCGTCGCACCCGAGGAGATCCGGACGGAGGAGCGGCCGGAGCCCGAGGCCGGTCCGGGCGAGGTCGTCGTGCAGGTCGAGGGCGTCGGCGTCTGCGGGTCGGACGTCGCCGTCTACCGGGGCGACCGGGCGGCGCGCCTGCCCGTCGTCCAGGGCCACGAGGCCTTCGGCCGGGTCGTCGCCGTGGGCCCGGGCGTCGACCCGGCGCTTGTCTCGCGCCGGGTCGTCGTGGAGCCGAACATCGTCTGTCTCGACTGCGAGAGCTGCCGAAGCGGACGCACGTCGGTCTGCGCCCGAAAGCGCGTCCTCAGCATCGACGCCCCGGGCTTCTTCGCCGAGCGCGCCTCGCTGCCAGCGGAGTTCGCGTGGGTCGCCCCGGAGGGCGCCTCGGAGGAGGATCTCGTCACGGTCGAGCCGCTCGCGGTGGCGGTCGCCGCCCTGCGCCGGGCCGACCCGCCGCCGGGCGCCCGGGTCCTCGTGCTCGGCGCCGGCTCGCAGGGCCTGCTCCTCACGCTCCTCCTCGCGGCGACCGGGCGGCGGCCGGTCGTCGTCGATCCGCGGCCCGAGGCGCTCGCGCTGGCGGAGGCGGTCGGCGCGGCCGAGGCGGCGGCGGACCCCCGCGGGCTCGCCCCCTTCGACGTCGTCTTCGAGGCGGCCGGCTCGGCGCGCGCCGTCGAGGCCGCCATCGAGGCGACGGCGCCGGGCGGGCGGGCCGTGCTCGTGGGGCTCGCGGGCGAGCCGGCCTCGTTCGTGCCCCTCCGGTTCGTCCGCAAGGGGATGGAGCTTGTAGGCTCGATCATCTACGACCACCCGCGCGACTTCCGCCAGGCGATCGCGCTCGTCGAGGGCGGCCTCAAGCCGGGGCGCATCGTGACGCGCCGGTACGGGTTCGGGGAGGTCGGGCGGGCGCTCGCCGAGGCCAAGGCCGGGGTGGGGAAGGCGTGGGTCTCCATCCCGAACGGAAGGGGATGAGCATGTGAGCGCGACGGAAACGCGCGTCGTCACGGGCGCCGACGCGCTGGTACGACAGCTCGAGCGGTTCGGCGTCGACGTCGTCTTCGGCCTCTGCGGCCACACGGTCATCGCCGCCCTCGACGCGCTCGCGCGCAGCCGCATCCGGTTCGTGACGACGCATCACGAGCAGACGGCCGCCCACGCGGCCGACGGCTACGCGCGCCAGTCGGGCAAGGTCGGGGTGGTGCTCGTCCACGTGGGGCCCGGCCTCACGAACGCGCTCACGGGCGTCGCGAACGCGGCGCTCGACTCGGTGCCGCTCGTCGTCGTCGCGGGCGACGTGCCGAGCTACTACTACGGCCGCCACCCCCACCAGGAGGTGAACCTGCACGCCGACGCGAGCCAGGCCGAGGTCTACCGGCCCGTCGCCAAGCGCGTCTGGCGCGTCGAACGGGCGGACGACCTCCCGCGCGTCCTCGAGCGCGCCTTCTGGACGGCCGCCTCGGGGCGGCCCGGGGCCGTGCTGGTCGACGTGCCGATGGACCTGTTCTCGCGCCCCGTGTCGCTCCCCGAAGAGTCGTGGCCCGGCCCGGGCGCGACGTACGCACGGCCGGCGCCCGATGCCGCGGCGGTACGGGAGGCGGCGGAAGAGCTCGTCCGCGCCGAGCGGCCGCTCGTCGTCGTCGGCGGGGGCGTGCGCGGCGAGGAGGGGCGCCGCCTCGTCTCGGAGCTCGCCCTGTGGCTCGACCTGCCTGTGGCGCACTCGCTCATGGGCAAGGGCGTCCTCCCCGACGACCACCCGCTGAACGTCGGCATGACGGGATTCTGGGGGACGGAGCTGGCGAACGGCCTGGCCCGCGAGGCGGACGTCGCCCTGGCCCTCGGGACGCGGTTCGCCGAGACGGACGCCAGCTCGTGGGATCCCCGCTTCACCTGGCGCATCCCGCCCACGCGCCTTGTGCACGTCGACCTCGACCCCGCGGAACTCGGGCGCAACTTCCCCGCCCACCTCGCGATCCAGGCGGACGCGCTCCTCACCCTGCGCGCGCTTCTCGCGGAGGTGCGCCGCCTCTGCCCCGAGGGGCGCAGCCGGCCCGGGCTGCGCGAGGCCGTCCGCAAGGCGCGTCACGCGCTCTGGTCGGAGGTCGAGGCGAACGGCGCCTCCGACGCCTTCCCGCTCCGGCCCGAGCGCATCCTGCGGGACCTCCGACGCCAGGCGCCGCCCGAGACGGTGCTCGTCACCGACGTCGGCTGGAACAAGAACGGCGTCGCCCAGCGCTACCGCCTGCCGGACGAAGGCCGCTTCCTCACGCCGGGCGGCCTCGCGACGATGGGGTTCGGCCCGGGGGCCGCGCTCGGCGTCCAGATCGCCGACCCGGGGCGGCCGGTCGTGGCCTTGGTCGGCGACGGGGCCATGCTGAACCAGCTCGGCGCGATCGCGACGGCGGTCGAATACGAGCTGCCCGTCCGCTTCGTCGTCATGAACAACGGCGCCTTCGGCACGATCGCGGACCTCCAGCGCTCCCACTACGGGCACGAGTACGGCACGACGTTCCCGCGCGGGCGGGAAGGCGCCTACCAGGCCGATCTCGCGGCCGTGGCGCGCGCCCTCGGCGCCGGGGCCCGGCGGGTCGAGCGCGCGCAGGAGCTCGAGGGCGCGCTCTCCGAGGCCTTCGCGCACCCCGGCCCGTTCCTCGTCGACGTGCCCATGGTGAACGAGCCCGTCCCCACGCCCGGCCACTGGAACATCCGCGACATCTACCGCGGGCGCTTCGGCCCCTCGTGAGAGGGCTCGCGCCGGCGCCGCCCGCGGAGGAGGAGGCGACGAGGTGGAGGTCAAGGTGATCCGCCCGTTCCGAGACGGCGAGGCCGTCTGGCTGGGGCTCGACGAGGCCGGGTTTCGACGCAAGGTCTTCCGCGTCGTCGACGAGCGCCTCGCCGATTCCGAGGTCATCACGTGCGGCCTCACGATCTTCGAGCCGGGCGAACGGAGCTCCATGCACAACCATCCGGGGTCGGAGGAGGTCGACTTCGTCGTGCGCGGGCGCGGGGTCGTCGTGACGCCCGCCGGCGAGGCCGCGTTCGAGGCGCACGACTTCATGTTCATCCCGAAGGGGGTGGAGCACCAGCACCTCAACACGGGGGACGAGCCGCTCTGGCTCGTCTGGCTGTATGCGCCGCACGGCGAGCTCCCCTCGCGCTAGCGGCGGGTCCGGGACGATGAGGCGGTCGACGCGAGTGCGAAGAAGGAGGCGGATCGGCGTGACGAGGAAGACGTGGTCGGCGACGCTCGCAGCCCTGCTCGCGACGCTCGCCCTTCTCGCGTCGTCCTGCGGCGGCGGGACGACGTCGGGCGGTGCGGGGAGCGAGGGCCAGCCGGCGAGCGAGTCGGAGGCGGCCGGGGGGCCCATCCTGGTGGCGACGATCGGCGCGCGCAGCGGCCAGCTCGCAAGCCTCGGCGACTGGGATTGGAAGGGCTTCAACCTGGCCATCCAGGAGGCGAACGCCCAAGGCGGCATCCAGGGGCGTCCGATCAAGATCCTCGAGTTCAACGACCAGGGCGACCCGACGGTCGGGGTGAACGTCGCGAAGGACGCGCTCTCGCAAGGCATCGTGGCGGCGATGGCGACCCCCGAGAGCACGGTCGCGCTCGCGGTGAAGCCGCTCTTCCAAGACGCGAAGGTCGTGCAGATCACCTCCGGCCAGGCGCTTCAGCTGACGGAGCCGGGCGATCCCTACATCTTCCGCGACACGGCCCCGAGCACCACCATCGACCGCACGCTCGCCCAGTACGTGGTCCAGACGAAGGGCTTCAAGAAGATCGCGATGATCACGAACAACGGCTCCTACGGCAAGGGCGAGCACGACGCGTTCCTCGCCGCGCTCAAGGACCTCGGCGTCGAGCCGGTCGCCGACGTCGTCGTCACGCCGGACCAGAAGGAGTTCAGCTCCGTCCTGGCGCAGATCCGCGACGCCCAACCCGACGCCCTCTTCATCGGGGCCGAGGAGGTCGAGTCGGGCCTCATCGCCAAGCAGGCGCGCGCCCTCGGCATCACGGCCACGCTCGTCGCGGACTCGCCGTTCGTCACGCCCGTCTTCCGCGACACGGCCGGCTGCGACGCCATCGAGGGCTCGATCATGAGCACGACCTACCTCGGCAACGACGCGACCGACGCCACCCGCGCCTTCGCGGCCAAGTACAAGGACGCCTACGGCGAGGATCCGGAGCTGCACGGCGCGAAGGCGTACGACGCCGGCCAGCTGCTCGTCCTCGCGATGCAGAAGGCCTGGCCGAACATCGACGGCGAACACATCGCCCAGGCCTTGCACCAGATCGAGTACGACGGGCTGCAGGGCCACTTCAAGTTCGACGAGAACGGCGAAGGCCTGGCGGCATCCCTCGTCGGCACGATCCAGGGCTGCCAGGTCGTCCCGGTGAAGTGACCGCCCGTCCCGCCGGGCGGCCCGGGTCTGCGGGCGGCCGGGCGGCGGCGCGGGGGATCGCGAGAGGGCGTGCCGCGAAGCCGTGACCCTCACGACAGTCCTGCAGACGATCATCGGCGGCCTCGGCATGGGCAGCGTGTACGGGATGGTCGCGATCGGGTTCTCGATCGTCTACCGGGCGATGGGACTCGTAAACTTCGGCCACACGGACGTCCTCATGATCGGCGCCTACTTCATGGCCACCCTGCTCCTCACGGCCAAGCTGCCCTTCGTGCTGGCGATCCTTCTGAGCGCCGTCGCGACCGGCGTGCTCGGTCTCCTCTTCGAGCGCGTCCTCCGGCCGCTCGAGGGGAAGGACCTGAACCTCATGCTGATCGGGACGATCGGGTTCGGGATCCTGCTCGAGGCCGTCGCGATCCTCGTCTGGGGCAGCGTCGGGACGGCCGTGCCGATCCCGCCCTCGATCCACCCCTTCCGCGTCGGCTCGGTCGTGATCCTGCCCTACTACCTCGTCATCATGGCCGTCGGGGCCCTGTGCGTGGCGCTGCTCCACCTCTTCATGACGCGCGTCAAGCTGGGCATCGCCATGCAGGCGGCCGCCATGGACCCGCCGATCGCGCGCGCCATGGGCGTGAACGTCGCCCGCTGCAACGCGCTCGCCTTCGCGCTGGGCTCGGCCATCGCCGCGGTCGCGGGCGGGCTCGTCGGCCCTCTCCTCTACGTGAGCCCGGCCATGGGCGCCTCGGTCGGCATCAAGGGCTTCGCGGCCGCCATCCTCGGCGGGCTCGGCAGCATGCCCGGCGCGATCGTCGGCGGCCTCCTCTTCGGGCTGATCGAGTCGTTCGCGGCGAGCCGCTTCTCCGCGTACACCGACGTCATCGCCTTCGCCGTGTTCACGGTCGTCATGCTCGTCCGGCCGACCGGGATCTTCGGGGAACAGACGGTCGATCGCGCATGACGCGCCTCGCGCTCGTGGCGCTCGCGGCAGCCGCTTGCGCGCTTCCCTTCGCGCTCGGCCCCTACCCGATGCACGTGGCGGACCTCGTCCTCGTCTACGTCCTCCTCGCCATCGGCTTCAGCCTCGTCATGGGCTACGCGGGCCAGATCAGCCTCGCGCACGTCGCCTTCTTCGGCGTCGGCGCCTACGCGTCGGCGCTCCTCACGACGGCCGCCGGCTGGAGCGCGTGGGCCGCGATGCCGGCGGCGACCCTCGCGGCCGTGGCCTGCGCGTTCGTGACGTCCATCCCGGCCCTGCGCGTCCAGTCGCACTACCTCGCGATCGTGACGCTCGGGCTCGCCATCGCCTTCGCCGAGATCCTCACGAACGCGCGCTTCACGGGAGGGCCGGAGGGGATCGGCGGCATCCCGGCCCCGAGCCTCCTCGGGTACCGCCTGGCCGACGACCGCTCCTACTACTACCTCCTGCTCCTCGCCGTGGCGCTCTTCGGGGCGCTCGCCCGCTTCGTGCTCGCCTCCTCGATCGGCCGCGCCTTCCGTGCCATCCGCGACGACGCCGTCGCGGCGAGCGCCCTCGGCGTGCACGTCGGCCTCGTGCGCATGGCCGCCTTCGCCTTCTCCGGGCTCTACGCCGGCGCCGCCGGCGCGCTGTACGCCCACTTCGTGCACTACGTGAGCCCGGACACGTTCGGGCTCCAGGTGATGTTCTTCCTCCTCGCCGCCGCCATGATCGGAGGGCTCGACAACCTGTACGGCGCCTCGGCCGGCGCGGCGCTGCTCATCCTCGCCCGGGAGCTCCTGCGCGACTTCCAGAGCTTCGAGCAGGTCGCCTACGGGGCGCTCATCGTCGTGATGGCGGTGTTCCTGCCCGGCGGCCTGGCCTCGGTCGTGTCCTACGCCCTGCGGCGCGCCGGCCGCCGGGGTCGCCGGCCGGCCGCGGTCGAGGGAGGGGGCGCCACGTGAGCCTCGCCGCCTCGCCGACCGAGGTCCTGCGCGAGGCGCCGGAGGCCCTCGACCTCTCCGGAGTGACGAAGCGCTTCCGCGGCCTCGTCGCGCTGCGGGACGTCTCGTTCGGCGTGCGGGAGGGCGCGATCCACGGCGTCATCGGCCCGAACGGGTCCGGCAAGACGACGCTCTTCAACGTCGTGAACGGCCTCTACCCGATCGACGGGGGCACGGTGCGCGTCTTCGGCCGGGACGTGACGGGCTGGCCGCCTTGGCGCCTCGCCCGGCTCGGCGTCTCGCGCACGTTCCAGAACCTCCGCCTGTTCGGGCGCATGACGGTGCTCGAGCAGGTGCTTGTGGCGCTCGATCCGGCCGCGGTCCAGAACGCCTGGCGGTATGTGGCGGCGCCTCGCGCGAGCGCCCGGCGCGAACGCCGGCTGCGCGAGGAGGCTCTCGAGATCCTGCGGCAGTTCGAGCTCGAAGGCGCAGCCGACGAGCTCGCGACGAGCCTCCCCTACGGCCACCAGCGGCGGGTCGAGCTCGCGCGCGCGATCGCCTCCCGGCCGCGCCTCCTCCTCCTCGACGAGCCGGCCGCCGGGCTCACGCCCGGCGAGGTCGAGGTGCTGGCGGCCCAGGTGGCGGAGATCCGCCGGAAGGGCGTCACCGTGGTGCTGATCGACCACAACATGGCGATGGTGATGAACCTCTGCGACCGGGTCACCGTGCTCTCCGAAGGGCGCGTCCTCACCGAGGGGACGCCCGGCGAGGTCGCGCACGACCCGGAGGTCGTCCGCGTCTACCTCGGAAGCGAGGCCGAGCCGTGAGCGAGGCGCCGCCGATCCTGAGGGTGCGCGGCCTCCACGTCCGCTACGGCCACGTGCACGCCGTCCAGGGCGTCGACCTCGACGTCCGGGAGGGCGCCGGCGTCGGCATCATCGGCGCGAACGGCGCCGGCAAGTCCTCGACGCTGAAGGCGATCATGGGGCTTGCCGACGCCCGCTTCGACGAGCTCCAGGTCGCGGGCGAGCGCGTCCTCCGCCCGACGCCCGAAGCCATGGTCCGGCGCGGCATCGGCTACGTGCCCGAGGGCCGGCGCATCTTCCCGGGACTCACCGTCCGCCAGAACCTCCTCATGGGCGCCTACGCGCACCCCTGGGACCGCCGCGTGCGGGAGCGGGTGGAGGAGGTGTACCGGCTCTTCCCGATCCTCGCCCGTCGGGATCGCGCGCTCGCCGGCGCCTTGAGCGGAGGACAGCAGCAGATGCTCGCCATCGGGCGCGCCCTCATGGGCGAGCCGCGCCTTCTCGTCCTCGACGAGCCCTCGATGGGACTCGCACCGGCGCTCGTCGACGAGATCGTCGAGGCCGTGCGCGGTCTCCACGCCCGCGGCCTCACGCTCGTCCTCGTCGAGCAGAACGCCCGGCTCACCTTCTCCCTCACCGAGCACTGCGTCGTGCTCGAGAGCGGCCGCGTCGTCAAGGAGGGGCCGTCCCGCGTGTTGCGCGAAGACCCCGAGGTGCGGAAGATCTATCTCGGCGTGTGACGGCCGCCCGAGGCGGCCGGGAGCGCGCGGAGGGGAGAGGCGAGGGTGGACGAACGGATCCTCGTCTTGAACGGCCCGAACCTCAACCTTCTCGGGCGCCGCGAGCCCGAGGTGTACGGCCGCGAGACGCTCGCCGACATCCGCCGGCGGGTCGAGGCGCGGGCCCAGGCGCTCGGCTGCCAGGTGGCGTTCGAGCAGCGGAACGGAGAAGGGGAACTCGTCGACCTCATCCAGGGCCTCGCCGAGGGCTGGCACGGGCTCGTGCTGAACCCGGGCGCGTACGCGCACTACAGCCTGGCCATCCGCGACGCCATCCGCTCGGTCGGCGTGCCGACCGTCGAGGTGCACCTCTCGAACGTCTACGCCCGCGAACCGTTCCGGCACCGGTCGGTGATCGCGCCCGTCGCCGTCGGCGTCATCGCCGGGCTCGGCCCCATCGGCTACGAGCTCGCCCTCGAGGCGCTTCTCGCGCGCATCCGCGGGTAGCGCGGGCGGGCGAAGAAGGCGGGATTTCCGCGCGATCCCGCTTGCGGCGGACCGCCCCCCTCCGCGAGAATGGCGGAAAGCCTGTTCACTGGGATTGCAGATCGTGAAGCGATCCTGGGACGGGCGACCCGACAGGCAGGGGGGATCGGCGTGGACGGCAAGGTGCGGCGTGCGCTGGGC
The DNA here is from genome assembly GCA_019689585.1 of Clostridia bacterium. Classification (GTDB taxonomy): domain Bacteria; phylum Bacillota; class Sulfobacillia; order RBS10-35; family JADGHG01; genus JADGHG01. Next base: position 16,544 of record JADGHG010000013.1, read on the forward strand.
GCGGCCGAGGAGGCGACGGGGAAGGCGCGCCCGCATCGCGCGCGCGCCCTGCCGGCCGGCCGGAGGCGGCTTCTCGCGCTCGTCTCTCTGCTCCTCCTCCTTTCGGCGTGCGGCTCCTCGGGCGGCGCGACGGGCGGCGCCTCCGAGTCGGAGGCCGGCGGGTCGGCCGAGCCCCGCGTGGCCGTCTACCTCACGACGACGGAGCCGATGATCTTCTGGGATCCGAGCGACGGGTTCTCGAACGAGATCATCGCGATGAACAACATGTACGAGACGCTCCTCCGCTACGACCCGGCGAAGAACACGTTCATCCCCGTCCTCGCGACGGACTACCAGAGCTCGCCCGACGCCCTCACCTGGACCTTCCACCTGCGGAGCGGCGTCCGGTTCCACACCGGGAAGACGATGACCTCGGCCGACGTCAAGGCCTCGTTCGAGCGGACGATCGCGCACGGCAAGGGCGCGGCCTACATCCTCGACCCGGTCCAGTCGATCGAGACGCCCGACGACCGGACGGTCGTCTTCCACCTGAAGTACGCGGCGCCGATGGACCTCATCGTGAGCTCGCCCTACGCGGCCTACGTCTTCGACACCGACGTCCTCCGGCAGAACGGCGACGACTGGTTCACGAAGGTCCACGAGGCCGGGAGCGGGCCCTACATGCTGAAGAGCTGGAAGGAGAACGACGCGCTCGTCCTCCAGCGCTTCGACGGCTACTGGGGCGGCTGGAAGGCGAACCAGTTCGACACGGTCATCATCAAGCCGGTCGAGGAGACGTCGACCAAGATGCAGATGCTCCAGGCCGGCGAGGCCGACGTGGTCGACCAGCTGCCGTACGAGCAGCTCGAGGCGCTCCGGAGCGACCCGAACGTCGAGCTCGTCACGACGCCCTCCTGGCAGAACCTCCTCGCCTTCTTCGACACGAAGAAGAAGCCGCTCGACGACGTGCGCGTGCGCCAGGCGCTCTCGTACGCCTTCCCGTACCAGAGCGTCATCGACGACGTGATGCACGGGATGGCCACGCAGGCGCGGGGACCGGTGCCGGCGGGCCTCTGGGGCCACGACGACCAACTCTTCCAGTACACCGAGGACCTCGACCGGGCGCGCGAGCTGCTCGCCCAGGCGGGCGTCGGCCAAGGTCTCGAGCTGACGCTCACCTACACGGCCGGCGACGAGAACGAGCGCCGTGTGGCGGAGCTCTGGAAGGCGGAGCTCGCGAAGCTCGGCATCACGCTCGACGTCCAGGGCCTGCCGTGGGACTCCCAGTGGCAGCTCGCGAAGGCGGACGACCCGGCCAAGCGCCAGGACATCTTCATGATGTACTGGTGGCCGGACTACGCGACGCCCTACAGCTTCCTCTGGAACATGTTCCACTCGGAGGACACGATCAACTTCAACCTCGGGTACTACTCGAACCCGGAGTTCGACCGCCTCATCGACGACGCCAACACCCTCGCGGCCAGCGACCGCGAGAAGGCCGTGGAAGAGTTCGCGCGGGCGCAGGAGATCCTGGTCCAGGACGCGCCGGCCGTCTTCATCTACGACCAGAAGTACGTGCGGCCGATCCGGACGTCGTTCGGCGGCTACGTCGACAACCCGGCCTACCCGAACGTGGTGTTCTTCTACGAGACGTACCGGAAGTGAGGGCGTGAGGCCCGCCCCGCCCGGCGCCGGAAGGGGTGACGTCCGGTGGCCGCATACGCGGGGCGGCGCCTCGCCCTGGGACTCGTCGTCGTCTGGGGCCTGACGGTCGTCACGTTCCTGCTCGCGCGGGTCGTGCCCGGCGACCCGGCCGCGCGCTGGGCCGGCCCGCACGCGACGGCCGAGGAGATCGAGCGCGCACGGGAGGAGCTCGGCCTCGACCGGCCGATCTGGGCGCAGTACGGCCTCTACCTGGCCGAGCTCGCCCGGGGCGACCTGGGCGTCTCGATCCGGACGCACCAGCCGGTGCGGGACGACATCCGCGCCTTCCTGCCGGCCTCGCTCGAGCTCACCCTCGCCGGCATGGCGATCGCCGTCGTCCTGGGCGTGCCGCTCGGCGTCGCCGCGGCCGTCCGGGAGGGGCGCTGGGTCGACCACCTGACGCGCGTCCTCTCGGTCGGCGGCGTCTCGATGCCGACCTTCTGGCTGGCGATGATCCTGCAGCTCGTCTTCTTCAAGGAGCTGCATCTCCTCCCGCTCTCGGGGCGGATCGACACGATGACGCCGCTCATCCACCCCGTGCGGACGATCACGGGCTCCTACCTCGTCGACGGACTCCTCGCCGGCGACTGGCCGGTCGTGCGCGACGCCGCAGCGCACCTCGCCCTTCCGGCCGTCACGCTCTCCGCCTACCCCATGGGCCTCATCGTGCGCATGCTCCGTTCCTCGCTCATCGAGGTGCTCGGCGAGGACTACGTCCGCACGGCCCGGGCGGCCGGGTTCGCCGAGCGGGTGGTCGTGTACCGCTACGCCCTGCGGAACGCGCTCGCGCCCGCGCTCACCGTCGTCGCCCTCACGTTCGCCTACTCCCTCACGGGGACGTTCCTCATCGAGTCGGTCTTCGACTGGCCGGGGCTGGGCGCCTACGCCGCCCTGGCCGTCCTCACGAACGACTATCCGGCGATCGTCGGTGTGACGATCGTCGTGGCCGTCTTCTACGTGGGGCTCAACCTGGCCGTCGACCTCGCGCAGGCCTTCCTCGACCCGCGCGTGCGGAAGGGGGTCGTGCGGTGACGCCCAGCTCCGCCGCCCTTCGGCAGTCCCTGCGGCCGCGCACCGCCTTCGGCCGTCTCCGGCGCAACCGGCTCGCCGCGGCCGGGGCCGCTCTCTTCGCCGTCGTCCTCTTGTTGGCCCTCTTCGCCCCGTACGTCTCGCCGGCGCCCGAGGACGCCGCCTCGGCCGTCCACCCGGCGGAGCAGCTCCGTCCGCCGAGCCTCGCCCACCCCTTCGGCACGGACGAGCTCGGCCGCGACCTCTTCACGCGCGTCGCCTTCGGGGCCCGCATCTCGCTCCTTTCGGGCGCCGTGGCCGTCCTCGCGGCGCTTGCGATCGGCGTGCCGCTCGGCGCCTTGGCCGGGTATGCCGGCGGGTTCTGGGACGAGGTGATCATGCGCTTCACGGACGTCGTCCTGAGCTTCCCCTCGCTCCTTCTCGCCACGGCCATCGCGGCCATGCTCGGCCACGACCTCGCGAACGCCGTGGCGGCGATCGCGCTCTCGTGGTGGCCCTGGTACGCGCGCCTTCTGCGCGCGCAGGTGGTCGGCCTGCGGCAGCGGGAGTTCGTCGAGGCGGCGCGGGCTCTCGGCGTGCCGGGATGGCGCATCATCTGGCGCCACCTCCTGCCGAACGCCCTCGCCCCCGTGACGGTCCAGGCCTCGCTCGACTTCGGCTCGGTCATCCTCACGCTCTCGGCCCTCGGCTTCCTCGGCATCGGCGCGCAGCCGCCCCAACCCGAGTGGGGCCTTCTCGTCAGCACGGGCCGCAACTTCTTCCTGACGGACTGGTGGTACGTGACCTTCCCGGGGCTCGCCATCCTCGTGACGGTGGGCGCCTTCAACCTCTTGGGCGACGGGCTGCGCGAGATCCTCGACCCGAAGGCGGGTGTGCGCGCGTGAGCGGCGCGCAGGGTGGGGCGGAAGACCGCGCAGGGGTGTGGGTCGCCGTCGACATCGGCGGTACCTTCACCGACCTCGTGGCCTTCGAGGCCGGGTCGGGCCGCGTGCGTGCGGCCAAGTCGCTCTCGACGCCCCCCGAGTTCGAGCGCGGCGTGGAGGAGGCGCTCGCGGCCGCCGTCGACCCGGCGCCCGTCCGGGCCTTCCTCCACGGGACGACGGTCGTCATCAACGCCCTCATCGAGCGGAAGGGGGCGCCGACCGCGCTCGTGACGACGCGCGGGTTCCGGGACGTCCTCGAGATCGGTCGCGCGAACCGGCCGGATCTCTACAACATGCGCTACGCGAAGCCGCGGCCCTTCGTCCGCCGGCGGCACCGGCTGGAGGTCGGCGGGCGCGTGACGAGCCGGGGCCTTGTGACCGAGCCGCTTCGACCGGAGGAGCTCCGCGAGGTCGCGCGCTTTCTGCGGGACGAGGGCATCCGCTCGGTCGCCGTCTCGTTTCTGAACGCCTACGCCAACCCGGCCCTCGAGGAGGAGGCGGCGCGCATCCTCGCGGCTGAGCTTCCGGGTGTCAGCGTCACCTGCGCGACGGCGATCTCGCGTAGGTGGCGCGAGTACGAGCGGACCAACACCGCGGTGCTCAACGCCTTCGTGCAGCCGGTGGCCTCCGCCTACCTCGGGCGGCTCGGCGCCATCCTCGACCGCCGGGGAGTGCCGCGGAACCGGCGCTGGCTCATGCAGTCGGGCGGAGGCCTCACGGACTTCGCCGACGCCCTGCCCTTCGCGATCCACCTCGTCGAGTCGGGCCCGGCGGCGGGCGTCGTGGGCGCCGCCGCCCTGGCGCGGGCGGCGGGGCTCCGGCAGGTCGTGGCGCTCGACGTCGGCGGCACGACGGCCAAGGCTTCGCTCGTCGAGGACGGTCGCGTCCGCGTCCTCTCGGACTACGCGATCGAGCGCCGGCGGGACTTCGCCGGCTACCCGCTCGAGGTGCCGGCCGTCGACCTGGTCGAGGTCGGCGCCGGCGGCGGCTCGATCGCCTGGATCGACCCAGCCGGCCAGGTGCGCGTGGGCCCGCGGAGCGCCGGCGCCGACCCGGGCCCCGCCGCGTACGGGCGGGGCGGCGGGGACGCGACCGTCACCGACGCCGACCTCGTCACCGGGCGCATCGGCGCGTCGCGCCCCTTCGGCGGCGGGCTCAGGCTCTCCGTCGGGGCGGCGCGCGAGGCCGTGACGAGGCTCGGCGCGCGCCTCGGCCTCGGGCCCGAGGCGACGGCGCGGGGGATCGCGCGGCTCGCCGAGGCGCACATGGCGCACGCGATCGAGATGGTGTCGCTCGCGCGCGGTCGGGATCCGCGCGACTTCTGGCTCGTCGCCTACGGAGGCGGCGGGCCCGTGCACGCCGCCTCGCTCGCCCGCGAGCTCCGCCTGAAGGGCGTCGTGATCCCGCCGCTCCCGGGCGTGTTCTCGGCGCTGGGGATGCTGGCGGCCGACCTGCGCCGCACCTTCACGCGCACGCTCCCGGGGCCGGCCGCGGACGGCGCCTCGGCAGGCCGGGTGCGCGGCGAGGTCCCCAACTGGCGGGAGGCCGTCCGCGAGATGGACGAGCTCGCGCGGAGATGGCTTGCGGCCCAGGGCGTGGCGGCGTCTCGGGCCGAGATCGAGCACGCCGTCGAGATGCGCTACCGAGGCCAGGAGCACACGGTGCGGGTGCCGTTGCGCACGACCGACCTCCTCGGGCTCGAGCTCGACGAAGCGGCGCTTACCGAAGCCGTGCGCGACTTCCACCGCCTGCACGAGGAGCTCTACGCCTTCCGCCTCGACCAGGCGGTCGAGGTCGTCGACCTCGTCGTGACGGCCGTCGGGCGGCTCGGCGATCCGGCGCGCCTCTTCGCCGCAGAGCCGGCCGCGGGGGGACGGCCCGCGCCATCGGATGTGCGCGAGGTCGACTGGGACGGGTGGGGCCTTCGCGCGACGCCTGTCTTCGAGCGAGCGGGGCTGCCTCCGGGCTGGCAGGCCAAGGGCCCGTGCCTCATCGAGGAGCCGGGCACGACGACGGCCGTCTGGCCCGAAGAGCGCGTCTCGGTCGACGAGCTCGGCCTCATCCGCATCGAGGAGGAGGGGTGAGATGGACGCCGCGACCGACCCGTTCACGCTGGAGGTCGTGAAGGCGGGGATCGAGGCCGCCTGCGACGAGATGTTCGTCGCGCTCGCCAAGACGAGTCAGAGCCCGATCATCTACGAGGTCCTCGACTACGCGACCGGCATCACCGACGCCGAAGGGCGGCTCCTCGTGCAGGGGAACGGCGTCACGGGCTTCCTCGGCACGGTCGCCTCGGCCGCCCGCGAGGTCGTCCGGCGCTACGCGGGCGACCTGCGCCCCGGGGACGTCGTGGCCGGCAACGACCCGTACGCGGGGGGCGGGACGCACCTGTCGGACGTCTCGCTCGTCATGCCGTTCTTCTGCGGCGAGGAGCTCCTCGGCTTCGGCTCGATCAAGGCCCATTGGGCCGAGATCGGCGGCGCCAACCCGGGGAGCTTCGCCACCGACACGCCCGACGTCTTCAGCGAGGGCCTCCAGCTGCCGTTCGTGAAGATCGTCGCCGAGGGGCGCGAGAACCGGGCGCTCGTCGAGACGATCGCGGCCAACGTGCGCACGCCCGAGGCGACCCTCGGCGACTTCCGCGCCCAGTGGGCGGCGCTCGCGGTCGGCGCGCGCCGGCTCGAAGCGCTCGCGCGCCGCTATGGGGTCGCGACCGTGCGGCTCGCCATGGCCGACATCCTCCGCCGAGGGGAGATCCTCGCGCGCGAGGCCCTCGCGCGCCTTCCGAAGGGGACCTTCACGGCCGAGGACGCGATCGACGACGACGGGGTCACCGGCGAGCCGATCCCGATCCGCGTCCGGGTCACGATCACGGGCGACGCCTTCACGGCCGACTTCACCGGTTCGGGTCCGACGGCGCGGGGGTCGATCAACACGACCTGGGCCGGGCTCGAGGCCGGCGTGCGCACCGCCTACCGCGCGCTCCTCGCGCCCGAGCTCCCGGCGAACGAAGGCGTCTTCGCGCCGCTCCGCATCGTGTGTCCGCCCGGCACCGTCTTCACCGCCCTGCGGCCGGCGCCCGTGTCGACCTACTGGGAGGCGTCGGACCACGCCACCGACCTCGTCTTGAAAGCGCTGGCGGAGGCCTGCCCCGACCGGCTCGTCGCCGGCCACCACCTGAGCGTCTGCGGGACGATCCTCGCCGGGCGCGTCGACGGGGAGGAGCGCATCCTGGTCGAGCCGCAGGCGGGCGGCTGGGGCGCCGGGCCCGACAAGGACGGCGAGCACGCCCTCGTGCCGGTCGGCGACGGCGAGACGTACGCGTTGCCGGCCGAGGTCGTCGAGGCCCGCTACGGCTTCGAGGTGACGGCCTTCACGCTCGACGTCGTCCCGGCCGGCGCCGGTCGTCGCCGGGGCGGGCGGGGGGTGCGCAAGGAGCTCCGCATCCCCTGGGGGCCGGTGCTCCTCACGGCCTCCTTCGGCCGCCACCGCGTCCCGCCCTGGGGCGTGGCGGGCGGCCGCGAGGGGTCGCCGAACGCGATCGAGGTCGAGCACAGGGACGGCCGGCGCATCCGGGCGGGGAAGCTCGCGCGCTACCCCCTCGGGCCGGGGGACCTCGTGCGCTTTCGCACCGGCACGGGCGGCGGCTGGGGCGACCCGCGCCTGCGCGAGAAGGAGCTCGTGCGGCAGGACCTCGAGGACGGCCTCGTCACGCCGCTCGAGGCGGTCCGCGACTACGGCTGGGAGCGCGACGAGGCCCTGCGCGCCTTCCGGCCGTGAAGGGAAGATGGCGGTGAGCGATCGGACGATCCGCATCGGGATCGACGTCGGCAGCACGCACACCGACGCCGTGGCCATGGAGGGGCGGCGCGTCTTGCGGGCGGTGAAGACGCGGACGACGCGCGAGGTGGGGGAGGGGATCGAGAGGGCGCTGCGCGAGCTGCTCGTATCCCTCGACCCGGCGCGCGTGGGCGCCGTCATGCTCGGCACGACGCATTTCGCGAACGCCGTCGTCGAACGGCGGCGGCTTCAGCCGACCGCGGCCGTGCGGCTCTGCCTGCCGTCCGGGGCCTCGCTTCCGCCCATGTGCGACTGGCCCCCCGACCTGCGCGAGCGGGTGGCGGCCGGAGTGTACCTCGTGCCGGGCGGCTTGGAGTTCGACGGCCGGCCGATCGCCGAGCTCGACGAGCGCCTCCTTCGCAGGATCGCCCGCGAGCTCGCGGCGCGCGGCGTCGAGGCGGTCGCCGTCTCGGCCGTCTTCGCGCCGCTCGACCCGTCCCAGGAGGAGCGCGCGGCCGCCATCCTGCGCGAGGAGCTCCCAGGCGCCGTCGTCACCTGTTCGACCGAGATCGGCCAGCTCGGCCTCCTCGAGCGGGAGAACGCCGCCATCCTGAACGCCGCGCTCGTGAAACTCGCCCGCGACATCGTGGCCGCGTTCTCGCGGGCGCTGTCGCGGCTCGGCCTCGCGGCGCCCTTCTACCTCACGCAGAACGACGGGACGCTCATGCGGGCCGAGCTCGCGGCCGAGCGGCCCGTCCTCACCTTCTCCTCGGGGCCGACGAACTCGATGCGCGGCGCCGCGCTCCTCACCGGGGAACAGGATGCGATCGTCGTCGACATCGGCGGCACGACCTCGGACGTCGGCCTCCTCGTGCGGGGGTTCCCGCGGCCGGCGGCCGCGAACGTCGAGATCGGCGGCGTGCGCACGAACTTCCGTATGCCCGACGTCTACTCGCTCGGGCTCGGCGGGGGGAGCCTGGTGCGCTGGCAGCCGCTCGCCATCGGGCCCGAGTCGGTCGGGTACGAGCTTACCGAACGGGGCCGGGCGTTCGGCGGCGACGTCTGGACGGCGACCGACCTGGCGGTGGCCCTCGGGTACGCTGACCTCGGCGACCGGGCGCGGCTTGGCGACGTGTCGCGGTCAAAGGTCGAGGAGGCCGTCGAGCGGATGCACCGCATGCTGGAGGAGGCGATCGACCGCATGAAGACCTCGCCCGAGCCGATCCCCGCCGTCGTCGTCGGCGGCGGGAGCATCCTCGTCCGGCGGCCGCTTGCGGGCACCTCGCGCACGCTGAAGCCGGAGCACTTCGCCGTCGCGAACGCGATCGGCGCAGCACTCGCGCAGGTGGGCGGCGAGGTCGAGCGGATCGTGACGTACGAAGGGCGGAACCGGGAGGAGGTCTTGGCCGGGCTGGCCCGCGAGGCCGGGGAGGCGGCGGTGGCGGCCGGGGCCGACCCGGCGACGGTCGAGGTCGTCGCCGTCGAGGAGGTGCCGCTCGCGTATCTCCCCGGAAAGGCGGCGCGCGTGCGCATGAAGGCCGTGGGCGACCTCCGGCTCGAGGCGCCCAGCGCCGCGGAAGCCGAGGGGAGCGACGGCGCCGGGCCGGGCTCGTCCGGGGCCGTCGGCTCGGGTCGCGCCCCGCGCGAAGGCCGGCGCGGCCTGGGCCTTGAGGAGGGCAGGCGATGACGCTCTACCGCGAGCCGATGGCCGAGTTCCGGGCCGACCGGCTTCCACCCACGGCGCCCGCGGAGCGGGCGCGCCTCCTCTCGGTCCCGGGCGCCTGGGAGGTGACGGCCGAGGACGCCCGCGACATCGCGCTCGGCGCGGCCGTGCTCGGGGCCGGCGGGGGCGGGAACCCGTACCTCGCCGAGCTGCGGCTCGGCATGGAGCTCGCGCGCGGGCGCGCCGTCGTCGTCTGGCCGCTCACGGCCGTCCGGGACGACGAGCAGGGGTGCGGGATGTCGGGCATGGGCGCCCCGACCGTCGGCATCGAGAAGCTCCCGCGCGGGGACGAGATGATCGAGGCCGTGCGCGCGCTCGAGCGACACACGGGGCGGAAGGTCGACTGGCTCGTCGTCGGCGAGATCGGGGGCGGGAACGCCATCGCACCCCTTGTGGCGGCCGCCCATTCGGGGCTTCCCGTCATCGACTGCGACCCGATGGGGCGCGCCTTCCCCGAGCTTCAGATGGACACGTTCATGATCGGCGGCGTGAAGCCCTACCCCTTCGCGCTCCACGACGCCCACGGCAACACCGTCGTCTTCGACCGCGTGACGGACGCGAAGGCGGCCGAACGGCTCGGCCGGGCCGTGACGACCGCCATGGGAGCGAGCGCGGCGTTGGCGCTCCCGTGGATCACGGGCGCCGAGCTCCGGCGCACCGCCATCCCCGGCACGCTCTCGCTGGCGCGGGACATCGGCCGCGCGATGCGCAGAGCGCGCGAACGGCACGAGGACCCGATCGCGGCCCTCGGCCGCGTCGTGCCGCTCGCGCGCCTCTTCCACGGGAAGGTCGTCGACGTGGACCGGCGCGTCACAGGCGGGTTCGCCCGCGGCAGCGTGCGGCTTTCGGGGCTCGACGAGGACGCGGGCGACGCGCTCGTCGTCGAGCTCCAGAACGAGTACCTCGTGGCCTGGCGCGAGCGCCCAGGGCCGGGCGCCCGCGAGGTGGCGGCGACGACGCCCGACATCATCGCGCTTCTCGACGACGAGACGGGCGAGCCGGCGACGACCGAGGTGCTCCGCTACGGGCTGCGGCTCGTCGCCGTCGGCATCCCGGCGCCCAGGCAGCTCAAGACGCCCGAGGCGCTCGAGGTCGTGGGGCCGAAGGCTTTCGGCTACGACGTCCCCTTCCGGCCGCTGGCCGGGGACCTCGT
>JADGHG010000100.1 GCA_019689585.1 Clostridia bacterium
GCGGACGAGATCCGGTCGCGGGGGCTCTCGGGTTGGGACGCGCTCGTCCTGCCCGGCGGGGGATCCCGCGGCATGGCGGGCCAGATCGAGCCTCTGGGCGAGGAAGGCGCCCGTCGCGTCCGCGCGTTCGTCGAGGCCGGCGGCCTCTATCTCGGGTCCTGCGCGGGGGCGTTTCTCGGCGCGTGCGTGAGCCGGGCCTTCGTAGAGGCCTTCCCATACCAGAGGTGGCTCCGTCTCGCGCCGGTCCGCCTGTGGAACGACCGCGACGCCTGGCTCGGCCTCGAGTCGCCCGGGGTCGGCCGCGTCCGGGTCGAGGTCGCTCCGGCCGCGCGGGGCCACCCGGTCGTCGCCGGGCTTCCGGACGCGTTCGAGCTCACCCACTACAACGGCCCCATGTTCCTGCCCTCCCGGGAGGCGGTCGAGGGCGCCCGGGAGTCGGTCGGGCTCCTTCGCTTCGTCGCCCGCACGGCGCGCTTTACGCCGTCCGAGGCGTTCTTCGGGCCGAGCGACGCCGCCGGCTCGCTCTTCGACGGCGGCGTGGCGGCTGGGGCTTGGGCGGCCTGGGCCGGTCGGCTCGGAGCGGGTCGGGTGGTGCTCTGCGGCTCCCATCCGGAGTTCGGCGCCGACCCGTCGCTGGCCGCGTGGGACGACGGTGCGCGGCTTGTCGCGAACGCCCTTCTCTGGCAGGCGAGCCGGCCCGATCGGCCGGACGGCGGGGCCCCGCCGAAGCGGGGCCGCGCCCACTACGGGCGTCCCATCGACCCGGAAGGCGTGGCCGAGGCCCTCCGCCAAGCCCGGGACGAGATGCTTCCAGTCGAGGGGCTCGTCGCCGGTCTCGCGGGCGTCGCAGCCGGTCGGCCGGCCTGGCTGGCCCGCGATCGCGCGCCTTCCATCTTCGGGGAGGCGCCGGAGGTCGTGTGGGCGAAGGCGCTCTCGGCCATCGCCGCCGACGCCCGGGAGGCGGTCCTGGGGCTCGGCCGGCTGGCCGAGGCTGTCGCCGCCTCGGACTGGGATCTTGGCGACGAGGCGGATCGCCGGCTGCTCGAACGGATCGCGTTCGCGGCGTCGCACCGGAGTCGGCCGGAGGACGGCCAGGACATGGGTTTCGAAGGCATCGCCGAGCTCGCCCGACTCGCGTGCCGGAAGCTACGCGCGGCCGCGGCGGGCGCGTCCTTCGCGCCCGGTCCGCCCGGGCCATTCCCCTACGAAGGGATGGATGTGAACCCGTACCATCTCGTCGCCAGCTCGTACCTCGGCGCCGTCGGGATCGTCGCGGGAGCCCGGCTGCTCGTGCAGGCGAGCGCCGCCTGGCTCGACGACCACCTGGCCGTGCGGGAGATGCGCCGCGCGGCCCGCAGATAGGAGAGGACGGACATCCGTGAAGCGCACGCGCTACGACGGGTACCGCTCGTTCCAGTACCTCACCCCGGAGGTGGACTATCGGCCGTTCCGCCTGGCCAAGGAGATCGGCCGCGTACCGTCGACCCGGGTCCCCGTGAGCCCCGAGGAGGAGGCGCGCGTGGAGCGGCTCCTCGAGGAGGCGCTCGTCATCGACCTCCACGAGCACTGCTTCGTCGTGCCCGAGGACGTCGGCGAGATCTTCGAGTACCGGCGCTGGGGCCGGGACTGGACGGGCTACGAGGGGTTGAGCGTCTCCGGGCTCGACGTCGTCTTCGACAACATGATGGACGGCACGGCGACCGTCACCTCGCGGGCCGGGTGGAAGTGGGACGACGTCATCCACGACATCGGCATGCGCCTATGCGACATCGCGCACCAGGACTTCCTCGTGCCCGCCCTCACGGTCGACGACCTCTTCCGCGCCAAGCGGAACGGGCAGATCGCGTTCGTCGTGTCGCTCGAGGCGGCGACGATGATCGAGAACGAGCTCGACCGCCTCGACATCCTCTACGGGCTCGGCGTGCGGTGCATCGGGATCGCGTACAGCGAGGCGAACGCCCTCGGCGCCGGCCTCCGCGAGGCGCGGGACGGCGGGCTCACCCAGTTCGGCCGGGCCGCCGTGCGGCGCATGAACCAGCTCGGCTTCGCGATCGACATCTCGCATTCTGGGGACCGGACCTCGCTCGACACGATCGAGGTGAGCGAGAAGCCCGTCTTCATCACGCACGCCGGCGCGCGCGCGCTCTGGAACTCGAACCGGCTGAAGCCCGACGAGGTCATCCGTGCCTGCGCGGAGAAGGGCGGGGTGATCGGCATCGAGGCCGCGCCGCACACGACGCTCAGCGAGCGCCACCCGCGTCACTCCCTCGAGTCGGTGATGGAGCATTTCGAGTACTGCGCGAACCTCGTCGGGATCGACCACGTGGCCTTCGGGCCGGACACGATGTTCGGCGACCACGTGGGCCTGCACCACGCCTTCGCCCAGCACCTCTCGATCGCGAGCTCCCGCGGCGAGCGGACGTTCGACGAGGTCCCCTACGTCGACGGCATCGAGAACCCCGGGGAGGCGTTCCCGAACATCGTGCGCTGGCTCGTGAAGCACGGCTACTCGGACGAAGACATCAAGAAGGTGGTCGGCGGGAACGTCCTGCGCGTGCTGAAGGAGGTCTGGTACCGCTAGTCCCCCGTCAGGGCGGCCCGATGAGGCGCGCGGCCGCCCAGAGCGAAAGGAGCGTCACGAGGAGGACGGGCGGCGTGAGGAGGAGCCCGGCACGGACGTATTCGCCCCAGGTGACGCGGAACCCGCGCCGAGCGAGCGTCTCGAGCCAAAGGAGCGTGGCGAGGGAGCCGATCGGCGTCATCTTGGGCCCCTGGTCGCAGCCGACGACGGCCGAGAGGAGCGCGAGCCGGAGGTCGCCGGGAGCGAGCGCGGCGCCTTGGAGCGCCAGGATGTGCGCGAGCGTGGCGGGCAGGTTGTTCGCGAAGGACGAGAGCAGGGCGGCGCCGACCCCCGTGCCGAGGACGAGCGCCAACTCGCCCCGCCGCGCCCAGGCCTCGAGGGATGCGGAGAGCCACGCGATGAGCCCCGCACCGCGGAGCGCGTAGACGACCACGAAGAGGCCGAGCGCGAAGACGATCACCCGCCAGGGGGCGTGGAGCACGAGGGGGCCGAGCGGCACGGTCGGCCGGAAGGCGGCGCGAAGGAGAAGGGCGAGCGCGCCGACCCCGGCCACGGCCGAGGCCGGCCACCCGAACGCCTGGCTCGCCCCGTACCCGGCGGCGAGGAGCGCGAGCACGCCCCATCCCCATCGGAAGAGGACGGGGTCGCGGACGGCCGAGGCGGGCTCCGGCAAGGCGGCGACGTCAAGCCGCGGGGAAAGCGCCCGGCGGAAGGCGAGGACCAGCACGAGAAGGCTCGCCGAAAGGGCGACGAGGTCGACCGGGATCATGATCCGGGCGTACGTCCCGAAGCCGATCCCGAAGGCGTCGGCGGCGAGGATGTTCACGAGGTTGCTCACGGTGAAGGGGAGCGATCCGGCGTCGACGACGAACCCGGCCGCGAGGAACAAGGCGAGCGCGGCCGGACGCGGGAGGCCGAGCCGCTCGGCGAACCCGGACACGATCGGCGTGAGGATCAGGACGGCGCCGTCGTTGTTGAAGACGGCCGTCACGACGCCCGAGAAGACGACCACGGCCGCGAGCGCGAGGCGGGCGTCGCCGCGCGTACGGCGCGCGAGGTGGAGCGCCGCCCAGGCGAAGAACCCGGCTTCGTCGAGGACCAGCGTGATGAGGACGGCGGCGACGAACGCGAGGGTCGCGTCCCAGACGCCGCGGGCCGCGAGGACCACCTCGCCCGGGGTGACGAGGCCGAGGGCCAGGCAGGCCGAGGCGGCGAGGGTGGTGGTCCAGGCGATGGGGAGGCCGCGGGGGCGCCAGAAGACGAGCGCCAGGGTGGCGGCGAAGACGAGCCCCGCGATGGCCGGCACGAAGGCCGGTTCTTCGCCCTTCCGGGCCCTTCACCTGCCCAGCCGCCGGCGCGCCGCAGGCGGCCGGCCCGGGCCGCCCCGGCTGCCCTTCGCTCTCGCGCCCACTCGTGCTATATTCCGGATAGTGCGCGGGAGGGGAGCCCGCGCAGGGTCCGGAGCCGAGCCCGCCCCGCGGGAGAGGGACGCCGTCCGGGGGCATGCTCTTCACGGGCCGGGCCAAGCCACGGGCCAGTTCGGGGGAAGCGAGGCGGATCGTCGTGGAGCGGGTCAAGCTCGCCATCGTCTACTACAGCGCCACGGGCACCATCCATGCCCTCGCGCAGGCGGCGGCCCAGGCGGCCGAGGAGGAAGGGGCCGAGGTGCGCCTGCGGCTCGTGCGCGAGCTGGCGCCGGAGGAGGCGATCGCGCAGAACCCGGCCTGGAAGGCGTTCCACGAGGCCCACAAGGACGACCCTCGCGCCGTGCCGGAGGACCTCGAGTGGGCCGACGCCATGATGTTCGGCCTCCCGGCCCGCTACGGGAACATGCCGGCGCAGATCAAGCAGTTCGTCGACGCGCTCGGCCCGATCTGGGCGAGGGGCGGGCTCGCCGACAAGCCGGTGACCGCCTTCGCCTCGACGCAGCAGACGCACGGCGGCCAGGAGTCGACGATCCTCTCCTTCTACCAGAGCGTCTACCACTGGGGCGCCTACGTGGTGACCCCGGGCTACACGGACCCGGTCGTCTCGCAGGCGGGCGGGAACCCGTACGGCACGAGCGCCTCCCAGGGCAAGGTCGGCGAGGCCGAGAAGGCGGCCGTCGCGTACCAGGCTCGGCGGCTTGTGCGCGTAGCGAAGGTTCTGAAGGCCGGGCGCGAGGCTCTGGCGGGGCTGCCCTCGGCCCACTGAGCCGGCCGCGCCCGGCCGGCGCGCGCCTTGGGCCTCAGCTCTCGCGCGTGTGGCGGGCGAGGTAGGCGGCCGCCTCGCTTCGCCGCGAGACCTGGAGCTTGGCAAGGATGCTGCTGACGTAGTGCTTGATCGTCTTCTCGCTCAGGTGGAGCTCGTCCGCGATCTCGCGGTTCGTCCGCCCTTGGGCGATCCGGTCGAGGATGCGCCGCTCCTGGGCGGTGAGCGCCTCGAGGCCCGTCGCGGCAGGCTGAGGCGAGCGTAACCGTTCGAAGACCCGTTCCGTCACCTGCGGGTCGAGAAGCGACCCCCCGCGGCTCACGGTGAGGATGGCCTCGGCGACCGCCTTGCCGCGCGCCTGCTTCAGGATGTACCCGGCGGCGCCGGCCATGATCGAGGCGAAGAGCGCCTCGTCGTCTGCGTACGAGGTCAGCATGATGACCTGCGTGGCCGGGTTCTCGGCGCGGATCTGCCGGCAGGCCTCGACGCCGCTTCCGTCGGGGAGGCGGACGTCCATCACGACGACGTCCGGCCGCTCGCGCCGCGCCGCCGCGACGGCCTCGGCGACCGAACCGGCCTCGGCCACGACGCGGAGGCCGGGCGTGCGGTCGAGGAGCGCCCGGAGCCCGAGCCGCACCACCTCGTGATCGTCGACGAGCATCACGCGCACCGCCTCGGTCCCGGCCGCCTCGGCCACGCGCCCACCTCCCGACGCGATCGTCCCGCTCTTCTCGTATAGCCTACCGCGCGGCGCCGGAGCGCGAAGCGCCTGCGGCCCGCGCTTCGCCTCACGGCCCCCTCTCCCCTTCCCCGAACGGACGTGCGAACGACGACGATCGGCCCGCCGGGCGGCGGCCGGCCGTCGTAGGCGAATTCGCGCCGGGGGGCGGGTGCGGTCGCCGTCCGGGCTCCCGTAGGTGGCGAGCCGGCGCAGGCGCACGCTGAAGGCGCAGGCGGCGCGGTACGGCGCCTGCGAGGGAGGCGGCGGCGATGATCGAGCGGCTTTCGGGCTTCGCGTGGCGCAGGTGGGCGCAGATGGCGGGCGCGGTCGTGCGGGTGTGGCTTGGCTGGCGGTGGTTCGAGGCCGGGTTCGAGAAGGTCGGGAACCCCGCCTGGACGGGTAGCCAAGCCGGCGCGGCGGTGGGCGGCTTCCTGAAGGGGGCGCTCGCCAAGGCGGCGGGGGAGCACCCGGACGTGCAGCCCTTCTACGCGCAGTTCATCGAGCGCGTGGCGCTTCCGAACGCGCACGTCTTCTCGTACCTCGTGGCGTACGGCGAGCTCCTCACCGGCATCGCGCTCATGCTCGGCGCCTTCACCGGGGTCGCACTCGTCGCGGGCGCGCTCATGAACCTCAACTACCTGCTCGCCGGCACGGTCAGCGTGAACCCGATCTGGCTCACGGCGGCCTTCGTCCTCCTCTGGATCGGCGGGACGGGCTA
>JADGHG010000101.1 GCA_019689585.1 Clostridia bacterium
TGGCCCGCCCCCGCGACGAAGATCGTCTCGATCACACCCCGGCCTCCCTCCCCCGCCGGCCTTCAGCCGACGCGGATCACGGTCGCCTCGCCCTGGCCGCCGCCCGCGCAGATCGCGGCCACGCCGTAGCCGCCGCCGCGCCTTCGGAGCTCGAGCGCGAGCGTCCCGAGGATGCGGGCGCCGCTCGCGCCGATCGGGTGGCCGAGCGCCACGGCGCCGCCGTTCACGTTGACCCGTTCGGGGTCGAGGCCGCCGAGCCGGATGCTCGTGAGCGTCACGGCGGCGAAGGCCTCGTTGATCTCCCAGAGCGCGACGTCCTCCACGCCGAGCCCGGCCTTGTCGAGCGCCCGGCGCGCCGCGAGCCAGGGCACCGTGTGGAGGTAGGGCGGGTCTTGCGAGACGTGCCCTTGGGCGACGATGACGCCGAGCGAGGGGAGGCCGCGCTCGGCGACGACGTCGTCCGCCGCGAGGACGAGCGCCGCCGCGCCGTCGTTGAGGCCGGGGGCGTTCCCCGCCGTCACCGTGCCGTCCTCCTCGAACGCCGGGGGCAAGGCCGCGAGCTTCTCGGGCGAGGTGTCGGGCCGGATCGCCTCGTCGGCCTCGACGAGGGTCGTCCGCCCCTTGGCGTCGCGCACGGCGATCGGCTCGATCTCCTCGCGGAAGCGCCCCCCGCTGCGCGCGGCCTCCGCGCGCACGTGGCTCCGGTAGGCCCACTCGTCCTGCGCCTTGCGGTCGACGCCGAACTCCTTCGCCACCCGGCTTCCGTAGACGCCCATGTGGCAGTGGCCGAACGCGCAGACGAGGCCGTCGGCGAGCACGCTGTCGAGGAGGCGGCCGTCGCCGAGGCGCTCGCCCCAGCGCGCGCCCGGGACGAGGTAGGGCGCGCGGCTCATGCTCTCCATGCCGCCGGCGACGACGACGCGCGCTTCGCCGAGCCGGATGGCGAGGTCGGCCAGGTTCGCAGCCCGCAGCCCGGAGGCGCAGACCTTGTTCACGGTGTCCGAGGGGAGGGTCGCCGGCAGGCCGGCGCCCATCGTCGCCTGGCGGGACGGGATCTGGCCCGCCCCTGCCTGGAGCACCATGCCGAGGAAGGCGTAGTCGAAGGCGTCGGGGGGGAGGCCCGAGCGGGCGACGGCCGCGCGCACGGCGTGCGCGCCGAGCTCCGTCGCCGGCACGTCGCGGAGGCTCCCTCCGAACTTGCCGAAGGGCGTCCGCGCGAACGAGACGATGTGGGTGACGGGTCGGGTCACGGGAGAAGCCTCCTGGAATGGCCGCCCCTCGGCCCGGCGACGCTATGCCGGCCGGGAGGTGCGCCCTCTGGCGCGCCATGCGGGCCGCCCATCCATTATGGCAGACGCCGCGCGCCGAATGCGGCGGGCGGCGGCGCGCCTCGCTCCGGCCGCTCTCGGCGCGGGCCGCGCCCTCGAGCGCCTCGGCCGGAGGGTCGGCGGCGGGCGGCGCGAGGGGGCGGCCCTCGTCGCCGCCTTCGCGCTCGTCGTCGCCCTCGCGGCCCTCGCCCTCGTCTCGGGCCCGCCCGGGCGCCCCCGCCTCGCTCCGCCGGCGGCCGCCCGGCCGCTCATCGTCGGCTACTTCGAGAACGGCTGGAGCCGCGTCTTCGACGACTCCTTCCCGAGCCTGCGCGCCCACTACGACCTCATCGACGAGATCTTCGCGAACTGGTACAGCGTCGGCGGCGCAGGCGAGATCGCGCGCGACGAGTCGCGTGCCGAGGTCTTTCGCTTCACCACCTCCCACGGCGTCCGCATGGGGATCCTCGTCACGAACGTCGGCGGCGCGACGGGCGACCGCGAGGGCATGTTGCGCGACCCGGCCGCGCGGGCGCGCGCCGTGGGGAACCTCGCCGACCTCGTCCGCCGCGCGGGCTACGAGGCCGTCGACGTCGACTTCGAGCTCCTCGCGCCGTCGGCGAACGTCGGCCTCACGCAGTTCGTCTGCGGCCTGCGCCGGGCGCTCCCGAAGGGGGTCGAACTCTCGGCGGCCGTCTTCCCGCCGGTGGGCGTCGCGCGCGAGATCAACGGCGCCTACGACTACCCGGCGCTCGCCGACTGCACCGACTTCCTCGTCGTGATGCTCTACGACTACCACTTCACCGGCGGACCGCCCGGCCCCCTCTCGCCGGCCGGGTGGGTGCGCGAGAACGTGGCCTGGTTCCCGGCCCATGGCGTCCCGGGGCGCAAGGTCGTCGTCGCCGCCGGCCTCTACGGCATCGACTGGGACCTCTCGGGCCAGACGGGCGCCGAGGAGCGGCCGCTCGACGGGATCCTCGGCCTCGCCTCCGACCTCGGGCTGCGCGGCCGCTGGGACCGCGCCTCCCAGAACCCGTACTACCGGTACACGGACGACCGCGGTCGGCGGCACGTCGTCTGGTACCAGGACTGGCGCACGCTCTCCCAGCGCGTCGCGCTCGTGAAGGCCGAGGGGCTGCGCGGCGTCGCGCTCTGGCGGCTCGGCTTCGGCGTGCCGCGCGTCTGGAGCGCCCTGCGGGCGGCCGTCGGCACGCGCTAGGGGGCTACGGCCAGCCGGCGAGTCGTTCGTGGAGCGAGCCGTCCTGCCCGCGCGCGTCGCGCGAGCGCACGTACGCGTCGGCGACGTAGACGGCCGCCGTGAGGAGCGGGCTCGCAAGGAGCGGCGTCGCCGGGCCGAACCAGGGGTAGACCTCGACGAGGCGCTGGAAGACGACGAGGGGGAACATCCAGCGCAGCGCGAGCACGAGGTCGTCGGCGTACGAGCCCGGCCTCGCCGGGGCGGCCCCGCCGAGGCGCGAGAGCGCGGCGTCGCCGGCGAGCTTGGCCGCGAGCGCATAGCCCGAAAAGAGCCAGAAGGGGTGGAGGCCCGGGTCGAGCAGGGCCGCGGCCACGCGCCAGGCGAGGGCGGCGGCGAGCGCCGCGGCTGCGACGACGACGAACCGCTCCGCCGTGGCATTCCGGCCGCCGCGGAACGCGCGGCCGATCACGGCCCGGCCACCCGCCGGACGGCGTTGTCGAGGGCGACCGTGGCCTCGCCCGCGAAGGCGGGGTCCGCGTCCGCGCCGCGCCCCGCGGCCGGGGGGCTGGAGTCGGGCCGGCCCAGCGCTCCCGTGTCCGGGAGGAGGCGGACGCGGACGGCCGCCGCGCGCACGCCGCTCGGGAACTCGCTTCGCGCGAGGCGCTCGAGGACGCGACCCCGCCGTCCCCGGTGCGGCCCGCGCACGATGTAGACCTCCTCGCCCGGCTCGCCCGAGGCGGGCCGCGCCCAGAGCGGATCGAGGCCGGCCGGGCGCCAAGGCACGACCACTTCTGGCCTCCGCGAGCCGGCCCGCACCTGCGTCGTCGGGTCGACGGTCGCGAGCGCGCCCGCCGCGCGCGTCAGCGCCTCGGCCACGCGCGGGTCCGCGGCGCCGCCGCCGAAGCCTTCAAGGAGCACGACGGCCGGCTCCACGGCGTCGCCGGCCCGGGCGGGCGGCCGGCCCCAGAGGGCCGCGAGGGCGCTCGCGCTCGCCGAGCCAGAGACGACGGCCCGGGCGCCCGAGGCCCTCGCCCGGCGCAGGAGGGCGGCGTCCGCGAAGCCGGGCACGAAGACGACCGCGCCGCGCCAACCGGGCTCCGGCTCCTCGCCCCCGGCCACCGCCGCGTCCGGCGACGCCGCGACGAGCGGGCCCCAGGTGAGGCGGCCCGCGCCGAACGCGCCCCACACCCGCAGGCCGTCCGTCTCGATCGTGAGCGAACGGCCGGGCTCGACGGCGACGACCCGTCCGCCGTACGCCGCCTGGAGCCGCCGGACGCGGCTCGGCCGGACGATGTAGACGATCCCCGTCCCCGGGTCGACGCGTTCGACGCGACCGGCGACGGGCGCGTACACGGCCTCGATGCCGAGGCCCGAGGGCAGGGCGGCGAGAAGCCCCCCGGCCCGCACCTCCTGTCCTTCCCGCACCTGCAGGTAGCCGGGCACGCTCGCGGGCCAGACGCCCAGCCGACGCGCGACGTTGACGGCTATGACCTCCTCGGCCGAGCGCGCGTCTTCGCGGATCATCATCTCCCCGCGGGCCGTCGACACCCACTCGACGGTCCCGGCGACCGGGCTCTCGGCCTCGACGGCCTCGCCGAAGAGCCCGGCGCGCCGGCGGGCGACGACCTCGCCCTTTTCGACGCGATCGCCCGGCCGCTTCAGCACGAAGCCGGGCCCGGCCTCGCGATCCCACTCGCGGAGGCGGAGCAGCGAGCGCAGGTCGACGAAGTAGGGCGAGGCCGGCAGGAACTCCGTCTCGGCCACGACGTCGTCGGGCGCGACGAGATCCCCCTCGCGCACGAGCACCTCGCCCTCCGCCGGGAGCGCGCGCGCGTGCCGGAGCGCGCCCACCTCGAGGAGCGGAAGCGCGCCGGTCACGCGAGACCCGCCCCGAAGGAGGCGGCCGGCCTCTCGTGGGGAGGCGCGGCCAGGCCGGCACCGGC
Organism: Clostridia bacterium; assembly: GCA_019689585.1. Taxonomy (GTDB): domain Bacteria; phylum Bacillota; class Sulfobacillia; order RBS10-35; family JADGHG01; genus JADGHG01. The sequence continues at coordinate 4,449 of JADGHG010000101.1, forward strand.
GAACGCGTCGCGCCAGGCCCGGGCCGCCGCCGCCGGCCCCGCCCCTAGGGCTTCTTGCGGCCAGCGGATGGGGCAGCCGCGCGCGTCGAAGACGAGCCCGAGCTCGCCCGCGCGCAGGACCTCCTTGCGCGGCCGGCCGGGGCCCGCGCCCACGTCGACGCCGCCCCGCGGCCGCAGGTCAACGGCGACCTCGGACCCCGGCGCGAGCGCCAGGCGCCGCACGTCCCCCCAGCGGAGGGCGAGGCGCTGGCGCACGCCCGCGCCCTCGAGCACGACGTCGAAGGCCGGCTGGCCCGGGGCGGCGCGGCCCCACGCGACGACGCAGGTCGCGAGCGGGCGCAGGCCGTAGCGGAACCAGAGCCTTCGGGCCAGCTCGGCGTCGTGGCGCGCGACGCTGCCCGCGTGCGGGAGGAGGAAGAACTCGTCGAGGTAGACGCGGAAGACGCCTCCCAGCCGGACGGCGTCGACGAGGATCGCGAGCGCCTGCCATGGCTCGGGCGCGTGCGAGAGCACGCCGCCGCTCCCCACGAGCACGTCGATGCGCCCCGGCGCGACGAGCGGCCGGCCGGTCGGCTCCTGGCGGAAGACGTCGTCGAACGACCGCTCCTGGCGGACGCCCTTCAGCGTCACCGCCACCTGCAGGTGATGCTCGAAGCTGAGCCGGATGGCCTCGCGCGCGAGCGCCTGTTCCCACGCGAGCTCGTCGGGCTCCTCGGGCACGGTCGTCGGGCGCACCGACTTCTCGTACACGAGGTCGACGAGCCGGTCGGGCTCGTCCCAGTCCGGGAGCCAGCGCAGGACGTTCTCGAGGCCGGCCGTCTCGAGTACGTGCGCGGCGCTGTAGCTCATGCCGAAGTTGGCGCTCACGCTCCGGTGGAAGCGGCCGTCGACGACGGAGAACACGTCGGTCGTGGCGCCGCCGATGTCGAAGGCGAGCACGTTCGCGCGATAGCGCGCCGCGACCGCCTCGAGGAGCCGTCCGGCCGCGCGCGGCGTCGGCTCGATGGCGTCGCCCGCCAGGCGGACGAGCCCCTCATAGCCGGGGGCGTGCTTCATCACGTGGTCGAGGAAGAGCTCGTGGACGACCTCTCGGACCGTCTCCGTCCTCTCGGTCGCGAGGTCGGGGCGGACGTTGTCGGTGACGACGACGGGCGCGACGCCGTCGAAGGCGCGCTCGACCCAGGGGCGCGCCGCCCGGTTCCCGGCGAAGACGACGGGTACCGGCCCGCCGCCCGTGCGCGAGGTGGGCCGCGCCGCGGCGATCCACTCGGCGAGGCGCACGACCGGGGTCGGGTCGGACTCGTCCGTGCCGCCGGCCAGGAGGACGATGTCCGGCCGCAGGTCGCGGACGCGCTGGATCGCGGCCAGGGGGTCGTCGGCCGTGTCGAGCGCGACCACGTCCGTCACGATGGCCCCCGCGCCGAGCGCGGCTCGCTCGGCGCTCTCGGCCGTGAGCTGGCGCACGACGCCGGCGCAGAGCATCTGCAGTCCGCCCGCCGCGCTCGAGGTGACGAGGACGGCGTCGACGCCCGCGCCGCCCGACTCCGGCATGACGAGCTCGCCGCCCTCGAGGAGCGGGCGGCCGGAAAGGAGCGCAAGCCGGGCGAGCGCCTCCCGCACGCCGGCCATGACGTCGGCGCCGGGGCCTTCGACCGTCGT
>JADGHG010000102.1 GCA_019689585.1 Clostridia bacterium
GCCCTGGCCCGGCGCGCCCGCGAGAGGGCCGGGGCGCCCGAGGGCGCGCCGGGCCAGGCGGCCCCGGCGGAGGAGGCGCGGGCGCGCCGGCGGGGGGCCGAAAGCCGGGCGAAGGCGGCCGAGCGCGAGGCGGAGCGCTGGGAGGCCGAGCTGGCCCAGGCGGCCGAGGCGGAGCTGGCGGCCGCCCGGCGCCTTGCCGAGGTGGAGGCCCGCAGGGCCTCGGCCGAGGAGGCGGCGCGGCGGGCCGAGGCCCAGGCGGAGGAGCGACGACGCGAGGAGGGGGAGCTCGACGCCTCGCTCGCCGCGCTCCGGGCCGCGCTCGCGCCCTTGGATGCGGAGGTGGCGCGCCTCGAAGCCGAGGCCCGGGAGCGGGAGGCCGAGGCCGAGGCGCAGGCGGAGTCGCTCCGCCGGGCCAGGGAGGCCCGGCTGCGCGCGCAGGCGGCGCTCGCCGAGCTCGAGGCCGAGCGGGCCTCGCTCGAGGAGGCCCTGCGCGAGGCGGCCGAGGCCGTCCACGAGGCGGAGCTCGCGCTCGCGCGGGCGGAGGCGCGCCGGGACGCGGTGCTCGGGCGCGCGAAGGAGCTCTACGGCGTCGAAGCGGCCGAGCTCGCCCGCACGGAGCCCGTCACCGACCCCGGCGCCGAGAGGCGGCTACTGGCCCTGCGCGCCGAGCTCGCGAAGATCGGTTCGGTCGACGCCGAGGCGGTCGCCCGCTACGAGGAGGAGCGGGCGCGCCACGAGGAGCTCGCCTCGCTCGCGGGCGACCTCGAGGACGCCCTCCGCGCCCTCGACGAGCTCGCGGAGTCCGTCGCCCAGGCCATGGAGGCGCGCTTCCGCGAGACGCTCGGCGAGGTGCGCCAGGCCTTTCGCGAGACGTTCGCCGAGCTCTTCGGCGGCGGCGAGGCCGACCTCGTCCTCGACCCGCCCCGCGCGGCCGCCGGCCCCGGCGCCGATCCGGCGGTCCCGCCCGACGGCGCGGCCGAGCCGCCGGGCCTCCACATCCTCGCCCAGCCGCCCGGCCGGCGCACGAACCGCCTCTCGCTCCTCTCGGGCGGCGAGCGGGCCCTTACGGCGATCGCGTTCCTCTTCGCGCTCCTGCGCGTGCGGCCCGCCCCCTTCGGCCTCCTCGACGAGATCGACGCCGCGCTCGACGAGGCGAACGTCGCCCGCTTCGGCGAGCTTCTAAGGCAGCAGGCGGAGCGGATGCAGGTCCTCGTCATCACGCATCAGAAGGGCACGATGGAGGTGGCGGACCGGCTCTTCGGCGTCACGATGTCGGAGGCCGGCGTGAGCCAGGTGGTGTCCGTCTCGCTCGAAGGGGCCCGGGGCGAGGCGAGGGAGGCCGGGCGCTAGCCCGGCGGGGAGGGGGGCGTGCGTGAGCGGCTCGATCCTCGAACGACTCAAGGCGCATCTCGCCCGGACGCGCGAAAGGCTCGGGGGGCGCATCCAGGGCCTCCTCACCGGCCGGGCCCTCGACGAATCCCTCTACGAGGAGCTCTTCGAGATCCTCGTCGCCGCCGATTGCGGGCCGAGGACGAGCGCGGCGCTCGTCTCCGCCGTGCGGGAGGAGGCGCGACGGCTGGGCCTGCGCGACGCCGCGCGCCTGCCCGAGCTCCTCGCCCGGGCCGCCGCGCGGCGCCTTTCCGAAGCCGGGACGGGCCGGCCCGGCGCAGCCGAAGGCGAGCCCGACCCGCGGACGGGCCTGCGCCTGGCGGCCGAGCCACCGACGGTCGTGCTCCTTGTGGGCGTGAACGGGAGCGGCAAGACGACGACGGCCGCCAAGCTCGCCTACCGCCTGCGCGAGGCCGGCCAGGCGCCCGTCTTGGCCGCGGCCGACACCTTCCGCGCCGCCGCCGCCGAGCAGCTTCGGATCTGGGCCGAGCGGATCGGCTGCGACCTCGTCCGCCAGGCCGAGGGCGGCGATCCGGCGGCCGTCGTCTTCGACGCGATCCGGGCGGCCGAGGCGCGCGGGCGCGGCGCCGTCGTCGTCGACACGGCCGGCCGGCTGCACACGAAGGGCGACCTCATGGCGGAGCTCGGCAAGGTCGCGCGCGTCGCGGGGCGCGCGAAGCCGGGCGCGCCCCACGAGATCCTCCTCGTCATCGACGCGCCGACTGGGCAGAACGGGCTCGCGCAGGCGCGGAGCTTCCACGCCGCCCTCGGGCTCACGGGGCTCGTCGTCACGAAGCTCGACGGCACGGCGAAGGGCGGCGTGACGCTCGCGATCGCCGACGAGCTCGGGCTCCCGGTCCGGTTCGTGGGCCTCGGCGAGGGGCTCGCGGACCTCCGCCCCTTCGACGCCGAGTCGTTCGCGGAGGCCCTCTTCCTCGATCCGCGCGCGGGCGGCCGGACGGGCCCGGCCTCCACCGGGCCGGACGCGCGGCCGTAAAGCGATGCGACTTGACATCCGGCCGAGGAGCCGGCAGACTGGCGTCGGCGGCCCAGGAGGTGGCGGCCATGGCGCGGAGCGGCCTTGCCGAACGAGAGGAGCTGGCGCTCCTCTACGACGTCTACGGAGGCCTTCTGAGCGCGCGCCAGCGCGACCTCGTCGAGCAGCACCTCCACCTCGACCTCTCCCTCGGCGAGATCGCCGAGAACGAGGGCGTGAGCCGCCAAGCGGTGCACGACGCCTTGCGCCGCTCGCGCGCGCAGCTTTTGCGCTTCGAGCGCGAGCTGGGGGTCGTGCGCCGGTACGAGCGCACGCGCCGGAAGCTCGGCGAGCTGGCGCGGGAGCTCGGGCGGCTGAAGACCATGTGGCTCGAGGTGCTCCTCGAGGCGAGCGAAGGGCCCGGCGCCGCTCGAGAGGACGCCGGCGGCGGCGAGGGCGCGGCCCAGGTACCCTCTCGCCGCGCGGCCGACGCCTACGCGGCCCTCATGCGAGCCGAGCGGCTCGTGTACGAGCTCCTCGAGGACTGAGGCGCACAAGGGGGCGAGTCCCTCGTTCCAGCTCCTCGGCGAACGGCTTGGCGCCGTCCTAGGACGGCTCCGCAAGCGAGGCCGGCTCACGCCCGAAGACGTCGAGGCGGCGCTGCGCGACATCCGCCTCGCGCTTCTCGAGGCCGACGTCCACTTCCGCGTCGCGCGCGACTTCGTGCGCCGGGTCGGCGAGCGGGCCGTCGGCGCCGAGGTGATGGAAAGCCTCACGCCCGGCCAGCAGGTCCTGAAGATCGTCTACGAGGAGCTCACGGAGCTCCTCGGCGGCGAGGGCGCCCCGAGGCTCGCCGTCCCGCCGCGGCCGCCCCTCGTGGTCCTCCTCGTCGGCCTCCAGGGTTCGGGCAAGACGACGACGGCGGCCAAGCTGGCGCTCCACCTCCGGAGGCGCGGCCAGAGGCCGCTCCTCGTGGCGGCCGACCTGGCCCGGCCGGCGGCGGCGGAGCAGCTCCGCCGGCTCGGCGAGAAGGTCGGGGTCGACGTCTTCCGAGGCGGGGCGGAGACGCCCGAGGAGGTGGCGCGAGCCGGCCTCCGCGAGGCGCGCCGGCTCGGCGCCGACGCGGTCGTCGTCGACTCGGCCGGCCGCCTCACCCGCGACGAGGCCCTCATGCAGGAGATCCGCCGCGTGCACGAGGCCGCCGCCCCCCACGAGACGCTCCTCGTCCTCGACGCCATGACCGGTCAGGACGCGGTCGCGACCGCCGCCGGGTTCCAAGAGGCCGTGCCGCTCACGGGCGCCATCCTCGCCAAGCTCGACGGCGACGCCCGCGGCGGGGCCGCGCTCTCGCTGCGCGCGGCCGTCGGGCTCTCGATCCGGTTCGTCGGCACGGGGGAGCGGCCGGAGGACCTCGAGCCCTTCCACCCGGAGCGGATGGCCTCGCGCATCCTCGGCCTCGGCGACGTGCGCTCGCTCTTCGAGCGGGCCGAGGCCCTCGACCGAAGGCGCGCCGAGGAGGTCGTGCGCAAGGTGCGGGAGGACCGCTTCACGCTCGAGGACTTCCTCGCGCAGATGCAGGAGGTGCGCCGGCTGGGGCGCCTCGACGAGCTCCTGGCGCTCCTCCCCGGTCTGCGGCGCCTGCCCGCGCCGGAGGCCGCCGTGCCCGACGAGCGCGCCTGGCGGCGGAGCGAGGCCGTCATCCGGTCGATGACGCCCGAGGAGCGGCGGAGGCCCGAGATCCTCGACGCGAGCCGCAAGCGGCGCATCGCGCGCGGCGCCGGGGTGGGCGTCGAGGAGGTCAACCGGCTCCTGCGCCAGTTCGAGGAGGCGCGCCGCCTGATGGCCGCGATGGTGCGCGGCGGGGCGCCCGCCCCCGCCTTCGGGGGCGGGGCGCGCCGCCCTGGGCGACGAAGGAGGTGAGGGGCATGGCAGTCCGCATCCGCCTCCGCCGCATGGGGGCGAAGAAGCGGCCGTTCTACCGGCTCGTGGTCGCCGACTCGCGCGCGCCCCGCGACGGGCGCGTCATCGAGGAGATCGGCTACTACGACCCGGCGGCCGAGCCGGCCGTCGTCCGCATCGACGAGGCGCGGGCCCGGTACTGGATCCAGAAGGGCGCCCAGCCGTCCGACACGGCGCGGGCTCTGCTGTCGAAGGCGGGGCTCTACGCGAAGGCCGGGGCCGAGGCCGCGGGCCGGGAGGAGATGGCCGAGTGAGCCGCGTCGGCGACCTCGTCGCCTTCCTCGCGCGCAGCATCGTCGACTACCCGGACGCGGTCGGCGTGCGGGAGACGGAAGAGGGCGAGACGCTTCTGGTCGAGCTCCTCGTCGCCCAGGCGGACCTCGGCAAGGTCATCGGCCGGCAGGGCAGGACCATCCAGGCCATCCGCCAGCTGGCGCGGGTGGCCGGCCACCGGCAGAAGCGGCGCGTCCGGGTCGAGGTGCCCGACCGGCGCGCATGACCCTTCGCGTCTCGCTCGGCCGCATCGTCGCCCCCCACGGGCTCCGGGGCGAGGTGCGGGTCGCGCTCGAGAGCGACTTCCCGGAGCGGCTGCCGGGGCGGGCTGTCGTCGTCGCCCGCGACGGGGACGATCCGGGCTGGCCCACGGCCGTCCTAGCCGCGCGGCCGGCCCGCGGCGGGCTCTGGCTCGTCCGCCTGCGCGGCCTCGAGAGCCGCAGCGCGGCCGAGGCGCTGCGCGGCCGGTCGCTCTGGGTCGAGGCGGCGAGCCTGCCCCCGCTTCCGGCGGGCCGTTGGTACGTGCACGAGGTCGTCGGGCTCAAGGCCCTCGACGAAGGCGGGCGCGAGCTCGGCCAGGTGGCCGAGGTGGTGTCGACGCCGGCGAACGACGTCTACGTCGTCCGGGGGCCGTTCGGGGAGGTGCTCGTGCCGGCCGTGCGCTCGATCGTCCTGGCGGTCGAGCCGGCCTTGGGGCGCATCCGGCTCCGCCTGCCCCGGGGCCTCCTCCCGGGCGAGGGGGAGGACGCGTGAAGGTCGACATCCTCACGGTGATGCCGGGCATGTTCGAGGGGCCGTTCGCCTACGGCGTCGTCGCCCGGGCGCGCGAGCGGGGCCTCCTCGAGCTCCGCGTGATCGACCTGCGCGACTTCACCGACGACCGGCACCGGACGACCGACGACTACCCGTTCGGCGGCGGGCCGGGCATGGTGATGAAGCCCGAGCCGATCGGCCGGGCGGTCGACCGGATCCGGGCCGAGGCCCTGGGCCGCGTGCGGGTGCTTCTGCTCTCGCCGCAGGGGCGGAGGCTCGAGGACGGGCTCGTGCGCGAGCTCGCCCGCGAGCCCCACCTCGCCCTCGTCTGCGGCCGCTACGAGGGCGTCGACGAGCGCGTGCGCGAGCTCCTCGTCGACGACGAGGTCTCGATCGGCGACTACGTCCTTTCCGGGGGCGAGCTGGCGGCCATGGTCGTCGTCGACGCCGTGGCCCGCCATCTGCCGGGCGCCCTCGGCGCGCCGCTCGGGGCGGAGGAGGAGTCGTTCGCGGGCGGGCTGCTCGAGTGGCCGCAGTACACGAGGCCCCGCGTCTGGCGCGGCCTCTCGGTGCCGGAGGTGCTCCTCACGGGCGACCACGGCCGGATCGCCCGCTGGCGGCGGCGGGCCCAGCTCGAACGGACGCTCCGCCGCCGGCCGGACCTCCTCGAGCGGGCCGAGCTCAGCGAGGAGGACCGCCGCATCCTCGCCGAACTCCGCGAGCGCGGGGCGCCCTGGGACGGGGGCCGGG
>JADGHG010000103.1 GCA_019689585.1 Clostridia bacterium
GGCTCGGTGATGTGTATAATAGACAGGGGGCGCCCCCGCCCGCCGCGGCCCGCCCGCGGCCGTCGTCTACTGTTTCGTCATCACCCAGTACCCGATGCCGTTCACGTGGTCCCACTGGAAGTTGCCGAGGTCGGCGCGGTAGACGAAGACGACGTCGGGCTGATACATGATCGCGAACGGCCCCTGTTCTGCCTCGAGCTCGTTCAGCTGGTCGTAGAGCGCCTGACGCTCGGGCGTGTTCTGCAAGGTGGCCGCCTGGTTCCCGAGCGCCTCGAGCTCAGGGTCGTTGTCCTGGAGCCGCCAGATGAGGGACTGCTGCGAGTATTCGGCGAACGGCCCGGCGAAGTCCTGCGGGTCGGGGTAGTCCATGCCCCACTGCGCGAGGACGAGCTGGGCCTCGTGGCCGCGGTAGCGCGTGTAGAGCTCGCCCGACTCGAGCTGGCGGATGTTCGCCGTGATGCCGATGTCGGCGAGGTTCGACTTCAGGACGTTCGCCAGCGAGGCGGCCGGCACGCCGCCGGCGACGGTGCCGACCGGCACGAGCATCTCGACCGTGAAGCCGTCGCCGTAGCCGGCGGCCTTCATGAGGGACTTGGCCTTCTCGACGTCGCGCTGGAAGAAGACCTTGTCCGTGTAGCCGAAGACGCCCTTCGGGATGATCCCCTGCAGAGGCTCGGCGAAGCCGTGCAGGAGCTGGTCGACGATGCCCTGGTAGTCGATCGCGTACTTCACGGCCTGCCGGACCTCCTTCTTTTGGAAGGCCGGCACCGTGTTCACGCCCATCCCCAGGTAGACCATCGACTGGTCGGGCTGCTTGAAGACCTTGAACGAGGGGTCGTTCTGGACGCTCTCGACCTGGGCGAAGGAGAGCCCCTCGGCGATGTCGGCCGAGCCGGCCTTCAGCATGTCGAGGCGCGTCGCCGACTCGGGCACGTTGAGCCACACGACGTGCTTGATCGAGGGCGCCTGGCCCGCGTACTCGGGGTTCGGCACGAACTCCATGCGGTCGTCCTTCGTCCACTGCTTCAGGACGTACGGTCCGCTCCCGGCCGAGTGGTCGAAGAGCCAGCCGCTCCCCCAGTCGCCGTTCGACTCGTGGGCCTTCACCGTCTGGCTGTCGACGATGCCCGCGACCGGGTTGGCGAGGACGGCGAGGAAGGCGCCCGGGCTGAAGGGCTGGGGCAGGTCGATCTGCACCGTGTACGGGTCGGGCGCCGTGACGACCTGGTCGACGTTGTCCTTCGTGATCCCCATCTGGGTGATGAGCCAGCTGGCCGGGTCGTTCTCGATGTGGACGACCCGCTGGAAGGTGTAGACGACGTCGGCCGACGTGAGCTCGTTCCCGCTCGAGAACTTCTGGCCGTGCTTCAGGTGGAACGTCCAGTGGAGGCCGTCGTCGGAGACGTCCCAGCTCGAGGCGGCGTCGCCGACGACCTGCGTCATGTCCCCGATCGGGAACTGGACGAGCCGCTGGTAGAGGAGCACGTCGGCGCCCACGCTCGAGAACTCGAACGCGACCTGGGGGTCGAGCGTGACGGCGTCGCTGATGTCGGTCGCGGCGACGACCGTCTCCTGGGGGGAGAACTCGCCGGTCGCCTCCGACTCGCTCGGGGGCGCCTCCGACCGGCCGCCGGGCGGCTGGCCGCCGCCCCCGCCGCAGGCGGCGGCCGTGAGGAGAAGCGCCGTGACGAACCCGAAGAGCCATCGCTTCGCCCGCCTGCCGTCCATCCGCCGACCCCCCGTCTCGTCCCGTGTGCGTACCCCTTGACGTTCGCCGCCGGGGAGAGGGCACCTGCCGGGGCGCCCCAAGGCGGCCCGGGGGCTACGGCCGGGGATCGGCCCGGAAGGAGCGGTCGGCCGGTCCCTCGCCGTCCTCGTCCGCCCGGCGAGCCTCGGGCTCCTCGAGCTCCCTCGCCTCCTGCCAGAGGCGCAGGAGCTCCCTCCGGTCCTCCTCGTTCAGGTCGTCGAGGCCGCCCAGGTCCTCGACGTGGTGGCGCAGCTCGTGGCGGATCGTCGCATCGAGCTCGCGCAGCCAGACCTCCTTGGGGTCGTCCGCGAAGACGCGTCGGAAGGAGCCGTAGTAGATGAGCACGAGCCGGCCCACGTACGGGTCGACGACGTACTCGCCGAGGAGGTAGACGCCGGGCGGGTCGTCCGGCCGCCGACGCGCCTGCCGGTCGACCTGGACGCCGCCGTTCAGCCCCCGGAGGAGCGCGGCGGGGAGGCTGTCGACGATCTCGTCCGCCTTCCGGCAGAAGTCGTGGAAGCCGACGGCGGGAAGGCGCAGCTCGCTATCCCTCCTCGCCCTCGGGAAGGATGCCGGCCCGGCGCAGGATGAAGTCGACGTGGCGGAGGTAGGGCCGGGGGTCGAAGCAGGCCTCGATCTCCTCGTCGCTGAGGCGGGCGCGCACCTCCGGGTGGCGGCGGATCCGCTCGGCGAACGTCGGGCCGCCTTCCCAGGCGGCCATGGCCTCGGCCTGGACGATCGCGTAGGCCCGCTCGCGCGAGAGCCCCCGCTCGACGAGCGCGAGCATCACGCGGGGCGAGAAGACGAGCCCGCCCGTGAGCTCGAGGTTGCGGCGCATGTTCTCCGGGTAGGCGCGCAGGCCCGCCACGACCGTCGTCGCCAGGTCGAGCATGTAGTCGAGCACGATCGTCGCGTCGGGCAGGACGACGCGCTCGACGCTCGAGTGGCTGATGTCGCGCTCGTGCCAGAGCGCCTGGTCCTCGAGCGCGGCCTGCGCGTAGGCGCGAAGGAGGCGCGCGAGCCCGGTGAGCCGCTCGCACTTCTCGGGGTTCCGCTTGTGCGGCATGGCGGACGAACCCTTCTGGCCGGGGCGGAACGGCTCCTCCAGCTCGCGCACCTCGGTGCGCTGGAGGTGGCGCACCTCGACGGCGAGCCGCTCGACGCCCCCGCCGACGACCGCGAGCGCGCAGAGGAACTCGGCGTGCCGGTCGCGGGCCACGACCTGCGTCGCCACCGTCTCCGGCCGCAGGCCGAGCTTCCGCAAGACGTGCGCCTCGACGCGCGGGTCGACGTCGCCGTAGGTCCCGACCGCGCCCGAGATCTGGCCGACGCTGACGGCCTCGCGCGCGCGCTCGAGCCGCGTGCGCCCGCGGGCGAGTTCCGCGTGGAGCGAGGCGAACTTGAGGCCGAGCGTCGTGGGCTCGGCGTGGACGCCGTGCGTCCGGCCGATCACGACCTGGTCCTTGAAGGCCCGCGCCTTCTCGGCGAGCGCCGCCAAAAGCCGGTCGAGCCCGGCGAGCAGAAGGTCGGCCGCCTCCCGCAGCTGGAGGGCCTGAGCCGTGTCGACGACGTCGCTCGAGGTGAGGCCGTAGTGGAACCAGCGCGCCGGCTCGCCGACGGCCTCGGCGACGGCCGTCGTGAACGCGATCAGGTCGTGGTGGACCTCGCGCTCGATCTCCTCGATGCGCTCGACCGTCACGCCCCCGGCCGGATCGCCCCGGGCCGCGATGCGCGCCCTCTCCCGGACGGCGAGGACGGCCTCGCGCGGGATGACGCCGATCTCGGCCCATCCCTCCATCGCGGCCAGCTCGACCTCGAGCCAGAGGCGGTAGCGCCGGAGGGGCGACCACACGGCCGCCATCGCCGGCCGCGTGTAGCGGGGGATCACAGCCGGCGGCCGGCCCGGGCGGCCTCGCTGCCCCCGGGGGAGGCAGGGACGCGGAAGGCGTCGCGCGAAAGGCGGGAAAGCCGCCGGGCGCCGTCTGGCCCCACGACCGCGACGTCCTCGATGCGCACGCCGAACCGGCCGGGGAGGTAGACGCCCGGCTCGATCGTGAAGACCATGCCCGGCTCGATCGGCGTCTCGTTCTTTCCGTGCACCGACGGGAGCTCGTGGCCCGAGAGGCCGAGGCCGTGGCCCGTCCGGTGGACGAAGGCCTCGCCGTAGCCGGCCTCCTCGATGACCCGCCGCGCGGCCCGGTCGACCTCGGCGAGCGGTGCGCCCGGCCTGGCAGCCTGGAAGGCGGCCTCGACGGCCCGGGCCACGATCGCGTGGATCTCGGCGTACCCGTCGGGGCCGGGACCGACGATCGCCATGCGGGTGATGTCCGAGGCGTACCCGTCGATCCGGCAGCCGATGTCGAGCCACACGGCGTCGCCCGCCTCGAGCCGGCGGTCGCTCGTGTGGTGGTGGGGGAAGGCCGTGTTGGGGCCGCTCGCGACGCCGAGGAAGAGGATCTCCTCGGCGCCCTCGCGGAGGAAGGCGTCGCGGATGGCGTGCGCCACCTCGCGCTCCGTGCGGCCGGGCGAGAGGGCGCCAAGCCCCGCTTCGACGACCCGGTCGGTCACGCGCGCGACCCGCTCGAGCCGCGCGATCTCCTCGGCGTCCTTCACCATGCGCAGCGGCGCGACGGCGAGGCTCGCCGGCTGCCACTGCGCCTCGGGGAGCACGGACTGCAGGAGGAGGAGGAAGTCGGCGCGCGTCGTGTCGCCGACCCCGAACACGCCCGAGGCGTCGACGCCGAGCTCGGCGCAGAGGCGCCGGAGGGCTCCCGCCGGAGCTTCGTCGTCGCCGTAGCTCACGATGGGCAGGTCGGTCTCGGTCTCGGCCTGGGCGCGGTTCAGCGCCGGCAGGAGAAACCCAGCTCGCTCGGCCGTCACGACGAGGTAGGCCGGCCGCTCGTCCGGCGTGGGCGTGAAGCCCGCCACGTAGCGGAGGTCGTCCCCCGGCGAGAGGAAAGCCGCCCGCCACCCGAGCTCCTTCACCTTCTCGCGAAGCCGCCCGACCCGACCGTCCCGTCGGCCCTCCGCCACGCCCGATCACGCTCCCGTCGACCGATGTCCGAAGTCCCAGGCGCCATTCTGACGCGCCGGGCGCAGCCGCCGCCAGAGCCGCTGGGCTAGAATGGTGCCATGAGCCGGCAGGTGACCGACCTCGCCCAGTACCGGCGCGAGCGCGACCGGCGGCGGCGCGACGAGGAGCGGCGCCTCCAGCGCTTTCGGCGCATCGACGTGCGCGCCCGCCGGGAGGCGCGCGCGGCGGCGCGCGGTCCGGGCCGCTTCGCCTGGGCGCGCGGGCTGCGCTGGTGGGTCGTCATCCTCGTCGCGCTCCTTCTTCTGAACGCGATCCGCCTGGCCCTCTCCAGCGCCCCCTGAACCGATGGGCCGGCGCCGCATCGCGCACGTCGACGCCGACGCCTTCTTCGCCTCGATCGAGATCCGCGACCGGCCCGAGCTCGTCGACCGGCCCGTCGTCGTCGGCGGTTCGCCCGACGGCCGCGGCGTCGTCTCGACGGCGAACTACGTGGCGCGGCGGTACGGCATCCGCTCGGCCATGCCGGCTGCCGAGGCGCGGAGGCTGTGCCCCGAGGCCGTCTTCCTGCCGCCGGACTTCCCGCGCTACGCCGAGGCGAGCCGAAAGATGCGCGACATCTTCCGGCGCGTCACGCACCTCGTCGAGCCGGTCGGCCTCGACGAGGCCTATCTCGACCTCTCTCGCCTTTCCGGGGGCGAGGATCCGGTCGCGGCCATGCGGCGCGTCAAGCAGGAGATCGCGCGCGAGGTGGGCGTGACCGTCTCCGTCGGCCTCGCCGCCAACAAGTTCCTCGCCAAGCTCGCGAGCGACTGGCGGAAGCCGGACGGGTTCACGGTGTGGGACGAGGAGGAGGCGGCCGCCGTCCTCCGGACGCTTCCCATCGAGCGCGTCCCGGGCGTCGGGCCGCGCACGGCCGAGAGGCTCCGGGCCCTCGGCTACGCGACGGCGGGCGCGGTCGCGGCCGAGCGGCCGGTGCGGCTCTATGCCCAGCTCGGCGCCTGGGGCTGGGAGCTCCATCTCCTCTGCCGCGGCGTCGACGACCGCCCGGTCACGCCCGAGCGGCAGCGCAAGTCGTCGGGACGCGAGGAGACCTTCCCGCGCGACATCCGCGGCCGCGAGGCCTGCCTCGCCGAGCTCTCGCGCCTCGCCGAGGACCTGGCCTGCGACCTCCGCGAGGAGGGGATCCTGGGCCAGACGCTGACGCTCAAGGTGCGCTACGCCGATTTCCGCACCGTCACGCGCGCCCTTTCCCTCCCGCGCCCGACGAACGC
>JADGHG010000104.1 GCA_019689585.1 Clostridia bacterium
GCGACCGTCGGGCAGGGGAGCTCCGCCCAGGCGGCGACCGCCTCCTGGACGCGGCCGATGTAGGCCTCCGGGTCGGAGCGGGCCGCGAGCACCTCGGCGAGGTCGGCCCCGCTCGAGAAGTCGGGGCCGCGCGCCGTGAGCACCGCGGCGCCCAGGGACGGTTCGGCGCCGGCCGCCAGCCGGCGGGCGACCGCCGTAAGCCGTGCCAGCGAGGCGAGCGAGAGCGCGTTCCGGCGGAGACCCGTGCCGAGCCGCACGACGGCCACGCCGTCCATCCGCTCGAGCGTCACGTCCGTCGGCTCCACGGTCCCGCTCTTGCGCGGCCTCCCGGCGCGATCCCTGCGCCGGCCCGCAAATTTGGGATTCTACGGGTTCCGGGCCGCAATTTTGGGATTTGCGCCGGGAGGCGGGCCGATCCCCGGCACGAAGTCGCCCCGCGATGCTCGCTTCCTTGACGGATGTCGCGGCCCGGGTGCGCGAGGCGTCGAAGGCCGGGCGCCTCGTCGCCTTCGGCGGCTCGGGCCTCCACCGCAAGCCGCTTCGCGCCGCCGAGGCGATCGCGGAGGCGGCCGTACCCGATCTTCGCCTCCTCGCGCCCCTCGGCGGGCCCGAGGTCGACCTATTGGTCCTAGCCGGACTCGTCCGGCGCGTCGTCTTCTCGTACGTCGGCTTCGAGTTCCTCGGCGTCGCGCCGGCCTTTCGGCGGGCGCGGGAGGAAGGCGCGATCGAGGTCGAGGAGTGGAGCGAGTTCGCGATCCTGGCCGGCCTGCGCGCCGGCGTCCTCGGCCTGCCCTTCCACCCGCTCCCCGGCCCGGCGACGGGCGATCTGGCCCGCACAGCGCCGCTTGCCGAGGTGCGCTCGCCGTACGCGCCGCACGAGCCGGTCGCCGTCGTGCCGGCGCTCGCTCCGGCCGTCGCGATCGTCCACGTACCCTTCGCGCGCGAGGACGGCACCGCCTTCGTGCCCGGCGACCCATACGCGGACCGGCTCGTCGGCCTCGCCGCAGACGAGCTCTTCGTCACCTGCGACGAGCTCGTCGGGCCGGGGGAGGTGCCGGGCCCCGCGCTCTTCCTCGCGGCCGAGGTGACGGGCGTGGTGCCCGCCCCCGGCGGGAGCTGCTTCACGGCCTCGCCGCCCTTCGCCGACCTCGACGTCCGGGGCGCGATCGACTACCTGGAATCGGTCGAGGCCCGGCTCGCCCGCCCGTCGGCGCGGGCGGCGCCCGGCCGGGCCGGGGGAGGGCGGGGCCGGTGAGCCGCATCCCAGAGGAGACGCTCCGCGTCGCCGACCGGCTCGCGGCCGCCATGGCGCGCGAGATGCGGGACGACCGCGTCGCCGGGGCGGCGTTGCCGCTCGCCCTCCTCGCCGCGCTCCTCGCGCGCGCCCTCTACGCGCCGGACCTCGTCGTGCTCGGCAGCCTCGGCCTCCCGCTCGCCCCCTCGGCCTGGTGGCCCGGCTCCGGCTTCCGCCTGAGCCTCGCGCGCGCCGAGGCGCTCGCCCTCCGGCACGCCGACGGCCGCTTCGCGCTCGAGGACGCCTTCGCCTCGGTCTTCCGCGGCCGCTTCGCGATCTGGATCTCGCCCGCCCAGGTCGACGCGACGGGGAGCGCCAACCTGAGCGCGATCGGCGACTGGCGCCGGCCGAAGGTCGCCCTCGTGGGGAGCCGCGGCCTGCCCGACGACGCCGGCCACATCCCGATGCGCTACTACCTCCCGCGCCACGAACCGCGCCACCTGCCGGCGGCGGTCGACTTCCGCAGCGCCCCCGGACGCACGCCGGAAGACGGCCGTCGCGGCCGGCGCCGGGGCGGGCCCGAGGTCCTCGTCACCCCGCTGGGGGTCTTCCGCTTCCGCCCCGAGGGGGTCGTGGCCGACTCGCTCTTCGAGGGCGTGACGCCCGAGGAGGTGACGCGGCGGACGGGCTTCCCGGTCACGGGCCTCCCGGAGGCGGGGCGCACGCCGCCCCCGACGGCCGAGGAAACGGCGTGGATCCGCCGCCTCGACCCTTTCGGGATCCGCGCCCTCGAACTCCTGCCGCCCCGCGAGGCCCGTCTCGCGGCGGCGGCCATCGCCGAGGCGGAAGGGGAGGGGATGTGATGCAGACCTCGCCGTGCGGGGCAGCCGTCGCGGGCGTCGGGGCCGTCATCCCCGAGGTGGTGGTGACGAACTCCGACCTCGAGGCGCGCATGGACACGACCGACGCCTGGATCCGCGAGAAGATCGGCATCCGCGAGCGGCGGATCGCGCGCGCCGACCAGGCGATGAGCGACCTCGCGATCCCGGCGGCGCGCGAGGCGCTCGCCGACGCGGGGCTCGCGCCCGAGGAGCTCGAGTTCATCGTCGTCGCCGGCTCGAACCACGACATGCTCATGCCGGCGACGTCCTGCCTCGTGCAGGCGGCGCTCGGCGCCGAGCGCGCCGGCTGCCTCGACATGAAGAACGCCTGCTCCGGCTTCGTCTACGCGCTCGGGGCGGCCGCGGCGCTCGTGCAGACGGGCACGGTGCGGAACGCGCTCGTCGTCGGCGCCGAGATCCACTCGAAGATCATCGACCCCGACGACCGCACGATGGCGCCCTTTTTCGGCGACGGCGCCGGCGCCGTCGTCCTCAAGCGGAGCCGGCCGGGCACGGGCGTGCTCGCGAACTACTACGGCGCCGACGGGGCGAACGCCGACGCCATCATCGTCCCGGCCGGCGGCTCGCGCGAGCCGTTCAGCCCGGAGGCGTTCGAAAAGAAGCGGCACCTCTGCACGATGGACGGTCGCCGCGTGAAGACGTTCATCCGCGCGGTGCTCACCTCGTCCGTGCGCGAGGTCCTCGCGCGCGCGGGGCTCGGCCTCCCGGACCTCGACTTCCTCATCCCGCACCAGGCCAACCTGCGGCTCATCGAGGAGGCCATGGCCGAGCTCGGCCTCCCGCCGGAAAAGACGCACACCGTTATCGAGTGGTGCGGGAACTCCGGCTCGGCCTCGATCCCCACGGTGCTGCACGAGGCGGTCCGGCTCGGCAAGGTGAGGCCGGGCCACGTCGTCGCGCTCGTCGGCTTCGGCGCCGGGCTCGCCTACGGCGCGAACCTGCTGCGCTGGGCCGGGGAGGACGACTTCCTTGACTGACGCCCCCCTCGCGGGACGGACGGCCATCGTCACAGGCGCCTCGGGCGGCATCGGCCAGGCGGTGGCGCGCGAGCTGGCGGCGATGGGTGCGGACGTCGTCCTCCACTACCACACGCGGCGCGAGGTGGCGGAGGCGCTGGCCGGGGAGCTGGCGGCGCGCCATCCGGGCCGCTCCTTCCCGACGGCGGCGGCCGACCTCGCGCGCGCGGGGGAGGCCGAGCGCGTCGTCGAGGAGGCCCTCTCCCTCCGCGGGCGCGTGGACGTGCTCGTGAACGCGGCCGGCATCAACCGGGACGCGACGCTCGCGAAGGCCGACCCGGCCGTCTGGCGCAGCGTCGTCGACGTCAACTTCTTCGGCACGGTCGCGGCCTGCCGCGCCGCCATCCCGTTCATGCAGGGTTGGGGCCGCATCGTGAACCTGGCCTCGATCATCGCCGCGACCGGCAACTACGGCCAGACGAACTACGCCGCCTCGAAGGCCGCCCTCATCGGCTTCTCCAAGTCGCTCGCCCAGGAGCTCGCCCGCCAGGGCGTCACCGTCAACGTGGTCGCCCCGGGCTTCATCGAGACGCCGATGACGGCCGCCATGCCGGAGAAGTACCGGCGGCTGTGGGAACAGCGCTCGCCGCTCGGCCGCTTCGGCACGCCCGACGAGGTGGCGTGCTGCGTCGGCTTCCTGGCCTCGCCGCGCGCGAGCTTCGTGACGGGCGCCGTGCTCCACGTGAACGGGGGGGCCTACTAGATGGCGCTCGGGGAGGACGAGCTCGCCGTCGTCGGCACGGGCACGATGGGCGCCTCGATCGCGGCCCTGGCCCTCGCCTCGGGCTTCCAGGTCCGCGTCTGGACGCGGGGCCCCGAGGCGGCGGCGCGCACCCGCGTGGGGCAGGTGCTGGCCCGCTACCGGCCGGAGGCGGGCGGCGCGATCGAACGGCTTCGCGTCGTCCCGTCGCCTCGCGACCTCCGGCCGGCCCGGGCGGTGATCGAGGCCGTCCCCGAGGACCCCGCCCTCAAGCGGCGCGTCTTCGCCGAGCTCGACCTCGCGCTCGCGCCGGACGCCTTCCTCTTCTCGAACACGTCGGTCCTCGGACCCGAGATCTTCGCGCTCGTCGCGGACGAGCGGCTTCCGCGCACGGCGATCCTGCACTTCTTCCACCCCGTCTTCCGCATGGAGCTCGTCGAGGTGAACGTCCACGCGGCGACGAGCGAGGAGACGGCGAGGGCGGGCGAGGCCATCGCGCGCCGGCTCGGGCGCGAGCCTCTGCGCGTGCGCGGGGTGCCGGGCGGGGTGGTGAGCCGGGTCGTCCTCGCCGCGATCAACGAGGCGGCGCGCCTTCTCGACGCCGGCGGGCTCCGGCCCGAGGACGTCGACCGGGCTCTCGTGCTCGGCGCCCACTACCCGCTCGGGCCGCTCGCGCTCGCCGACCTCGTGGGCCTCGACGTCGTGCTCGACAACCTGCGCGCCCTCGCCGTGCACGAGGGGCCGGCCTTCCAGCCGGCACCCGCCCTCGAGCGGCTCGTCGGCGAGGGGCGGCTCGGGAAGAAGAGCGGCCGGGGCTTCTTCGACTACGGTCGGGAGGTGGCGAGGCGGCATGGTTGAGACGACGCCCGGCCCCGCGCCGGGGGCGGTGGCGAGCTTCAAGGACGACCTCTTCCGCGGCCGGGTGGCGCTCGTCACGGGTGCCTCGCGCGGGATCGGGCGGTCGGTCGCGCTCACCCTGGCGGCGCTCGGGGCGGACGTGGCCGTCGGCTACAAACGGAACGGCCATCTCGCCGAGGAGGTGGCCGAGCGGGCGCGCCGCCTCGGGCGGCGGGCGCTGGCCGTGCAGGCCGACCTCGAGGCGGTGGCGGAGATCGACCGCATGTTCCGAGAGGTCGACGAGGGGCTGGGCGGCCTCGACATCTTCGTGGCGAACGCGGCGGCGACGGCCTTCAAACCGACGCTCGAGCTCCAGGACTACCACATCGACCGCACGCTGGGCCTCAACCTCCGCGGCTTCGCCTGGTCGGTAAAGCGCGCGGCCGAGCGCATGCGCGCGCGCGGCGGCGGGGCGATCGTGGCCGTATCGGGCTACGGCAGCCGGCGCGTCCTGCCCGGCTATGCGGCGCTCGGGGCGGTGAAAGCGGCTGTCGAGGCCTGGGTGGCCTACCTGGCCTGCGAGCTCGCACCCTACGGGATCCGCGTGAACGCGGTCAACCCGGGCTGCCTCGAGACGGACAGCGCCCACGTCTACTTCGAGCGCTCCGGCGCAGCACCGCCGGGGCACGTCTTCGCGCTCACCCCGACCGGGCGCCCGACCACCCCCGAGGACGTCGCGGCCGCCGTCGCCTTCCTCTGCTCACCGGCGGCCGGGTTCGTCTACGGCCACACGCTCGTCGTCGACGGTGGGGTGACCCTCGCCGGCCCGCCCTACCCGCGGGAGTGGATGGAGCGGGCGGCGGACGCCGTCAGGCGGCCCGGGTGATCGCTTCCCGGATGAAGTCGGAGAGGAGCCGCGCCTCGTCCTTCGTGAGGCGGGCCATCGCCTGCTCGAGCCGGCGGACGAGCGCCTGGGCCGACTGCTGGCCGGCCGAGGCGAGCGAGACGGCCCGCTCGACGAGGCCGCCGACGGCCCCGGCGAAGACGCCGAGCGCGAACTCGCCGCGGGGCGCCGCCTCGAGCAGAAGGCGCGCCCGCTCGACGCCGCCGCGGCCCGCCGCCTGGCAGTGGAGCACGAGTACGGTCGCGAGGTAGGCGCAGCGCAGAAGGCCGCGCCGGACCTGCGGCATCTCGCGCAGGATCTGCTCGATGAGGCGCCGGTCGCCCGGCGCCTCCCCCGAACGGCCGAGCATCCGCAGGAGCCGCTCCTTCGCGTGATGCCACTCGCGCAGAAGGTCCAGGCTGACCTCCGCCGGCGGGTCGGTGGCGAGGATCTCCCGGCCGAG
>JADGHG010000105.1 GCA_019689585.1 Clostridia bacterium
TCCTCAAGGGGGAGCCGGTGACACACCTGCTCCCGGTAGTCTGGTAACCTCGGTCGGGAGATTGGGGGTTCGCCACCGATGCAGCGGCTCGGTACGGCGCGCGCAGGTAGGGGGCGGCGACCTGGTGGTGAGGCCTCGGTAGAGTCCGGTGTGGGACGGCGCCTTCCAATCGGACCGACTGTGGAGGCGTTTTCGCGAGGTTGTGCGGCGTTTCTTGCCATATGGTGTCTCTTGATCGCGCGCCCGGGTCCGCCGTTGGTTCACTACGCGATAAGTGCCATTTTGGCTTTCGGACTCGGGCAGTCGTGGCGAACGGGAGGGACGGCACGTTGGGCACTGATTGTCAGTGGTCTTGCCGGCGCCACCGTTGGATGGTTCCTCGTCTACGCGTGACACGATCGAGCAGGTGACCGAGTCGGCGCCACGGAGGGCGTCTACGGCGCCGGATCCGATTCCTCCGCATCGGGACGGGCGCCGGATGCGAAGAAGGCATCGAACCAGCGCACAAGCGTCGGGATGGCGGAGTCGCCTCGCTTCCCCACGTCCAGCCAGAGGATGCCCGGCTCGCGCCGGAACCACGTGTACTGCTTCTTGGCGAGCCGCCGCGTGTTGCGCACGAGCACCGCCCGCAGCCCCTCCTCGTCGTACTCGCCCCGCAGGTAGCCGATGACCTCCTTGTAGCCGAGCGCCCGGAAGGCGACGAGGTCGGCCGGGTACCGCGCGAGGAGGCTCCGCGCCTCCTCGACGAGGCCGTCGCGAAGCTCGCGCTCGACGCGTTCGGCGATGCGGCGGTAGAGCCGCTCGCGGTCCATGTGGAGCCCTACGACGAGCGCATCGTAGGGCGGCGGTACGGCGCGCGCGAGGGCTGCGGCGCCGGCCGGGCCCTCGCCCGGGTGGCCCGCCCGCCGGCGCGCCGTGGCCCGCTCCAGGGCGCGGATCAGCCGGCGCGGGTTCTTCCGGTCGACCTCGGCCCAGGCGGCCGGGTCGAGCGCGCGCAGGCGCTCGGAGAGCGCCTCGACCCCTTGGCGGGCGAGGATCTCCTCCCAGGCCCGCCGCTCCTCGGGCGTAGGGGCGCCCTCCGGGAACTGGAAGCCGCGCAAGACGGCCCGCAGGTGGAGGCCGCTGGCGCCGACGAGGAGCGGGTGGCGGCCGCGCGCAGCCACGTCCCGGATGGCGCGGTCGGCCGCCTCCCGAAAGCGGGCGACGGTGAAGGTATCGTCGGGGTCGACGAGGTCGAGGAGGTGGTGCGGCACAAGGCGCCGGGCCGCCGGCGTGGGCTTGTCGGTGCCGATGTCCATGCCCCGGTAGACGGCCGTGGAGTCGATCGAGACGATCTCGGCCCGGACGGCCGGCGCGACGGCGAGGGCGAGCTCCGACTTCCCGACGGCCGTCGGGCCGACGATGGCGCCGATCCGGATCCGATCCCGCCCGTCAGCGGCGTCCAAAGCGGCGCGCGAGCTCCTCGGTCGGGATCCGCCACACGGTCGGCCGGCCGTGCGGGCAGGTGTGGGGCTCGGCGAGGAGCCGGAGCTCGTCGACGAGGGCCTGGCGCTCGTCGGGGGCGAGCCGCTCGCCGGCGCGCACGGCCGACCGGCAGGCGGCGCGGGCGAAGGCTTGGGCGCGGACCTCCTCGGGCCGGCCGAGCGCGAGGCTCGCCCGCTCCTCGTCGAGAAGGCGCGCGAAGAAGTCGCGGACGGCCCGTTCGGGGTCGCGCGCGAAGGCGGCCGGAACGGAGCGGACGACGACGCTGGCCCCGCCGAACGGCTCGGCCGAGAGGCCGAGCTCGGCAAGGAGCGGCCACCAGTCGGCGAGCGCGAGGACGGCGCCCGGGTCGAGCTCGACGACGATCGGGAGGGCGAGCGACTGCGCGGCCACCGCCCGGCCGTCGCGGGCGAGGATGCGCTCGTACTGCACTTTCTCGTGCGCGGCGTGCTGGTCGACGAAATAGGCGCCGTCGGGCCCGAGGGCGACGAGGTAGGCGTCGTCGAGGCAGCCCACGACCCGGAGCGGCGGGAGGCGGGCCGGCCGCTCCCGGCCGTCGGCCGCCTCGCCTTGTGGCGATCGCGCAGGCCGGGCGGGCGGGGCGTCGGCCGCATAGAGCGCGAGGGCTTCGGCGACGGCCGCACCGTCCCCCGAGGGCGCCGGGCGCGGGCGGGGCCCGAGGCCGTAGGCCGGCGTGAGGTCGTGCGACGCGAGGGCCGCCCGCAGGGCGGCCGCCACCGCCTGCGCCACAACCCGCTCGTCCCGGAACCGGACTTCCGACTTCCGCGGATGGACGTTCACGTCGACCGCGGCCGGGTCCACCTCGAGGACGAGGACGAAGACCGGGCGTCGGTCGCGAGGCAGAAGGCCCCGGAACGCCGACTCCGCGGCGGCGCGCAGGCCGGGCGCCGAGACGGCGTGTCCGTTCACGACGATCGTCTGGAGCCGGCGGTCGCCGCGCGCAAGCTCGGGGAGGCCCGCCGCCCCGGAGATGCGAAGGCCCGGCGCGTCGTAGGAGAGCGGCAGGCAGCGCGCGGCGAGGTCGGGTCCGTAGAGGGCGGCGAGGGCGTCGCGCAGGCGGCCGCTGCCGGGCGTCCGGAAGACGGCGCGGCCGTCGTGGACGAGGCTCAGCGCGACCTGCGGGTAGGCGAGGGCGAGCGGGACGAGGGTGCGCACCGAAGCCTGCGCCTCGGCCGCGGCCGAGCGCAGACCGGCGCGGCGCGCCGGGGTGTTGAAGAAGAGGTCGGCGGCGCGGACGAAGGTGCCCGGCGGCGCGCCGACCGGCTCCTCGCGGAGCACGCGGCCGCCCTCGACGAGGAGCCTCGTGCCGGCCGGCTCCTCCCGCACGCGCGTCACGATCTCGAGGCGCGAGACGGACGCGATGCTGGGCAATGCCTCGCCCCGGAAGCCGAGCGTCCGCAGGGACGAGAGGTCGCCGATCGCGCGGATCTTGCTCGTCGCATGGCGGAGGAGAGAAAGGCGCGCGTCCTCGGCCGTCATACCCCGGCCGTCGTCGCGGACGGCGACCGCCCTTCGGCCTCCCTCCTCGATCTCGCAGGCGATGCGCCCGGCCCCGGCGTCGATCGCGTTCTCCACGAGCTCCTTCAGGACCGAGGCCGGCCGCTCGACGACCTCCCCCGCCGCGATCTGGTCGGCCACCTCGCGCGGCAGGACCGCGATCTCGGCCACGTCAGCCGCCTCGCTTCCCGAACCGGCGCCTCCACTCGTAGAGGAGCGCGAGCGCATCGCGGGGCGAGAGCCGGTCCGGGTCGAGCTCCGAGAGCACCTGGATGAGCGGATGGGGGGCGCGCGGCCCGAGGGCCGGGGGGAGGAGCGAGAGCTGCCTCGCCGCTCGCCCGCCGTGGGCCTCGTCGCCCGCCCGCCCGTCCGCCGCGCCGTCCCCGGCCCGGGCGGCGAGGTCCGCGAGCGCGGCTTCGCCCGGCGCCTTGTCCTCTGCGAGCTCCTCCAGCACCTCGGCCGCGCGCGCCACGACCGATCTCGGCACGCCGGCGAGGAGCGCGACGTTCAGGCCGTAGCTGCGGTCGGCTGCCCCCGGCACGACCGAATGCAGGAACTCGACCGTGCCCGAGGCCGGGTCCTCGCGCACCGCCATCGTCAGGTTGCGCACGCCGGGGATGCGGCCTTCGAGGGCCGTGAGCTCGTGGTAGTGCGTCGTGAAGACGGTGCGGGCCCGGATGCGGAGCGCGAGCTCCTCCGCGACCGCCCACGCGATCGCGAGGCCGTCCCAGGTGCTGGTGCCGCGCCCGACCTCGTCGACGACGACGAAGCTCCGCTCGGTCGCGCCCCGGAGGATGCGGCTCACCTCGACCATCTCGCGCATGAAGGTCGACTCGCCGCGCGCGAGGTCGTCCCGCGCGCCGATCCGCGAGAAGACGGCGTCGGCGACCCCGATGCGCGCGCGCTTCGCCGGCACGAAGCTGCCCGCCTGGGCGAGGACGACGGCGAGGGCGAGGGCGCGGGCGTAGGTCGACTTGCCCGCCATGTTGGGTCCCGTGACGAGGAGGAAGCGGGCCTCCATCCCGTCCATGGCGACCGGCGAGGGGACGTAGCGGCCTTCGCCCAGGATGGCCTCGACGACCGGATGGCGCAGGTCCTCGGCGAGGAAGACCGGTTCGTCGACGAGCTCGGGCCGCGTGTAGCCGCGCTCGCTGGCGAGCTCGGCGAGCGCCGCGACGGCGTCGACGAGGGCGAGCGCGCGCGCCATCCGCTGGAGGGCGGCGATCTCCCGGAGGACGGATGCCGAGAGCCGCTCGAAGAGCTCGGCCTCGAGCGAACGCTCGGCCTCCTCGGCGCCGAGGAGGCGCTCCTCGAGCTCGCGGAGTTCCGGCGTCACGAAGCGCTCGGCGGCCGCGAGCGTCTGGCGCCGCACGTAGTCGGGCGGGACGGAGGCCAGGTTCGGACGCGTCACCTCGATGTAGTAGCCGAAGACGCGGTGGTAGCCGACCTTCAGCGAGCGGACGCCGGTGCGTTCGCGCTCGCGCTCCTCGAGGGCGAGGAGCCGCTCCCGGCTCCCCCGTCGGAGGGCGCGGAGCTCGTCGAGCTCGGGCGAGAAGCCGTCGCGGATGACGCCGCCCTCCGCGAGCGAGGCGGGCGGATCGTCGGCGAGGGCCGCCTCGAGCTCGGCGAGGAGACCGGAGGGCGGCTCGAGGTCGGGGGCGGCCGAAAGGAGCTCCCCGCGGAAGGCGGCCTGCCCCGCCGCCAGGATCTCGGGCGCCGCCGCGAGCGTGCGGCGGAGCGCGTCGAGGTCGCGCGGACCGGCGCGCCCGGCCGCGACCCGCGCGAGGAGGCGGCCGAGGTCGTGAGAGCGGGAAAGGAGCCGACGCACCCTTCCGCGGCTCACGCCGTCCTCGGCGAGGGCGGCCACGGCCTCGTGGCGCGCTTCGACCGCCTTGCGCGACCGGAGCGGGAAGAGGAGCCACTCGCGCAGGAGCCGGCCGCCGGCCGCCGTCACCGTGCGGTCGACCGCCCAGACGAGGCTCCCCTCCTCGCGCCCGTCGAGCGAGCGGTCGATCTCGAGGTTCCGCTTCGTCGCCTCGTCGAGCCTCAGGTAGTCGCCGGGGTCGTAGGGGCGGAGCTCCGTGAGCTGGCGGGCCGGCCCCTGGAGGGTGTGCTCGACGTAGGCCAGGAGGCCGCCCGCCGCGGCCGCCTCCGGCGAGCGGTCGAGGACGCCGAAGCCGGCGAGGGTGCGGACCCCGAAATGGCGGTGAAGCCGTTGCGCGGCCGCCTCGGGCTCGAACTCCCCCGCCGGCCGGCGCGTCACGGGGATGCCGAGCGCCTCGGCCCGCCGGACGAGGTCGGTCGCGTCGCCGACGGGCCACGGCTCGGGCAGGACGAGCTCGGCCGGGGCGCGCCGCGCAAGCTCGTCCCAGAGGGCGTCCGCGCCCGGCCCCGCGAAGGGGGCCGAGAGCGCGAGGAACTCGCCCGTCGAGACGTCCGCGAAGGCGAGGCCGAGGCGGGCCGACGACGGCCGGCCGGCGGGCGCGAGCGCGGCGAGGTAGGTCGCGCGCCGTTCGTCGAGCAGCGCCGCCTCGATGCGGCTTCCCGGGGTGATGACGCGCGTGACGCGGCGCTCCACGGCCCCGCGGCCGGTGGGCTCGCCCACCTGGTCGCAGATGGCCACCCGGTAGCCGCGGCGGATGAGGCGGGGCAGGTAGGTGTCGAGCGCGTGGTGGGGGATGCCGCACATCGGCACGCGCCCCTCGGCGCCGGCATCACGGCCCGTGAGCGCGACGCCGAGCTCGCGCGCGCCGATCTCGGCGTCCTCGTGGAAGAGCTCGTAGAAGTCGCCCAGCCGGAAGAGGAGGAGCGCGTCCGGGAAGGCCTCCTTGAAGGCCCGCCACTGGCGCATCATCGGCGTGCCGGGGGCCTCCCCCTCCTCCCCCGGCCCCTTCACACGACGCGGCCGGTGAACGTCCACGTCTCGGCCCCCGTGATCTCGACGGTCGCGAAGCGGCCGGCG
>JADGHG010000106.1 GCA_019689585.1 Clostridia bacterium
CATCATAGCATAGGGCCCCGCCGCCCCCGGGGCTCCCGGTCCCGCCGCCCCGCCTCGGCGCTCGCGCCGATGCTCCTTCTCGCGCTCGCCGTCGCCTGCGCCGCGACCCTCGGCCCGCCGCGCCTCGGGCGCCCGGATGGGGCGGGCCCAGCCCTGCCCCCCGCGAGCGAGGTGGCCTCGTCCGTGCCGGCCGGGCCGCCGGCGGAGCCGACCGAGGGAGCCGCGGGTGCGGGGCCGGCCGCAGGTTCGGAACTCCCGGGGGCCCTCGGCACCCCGGTGCCGATCCTCATGTACCACGAGATCGGGACGCCCCGCGGCCCCTGGCCCGAGCTCTACGTGCGACCCGAGGACTTCGCCGCCCAGATGGCGTTCCTCCGCGACCACGGCTTCCGCGCCATCACGCTCGCGGAGCTTCTCGACGCCTGGGCCGGCCGCCGCGCCCTGCCGGCGCACCCCGTCGTCGTCACCTTCGACGACGGCTATGCGAGCACCGTCACCCGGGCGCTGCCGGTGCTTCGGCGCAATGGCGCGCACGCGACCTTGTTCCTCCAGACGGGCCTCCTCGGCAAGCCGGGCGCGCTCACGCCCGAAATGGTGCGGGAGTGGCTTTCCGCCGGCGACGAGCTCGGCGACCACACGGCGACCCACCCCGATCTCCGGACGCTCGACGACGCGCGGCTCACGCGCGAGATCGCCGGCTCCAAGGCCGATCTCGAGGCGACGTTCGGCGTCCGCGTCCGCACGTTCGCCTACCCTTCGGGCGACTACGACCGGCGCGCCGTCGCCGAGGTGCGGAGGGCCGGCTTCGAGGCCGCCGTGACGACGGCCTACGGCCTCGCCCGGCCCGCGGACCTCTACGAGCTCCGGCGGGTGCGCATCTCGGGCTCCGACCGGCTTTCGGGCTTCGAGCGGAAACTCCGCGCCCTCCTCGGCCCGATCCCGGCCGCTCCCAACGCCTCGGACGCCCGGCCGCGCTGACGGGACGCGGCGGCCGGAGGGCGCGTAGGATGTCCGGCCAGAGGGGGGTGGAGCCGTGCTCGGGCCGCCCGACTGGCTCCGCCGGCACGCGGCGAAGGTCTCGCCCGCCCTGCGCCGCCGGCTCGTCCGGGAGGCGGGGCCGGAGCCGCCCCTCGGCGCGCGCCTCGTGGCCCTCGGCCGCCGGGCCGAGGGGCTGCCGGTCGTCCTGCGCGTCCACGAGGAGGCGCTCCCGGCCGGGCGGCGCGCGGTCGCCGAGGCCGCCCGCCGCCACGGCGGTCGCGTCCGCCGCGAGATCCTGCGTTTCCGCTCCATCGCCGCCTCGCTCCCGCCCCGGGCGCTCGCCGAGCTCGTCCCCCTGCCCGAGGTCGAGTACGTGGCCGAGGACTACCGCGTCCACGCGCTCCTCGACGTGGCGGCGCCGACCGTCGGCGCGCCGGTCCTCTGGGATGCGGGGCTCGCCGGGGCCGGGGTCGCGATCGCCATCGTCGACTCGGGCGTTTTCCCGCACCCGGACCTCGTCCGCCCCAAGCGGCGCATCCTCGCCTTCCACGACGCCGTCCACGGCCGCCCCCAGCCCTATGACGACAACGGCCACGGAACGCACTGCGCGGGGGACGCGGCCGGCAACGGCACGGTGAGCCGCGGCCGCTTCCGCGGACCGGCGCCCGCGGCCGAGATCGTCGCCGTCAAGGCGCTCGATCGCGAGGGCGCGGGCCAGGTGTCGACGATCCTCGCGGGGATCGAGTGGATCCTCGCCCAGCGCGTGCGCTTGAACGTGCGGGTGATGTCGCTCTCGTTCGGGGCGCCGGCCGCCGACCCTCCCGAGGAGGACCCGCTCGTGCGGGCCGTGGAGGAGGCCTGGCGCGAGGGCGTCGTCGTCTGCGCCGCGGCCGGCAACGAGGGGCCGGCGCCGGGGACGGTCGGCACCCCCGGCCGCGCGCCCTCCATCCTCACCGTCGGCGCCTCGGACGACCGGGGGACGTGCGATCCGCAGGACGACAGGGTGGCCGACTTCTCGAGCCGCGGCCCGGCGCCGGGCGGCCTCCCCAAGCCGGACCTCGTCGCGCCGGGGGTCGCGATCACGTCCCTCCTCGCGCCTCAGAGCCGGCTCGCCCTGGCGGCGCGGAGCGACCCCGACGGCTACCTGACGCTCTCGGGCACCTCGATGGCGACGCCCATCCTCGCCGGGGTCGTCGCCCAGCTCCTCGGCGCGCTCCCCCGCGCGACGCCCGATCAGGTGAAGCAGGCGCTCTTGGAGACGGCGCGCTCGCTCGGCGCTCCGGCCGAGGCGCAGGGCGCGGGCCTCGTCCAGGCGGAGGCGGCGCTTCGCCGGCTGCGCGAGCTCGTGCCGTGAGGCCGCGCGCACGAAGGCTCGGCCGCCCCTCTGGCCGAGCCGACCCGCCGCTCTCGGCCGGCCGTCAGTCGCGCCGGAACCCGATGTGCGGTTCGGAGGGGTCGGTCGGGTAGACGAGGACCTGCGCGACGAGCTCGTAAGGGATCGTCACCTGCGCGTCGCGACGGCCGTTCGGATCCTCGTGCACTTCGAAGGTCGCCCAGTTGTCCGTGGCGACGACCTTCGCCTTCAGGCGGAGCGAGCTCCCGTCGGTGAGGCGCAGCTCGACGACCGGCCCGTCGGTCTCGTGCGTGGCCGCGTAGTGGGCGATGAGCTTGAAGAGGTCGACCTCGAAGAACTGTCGGTCGAACACGGCGCCGCCCCCTCCCTGGGTCTGGGCCGATGGCACGGGGTCAGGTCTTCGGCCGGGCGGACCCGCCCTCCTCCGTCGGAGCGTCCTCGGGGCCGCCGGCCCGTCCGCCCTCGAGGCCGTACCGCCGCCGGAGCTCGGCGAAGCGGGCGAGCTGCCGACGCGCGACCTCCTCCGCCTCGCCCGGCAGAAGGCCGGCCTCCTCGCCCTTGGCCTCGATGTTCGCGAGCGTCATCCGCTCCACCCGGTCGAGGAATGCGCGGGCCGCCTCTCCTCGGAAGGGGCCGAACTCGCCCGCGGCCGCCCGCTCGAGGAAGGCCTCGAGCGCGATCGCCTCCTCGAGCGAGAGCGCGAGGAAGGCCTCGAAGAGGTCCTCCGCGCTAGCCACGGCCGGCTGCGCGGCGGCGGCGGCGCCAGGGCACATCCCCGCCCGTCACCTGAAGGAGCGAGCCCGTCACGAAGTCGGAGTCGTCCTCGCAGAGAAAGGCCACGGCCCTCGCCACGTCCTCGCCCGTGCCCGGCCGTCCGAGCGGCGTGCCCTCGTCCTCGACGGCCCGGGCCGCGCGGATCGGCCGCTCCTTCCACGGTTCGACGATGTCGCCCGGGCAGATCACGTTGACCGTCACGCCGTGGGGCGCCTCCTCGAGCGCGAGCGAGCGCGCGAGGCTCACCAGCCCCGACTTGGCGGCGGCGTACGCGGCCCGGCCGGGCCAGGCCGGGGCGCCGTCCGCGGCCGCGAACGCGAAGAGCACGACCCGCCCGAAGCGGCGGCGCCGCATCTCGGGAAGCGCCGCGCGCAAGAGGTAGTACGCCGAGTCGAGGTTGGCGTCGATCATCTGCCGCCAGCCGTCGGGGTCGAGTTCCGCGATCGGCGTGCGGTCCTTGAGGAACGGGCCGGCCGCGTGCACGAGCACGTCGAGCCGGCCGAAGGCGGCGAGGGCGCCCCGGACGAGCCCCGCGGCCTCGTCCGGCCGCGAGACGTCGCCCGTCAGCACGATGGCCCGCCCCGGCTCCGGCGGCGCGCCGGGCGGGGCCGGCCGCCAGGGCTCGGGGGGCTTCTCCGGCACGTCCTCCCGCCGCCGCACGTCGAAGGCGACGTCGAAGCCGAGGGCGAGGAGGTAGCGGCCCGTGGTGCGGCCGAGGCCCCGGGCGCTCCCCGTGACGAGCGCCGCCCGGCGCTCGCCCTCGCGGCCGGCACCCGCCTCCCGGACCCGCGCCTCGGCGCCCTCGGCCATCGCCGCCTCACCCCTTCCCGCGCCTTGCGTCGCAGCCTTCATCGTACCCGCCGCGCGCGCCTAGGCGACGAGCCCGTCGAGACGGAGGAGGCGCACCACGTGCTCGCGGTTCCGGGTGAGGAACTCCGCGTAGGCCGGCTTGTACACGAGGAAGCCGACGGCCTTGATCATCTCGAAGGCGAGGAGCCGTTCGCGCCAGGCGGCGTGAAGCCCGTGAAGCCGCGTGTACCCGTCGAGGAAGGCGCGCCGCAGGGGGCCGAGCTCGCCGTAGTCGGCGGCCGTGCCGTCGTCGGGGAGCGACCAGAGCGCCATGACCCAGTCGTACTCGCGCGAGCGGCCGCGCGCGTGCTCGAAGTCGACGACGCCCGAGAGGCGGAGCTCCTCGCCGTCCGAGGCGAAGAGCACGTTGTCGGCGTGTAGGTCGTGGTGGCAGAAGACGGCCGGCTCGGTCGGGTCGAAGGCGCGAAGGCGCCGCTCGAGAAAGCGCAAAGCGGAGGCGGCGAGGCGCTCGGTCAGCCAGCCTTCCCGGACGCAGCGCCGGCTCGCCCGCTCGAAGCCGTCCCGCTCGAACGCGACCGGGTCGGCCTGGCGCTCGGCCCCCTCGCACCAGAGGCCGTATCCCGGCGCCGGGAGCGGCGTCGCGTGCAGGCGCGCGAGGAAGTCGCCCATCGCGAAGCTGGCCTTGGCCTGGGCCGCGCCGTCGAGGGACGGCAGCCCCCGTCCCACGGGCCGCCCCGGAAGGAGCGAGAGCAGTAGGTACGGCTCCCCGCCCTCGCCCCAGACGCCGCGCCCGAGGACGCGCGGAACGGGGAGCTCGGGCGCGTGGCGCTCGAGGTGGGCGAGGGCGATCGACTCCTCTTCCCACTTGGCGCGGTCCGTCCGGTCGAAGACGCGCAGGACGCACGCGAAGCCGGCGTCGGTCGCGAGCCGGTAGTTCTGGTTGCGCCGGCCGCCCGAGAGCGGCCGCAGCCCGCGCACCCGGGCGCCGCCCAGGTGCTCCTCGGCGAGCGCGGCCGCCTCCTTCAACGTGAAGCCGGACGCGCCTTCCTCGCGGTCGCCGGCTCGGGATGCGATGGCGGAATTCACCTTCCCCACGGAATCGGGCGCGAGCGTCCACGCTCGGCCGTCCCTTTGGCGCGCGGCTCGTCCGTTCCTGCCTCTCCGTCCGATGCCGGAAATGACACGGCCTGGCTCTCACGGGTAGATTCCCCGGCGACGGGATGGGAAGGGAGCGATGGTATGCGGTGGATGAAGTCGTTCCTGCGGGTGGCCCGGCTGGCGGCGCCCGCCTCGGGCCTTTGCGCGGCGGGCCTTGTGGCGCTCGCTGCCGTGGCGACGCCCGCAGAGCCCCGGGCGGAGGCGGCGGCGCGACCCGTCGTCCTCGCCTACTGGGCGCGCTGGGGCGACAACCCCCAGCTCCTTCAGGACTTCCGGCGGCACGCCGACGAGATGACGATCTTCTCGCCGCTCTGGCATTCGCTCGCCGCCGACGGGAGCCTCCGCTCGCGCGACTTCGGCCGCGCCGGCCTCACGCGCGAGGCGCACGCGGCAGGGGCGCTCGTCGTGCCGCTTGTGACGAACCAGGGCACGAACGACGCGGTCGTGACGGATGCCGGAAGCCGCGCCCGCGCGGTGGCGGCGCTCGCCGCGCTCGTAGGGCAGAGCGGCTACGACGGGGTCGACGTCGACTTCGAGTTCCTGGCGCCCGGCGCGCGCGAGGGCCTCACCGCGTTCGTCCGCGACCTCTCGGCGCGCCTCCACGCGATGGGGAAGATCGTCATCGTCTCGGTGGCGGCGAAGTCGTCCTTCGACGAGTCGACGAACGACTTCGCCCGGGCCTACGACTACGCCGCGCTCGGCCGCTACGCCGACTACGTGCAGGTGATGGCCTACGACCAGCACGGCGGCTGGAGCGGTGCGGGGCCCGTCGCCGGTCTCCCGTGGGTCGAGCGCGTGGTCGACGTCGCGACCGCGCAGATCCCCGCGCGCAAGGTGCTCCTCGGGATCGCCGGCTACGGCTACGA
>JADGHG010000107.1 GCA_019689585.1 Clostridia bacterium
GCGGGGATATGTGTAAACCCCCCCGGCCCCGCCCCCGGGCGGGCCCGGGGCGGGCCCAGACGGCCGCGGCCTTCGCGCGCGGACGCCGCGCGAGGGCGAGGGCGATAGGCGGCGTCCGCGCGTCCGCCATGCGGCGGAGGGCGGCCGGGGCGGCCCACGTCGGCGGCCGGCCCCAGAGCCGGGCGAGCTCCTCCCCGAGGGCCTCGGCGTAGGCGGCGAGCTCGCCCGGCGCCGCCTCGGGGTCGAGGACGTAAAGCCGCATCACGGCGGCCGGGCCGACCCGCAGGAACAGCTCCCGCACCAGCTTCTCGCCCTCGACGAGCGCCACCTCGGCCCGGCGGCGCCGTCCGGCGTCGGCGAGAAGCCGCGCCACCTCCTTCACCTCGGGGTTCCGGGCGCTTCGGATGCGCCGCCCTCCGCCCGGCGTCAGCCTTCGCCCTCCCGCGTCCCGCGCGCCTCCTCGAGCCGCGCCAAATCCTCGTTCTTCGCGATCACGACCAGGACGTCGCCCTCGCGGATCCGCTCGTCGGCCGGGACCGGCAGCCGGATCTCCGCCTTCCGCCGCACGGCGACGACCGTCACTCCGAAGCGGCGCGCGAGGTCGAGCTCGCGCAACGTCTTGCCCCCGAGCCACTCGCCGGCCGTGAGCTCGGCGACGCTCACGTCGGGCGTCAGCTCGATCACGTCGAGGAGGTTCGCCGTCGTCAGGCTGTGGGCGAGCCGCGCCCCGCTGTCGCGCTCGGGGAAGATGACGCGGTCGGCCCCGATGCGCGCGAGCACCTTGCCGTGCTGCTCGCTCGCCGCCTTCGCGACGACCGTCTTGCAGCCGATCTCCTTGCACATGAGCGTCACGAGGATGCTCGCCTCCATGTCGGACATGGCGACGACGACGACCTCGAAGTTCCTGAGCCCGAGCGAGCGCAAGGTCGCCTCGTCGGTGAGGTCGGCCTGCAGCACCTGGGTCGTGTGGTCCACCATCGCCTGCACGCGCGCCTCGTCGATGTCGACGCCCAGCACCTCGTGGCCCAGGTGGAAGAGCGTCCTCGCCACGCTCGAGCCGAAGCGACCGAGCCCCAAGACGGCGAACTCCCGCTTCACGCCCCATCCGTCCCTTCCCCGGCCCTCAACCGACCATCACCCTCGCCTCGGGCATGCGCACGAGCCGCCGCTTTCGCTGGCGCCGCGCGATGGCGTACGCGAGCGTGAGGGGGCCGACCCGTCCCGTGAACATCGTCGCGATGATGACGAGCTGGGAAAGCGGCGAGAGGTGCGGCGTCAGCGCCCCCCCGCCCGGGTGGGCGGAGAGACCGACCGTGCCGAAGGCGGACGTCGCCTCGAACGCGAGGTAGAGGAACGGCTCAGGCTGGAGCATGAGCAGGAGCGCCGTCGAGGCCAGCACGATGGCGAAGGCGATGAGCGCGATCGCGAAGGCGCGGTTCACGACGCTCCAGTGGAGCCTCCGGCCCATGACCTCGACGTCCTCGTGGCCGGCCACCGTCGCGCGCACGGTCGCCATGAGCACCCCGAAGGTCGTCGTCTTGATCCCGCCGCCCGTGCCGCCCGGCGAGGCCCCCACGAACATGAGGATCATGACGAGGAGGAGCGTGAGGGGGCGCATGAGGCCCGTGTCGACGGTCGCGAAGCCGGCCGTGCGGGGTGCGACCGCCTGGAAGAGGGCGGCGAGCGCCTTCGTCGGCCAGGGCAGCCGGCCCAACGTGTCCGGGTTGCCGCCTTCGCTCGCCAGGATCGCGGCCGTGCCGAGCGCGATCATGCCGGCGGTGATCGCCAAGACCATCCGCGTGTGGGGGGGGGGCCGCCCCCGCCCCCCCACCGCCTGCCACACGTCCTGGATGACGACGAAACCGAGGCCACCTGCCACGATCAGGCCCATGACCGTCGCGTTGACGACCGGGTCGCCGACGTAGGCCGTGAGGCTCGTGCCGAAGAGGTCGAAGCCGACGTTGTTGAAGGCCGAGACGGCGTGGAAGACGCCGAACCAGAGGGCCTTCCCGGCCGGCATGTCCTGGGCCCAGCGCAGCCAGAGGGCCAGCGCGCCGAGCGCCTCGAAGGCGAGCGTCATGAGGAGGATGCGGCGCACAAGCCGCACGACGCCGGCGAGCTCCGACTGGCCGAGCGCCTCCTGGATGACGATCCGCTCGCGCAGGGTGATGTGGCGGCCGAGGATGAAGTAGATGAGCGTCGAGAGCGTCATGATGCCGAGCCCGCCGACCTGCATGAGCACGAGGATCACGACGAGGCCGAAGGCCGACCAGTGCTCGGGCAGCACGACCGGCGTGAGGCCGGTCACGCACACGGCCGAGGTGGCCGTGAAGAGGGCGGTGAGGAGGTCGGTGCGCTGGCCGGGCGCCGTCGCCTCCGGGATCAAGAGAAGCGCCGTGCCCAGGAGGATGGCGCCGGCGAAGGTCAGCACCACGAGCCGCGGTGGACTCCACGTGAGGCCGTTCGCACGAAGCGGCATGGCCGAGCCTCCCGCGCGGCGCGGGCCCGGGCGAGCCTCAGAGGCTCCGGCGCGCCCGGTCCGCCAGCTCCGCGAACGCCTCGCCGTCGCGTACGGCCAGTTCCGCGAGCATCTTGCGGTCGATGGCCACGCCGGCCCGCTTCAGCCCGTGGATGAGCCGGCTGTAGGATAGCCCGTTCCGGCGCGCGGCCGCGTTGATGCGGGCGATCCACAGCCGCCGGAAGTCGCGCTTGCGCGCGCGCCGGTCGCGGTAGGCGTAGTGGAGCGACTTGAGCACCTGCTCGTTCGCGGGGCGGAACAGCCGGTGCTTGGCCCCCCAGTACCCCTTGGCGAGCCTCAGGATCTTCTTGTGACGGCGTCTTGCCGTGACGCCGCGCTTCACGCGTGCCATGGCCCGGACGACCTCCTAGCTGTACGGGAGAAGCTTCTCGATGCGCCGCTCGTCGGAGCGGTCGACCGCCTGCTCCTTGTCGAGGGCGCGCTTGGCGCGCGGCGCCTTCGTGTGCCGGTGGATGCGGTTCGCCCGCCGCCGGAGCCAGCGGCCCGTCGCCGTCTTGCGGAAGCGCTTGGCCGTCGCCTTGTGCGTCTTCATCTTGGGCATGGAGGCCACCCCCTACCGCGCCTTCTCCGCCGGCTCGCCCGCCGCCGCGCGGCTTCTCTGCGCGACGGCCCCGGGCTTCGGCGCGAAGACCATCACCATGTTGCGCCCTTCGACGCGGGGCGGTTGCTCGACGGTCGCGACCTCGGCGACGACCTCGGCCAGCCGGTCGAGCACGGCCCGTCCCAGCGCCGGGTGCGACACCTCGCGCCCGCGGAACATGATCGTCGCCTTCACCTTGTCGCCGTCCTTCAGGAAGCGGAGGGCGTTCCGGGCCTTGACCTCGAAGTCGTGGTCGTCGATGTTCACGCGCAGCTTGACTTCCTTGATCTCGACGACGTGCTGGCGGCGCCGCGCCTCGCGGTCGCGCTTGGCCTGCTCGTACTTGAAGCGGCCGTAGTCCATGAGCCGGCACACGACCGGGTTCGCCTGGGGCGCCACCTCGACGAGGTCGAGCCCCTTCTCCTGGGCGATGCGCAGCGCCTCCCGGAGGGGGACGACGCCGAGCTGCGCGCCGTCGGCGTCGATGAGCCGCACCTCGCGGGCCCGGATCTGTTCGTTGATCCTCTGCTCCCTGCTGATCCGCCGCCACCTCCCGTATAGAAGCGAAACGAGCGGGCCCGCGCCCGCCCGCCCGAGACCGGCCGTCCGGCGGCGTTCGCCCCGGAGGGCGGTCGCCCGCCCGAGACGACGCCTGCCGCTCCGTCGGCCTGGACCCGGGCTGGCAGCACGCCCCGCAGGGCCGCGCGCCGCCGGGTGAGAAGCGAGCGCTTCTGCTTCGTCAAGCCCGACGCCGAGACGATATCACCCCGCCTGCACCCGGTCAACGAGCGGAGGAGGGCGCGCCGCCCCGGCCCTTGCGGTCGGGCCGGCCGCCGGCTAGCGGCCCCTCAGCCTCGGGTCGAGGTGGTCGCGCAAGGCGTCGCCGAGGAAGTTGAAGCCGAGCGTGAGGAGCAGGATGGCGAGGGCCGGGAACGTCGCCACCCACCACTGGGTCGCGAGGTACGAGCGCCCGTCCGAGACCATGCGGCCCCACTCGGGGGTCGGCGGCTGGGCTCCGAAACCGATGAACGAGAGTCCCGCCGCGATGAGGAGGACCGAGCCCATGTCGAGCGTGGCCTGCACGAGGAGCGGGCCGACGGCGTTCGGGAGCGCGTGGCGCAGGACGATGGGGAGGGGGGCGAGCCCCGCCGCGCGCGCCGCCTCGACGAACTCGCGGACGCGGAGCGCCAAGGCCTGGCTTCGCGCGAGGCGGGCGTAGATCGGCCAGTAGGTGACGGAGATGGCGAGGAGCGCGTTCGTGAGGCTCGGCTTCAGGACGGCCGCGATCGCCATCGCGAGGATGAGGCTCGGAAAGGCGAGGAACATGTCCGTGAGTCGCATGAGGAGCTCGTCGACGAGCCCGCCGCTCCAGCCGGCCGCCATGCCGACGGCCGTGCCGACGACGCCCGAGAGGAGCACGATGCCGACGGCCGAGAGCAGGTCGATGCGAGCCCCGTACAGCACCCGGCTCAGGATGTCCATGCCGGTGTCGTCGGTCCCGAGCGGGTGGGCGCCGCCGGGGGGGACGAGGATGGCGCCGAGGTCGGGCTCGGTCGGGGAGTACGGCGCCACGGCCGGGCCGATGGCGGCCATGAGGGCGAAGAAGGCTACGATGGCGAGGCCGGCCTTGGCGGTCGCGCCCTTTGTGAAGGCCCGCGCGCTCACGCGTACCGGATCCTCGGGTCGAGGTAGGCGTACGCGATGTCGACGGCGAGGTTCACGAGCGAGTAGAGGACGGCCGCGACGAGCGTCACGCCCATCACGGCCGGCACGTCGATCGTCACGACCGACCGCGTCGCGTAGCGGCCGACGCCGGGCCAGGCGAAGATCGTCTCCGTGAGGACGGCCCCCTGGAGAAGGCTCCCGAAGGCGAGCCCGATCACCGTCACCGTCGGGATGAGCGCGTTGCGCAGCGCGTGCTGCAGGACCACCCGGCCTTCGGCCACGCCCTTCGCCCGCGCCGTGCGCACGTAGTCCGTGCCGAGGACTTCGAGAAGGCTGCTCCGTGTCATGCGCGTGATGAGCCCGGCCGAGGACCAGCCGAGCACGACGGCCGGCATCACGAGGTGGTGGAGGCCGTTCCAGAAGGCCGGCCAGTCGCCCGAGAGGAGGGCGTCGACGACGACCATGCCCGTGAGGCGCGGCGGGGCCGGCACGTACGTGTCGAGCTGGCCGGGGCCCGGCATCCAGCCGAGGCGCACGTAGAAGAGGGCGAAGAAGACGAGCGCCGTGAAGAAGACGGGGAGCGAGACGCCGGCGAGGGAGAAGACGCGCGCCAGCTGGTCCGGCCAGCGGTCGCGGTAGACGGCGGCCACGACGCCCGCCGGGACGCCGATGCCGATCGCGACGACGATGGCGGCGAGCGAGAGCTCGACCGTCGCCGGCAGGTACTGCGCGAGGTCGGTCGCGACCGGCCGGCGGCTTGCGATCGAGGTGCCGAGGTCCCCGTGCAGAAGCCCGCGGACGTAGAGGTAGTACTGGACGGGCAAGGGCCGGTCGAAGCCGAAGTGGTGGTACGCCTCGCGGACGACTTCCTGCGGCGCGTGGTCGCCGACGAGCGCGAGCACCGGGTTCACGGGCACGACGTGCGTCAGCACGAACGTGATGAGCGTGACCCCGAAGACGACGAGCACCATGAGCGCGACGCGCCGCGCGGCGTAGCGGTAGAGTCCCATCCGATCCCTCGGCCGGCCGACCGCCCTCCCCTCCGCCGGGCGCGGGCCCCGGGGGCGCCCCCCCCCCCCCCCCCCCCCCCCCCCCCCGCCGGGAAAGTTTTGGA
>JADGHG010000108.1 GCA_019689585.1 Clostridia bacterium
TCCCCCAGTGACCCATAGCCAGGTCAATGACGCGAAGCGGTCAACGAGGGCCGCCACCGATATGGCCGCAGCTGGGGTGAACCAAAGCGTCCAGCGTGCGGCGGAGGGTGAGCCCACGTCCGTGCCTCCTTTGGTCACTGCATTGGCACAACCTGTCTAACTACGGAATTGGCACAACCTGTTGTGCAACCGCCTGATCCACCGCCGCTGCCTCCACCGCCAGATCCGCCCTCATCAACGGCGTGGCAGACATACCCGCAGACGACTGCGGCGATGGCACCTCCTGCGTAGCTTACGCAAATCCCTTCGGCGTTGGCAACCGCACACGCTACGTAGACTACAGTGTAGCAGGCCAAATCGCATACCCAGCCTTGTGGACGGAAGTTAGTGTCTGTCGACCCTTGGGGGACGTCGTTCAACTTGTGCTTCGTGTAGCCTGTGGCCACGGAGCCGCGCATATGCACGCGCACTACGGTGCCCCCGTTAGCTGTCGGGGATCCGGTTACCCGAAACACGTCTGTCACTTGATGCGTTGCGGGAGCGTATAGCACGGTGAGGCCGAGGAGGCCTGGTCTTCTTGAAGTCCCATGACGTGGCGTAAATTCGGCGGACGCCGTGGACGGCAACGGCCACCCCGTGGTTCCTCCGCATTGGCAACAAACAACACGTGGTCGGCGTCTTCCCGAACCGGGCTGCGTCGTGCGCCTCATGGGCGCGGGGCTCGTGGAGCAAAACGACGAGTGGGCCACCGGCCGACGGTACTTCAGCGCCGAACCCCGAACGCGGGGGTGGGCGCCTACACCCTGAGCCAATTGCAGTAAAACTGCAGTAATACGCTAGATATTGCCAGCGAGGCCCGAACAGCAAGCCCCGCAAATCCTTGCGGGGCTTGAAATTCGTTGGTGGAGACGAGGGGACTCGAACCCCCGACCTCTAGAGTGCGATTCTAGCGCTCTCCCAACTGAGCTACGTCCCCGGATCGCGGCGGGGCGCCTTCGGGCGCCTGCGCCGTTTCATTCTACTACGGGCGCCTCGACCGTCAACGCGCGATGAGGGGCCGCGTCGCGCCGCGCGTCCGACCGGCGCGTGTCCGACCGGCGCGCGTCCGACCGGCGCGCGTCCGACCGCGGCGCGTCCAACCGCCCCGCGTCCGACCGCCGCGCGTCCGACCGCCGCCCCTCCGACCGCGCGGCCGGCGCCGCCGCCGTCTCGTCCCGCGCGCTTGCCGCTCGCTCGCCGCGCGTGCGGCCCCGGCCGCGGCGCGGTTTGTCGCCTTCACTTCGCGCTTGCAGGACACGTCGCACCGAGGGAGAATAGGGCCACTCGGGTGGGGCCAAGTGGGGCAAAGTGGGGGAACGGCCCGTGTTCATGGGGGAGTACCGCCACGCGATCGACGAGAAGGGCCGCCTCACCATGCCGTCGCGCTTCCGCGAGGGCCTGGGCGCGATGTTCGTCGTTACGAAGGGCCTCGACAGCTGCCTCTTCGTGTATCCCGAGGCGGCGTGGCGCGAGCTCGAGTCGCGGTTGCGCGCGCTCCCCTTCACCGACCCCGACGCCCGCGCATTTGTCCGCTTCTTCTTCTCGGGCGCGACGGAAGGCCAGCTCGACCGGCAGGGCCGCATGCTCGTGCCCCCGCACCTGCGCGACTACGCGGGGCTCGTGCGCGAGACGGTCGTCGTCGGCGTGGCCTCGCGGGTCGAGATCTGGAGCGTGGACGCCTGGGAGGCCTATGCGGACAAGGCAGCCCGCCAGTATGCGGAGATCGCCGGGCGCCTCGCGCAGTTCGACGTCCATCTCGGCGTGTAGGGCCGGCCCGGGGAGGAGGAGGCGCCGTTGGGGCTCGCGTTCTCACCAGGCGACGATTGGCCCGGGCTCGTCGGGGGCGCGGTGGGGCCGCTCGTCCTCGGGCCCCTCGCCGAGGCCGGGGCCGGCCTCTGGGCGCGTGAGCTCGTGCTGAGCCACGTGCCGGTCCTTCGCGACGAGGTCGTACGCGTTCTGGCCCCGTCCGGCGCGCGCGTCATCCTCGACTGCACCGTGGGTTCGGGCGGTCACGCGGCGGCGCTTCTCGACGCGGCCGGGCCGGAGGCGGTGCTTGTGGGCCTCGACCGCGACCCGGAGGCGCTGGAACGCGCGGGACGCCAGCTTGCGCCATACGGTCACCGCGTGTTCCTCTTGCGCACGAACTTCGCGCGGCTTGGCGAGGCGCTCGCCCGCCTGGGCGTCGGCCGGGTCGACCGCGTGCTCTTCGACCTCGGGGTCTCCTCGCCG
This sequence comes from Clostridia bacterium, assembly GCA_019689585.1. Lineage (GTDB taxonomy): Bacteria > Bacillota > Sulfobacillia > RBS10-35 > JADGHG01 > JADGHG01. The sequence continues at coordinate 2,269 of JADGHG010000108.1, forward strand.
CAGATCGACGACCCCGGGCGCGGGTTCGGCTACCGGGGCGAGGGCGTCCTCGACATGCGCATGGACCCTGACGAGACGACGACGGCGTATCACCTCGTCAACGGCCTCACCGAGCCCGAGCTCGCCCAGATCCTCCGCGACTACGGGGAGGAGCGGTGGGCGGGCCGCATCGCGCGGGCGATCGTCCGGGCGCGCGAGCGCGAGCCCATCGTGACGACGACCGAGCTCGCCGAGATCGTGAAGGAGGCGATCCCGGCTCCGGCCCGACGGCACGGGGGCCACCCGGCCCGCCGCACCTTCCAGGCCCTGCGCATCGCGGTGAACCGCGAGCTCGAGGCGCTCGCCCAGGGTCTCGATCAGGCCTTCGCCCGCCTCGCGCCCTCGGGCCGGCTCGCCGTCATCGCCTTCCACTCGCTCGAAGACAGGATCGTCAAAGAGCGCTTCCGGCTTTGGGAGGGCGCCTGCACCTGCCCGCCCGGGCTTCCCGCGTGTGCCTGCGGGCGCGTGGCCGAAGGGCGCGTCCTCACGCGGAAGCCGGTGCGGCCGAGCCCGGCCGAGCTGGCGGCGAACCCGCGCGCGCGCAGCGCCAAGCTCCGCGCAATCGAGCGCCTCGCAGCCCCGCGGTGCGAGGACGGCTCGGGCGCGCGGGCCGCCGACGAACCGGGAGCCGTTCTAGGGCCGGAACGGGGGGAGTAGGGTGGCTCAGGCCGGGCGGCGGCCCCACGGGCGGATGGCGCCGGATGCGCCTCGGGTGGCTGGGGTGGCGTGGTCGACCGTCGGAAGCGCGGCGCGGGCCTGGCCTGCCGAGGTGCGGCCCGAGGCTCCCGAACCCCCGGCCCGCCCCGGCCGCCGGCACCGGCGGCGCTCCCTCCCGGAAGTGCGGCGGAAGGTCGAGGCGGCGCGCGCGTTCCGGCGCTTCCTCGCGACGGCGGCCTGCCTCGCCCTCGTGCTCGTCGCCTTCGCGACCGTCGTGGCCTCGGCGCAGGCGGTCGTCCGCGAAGGGGCCCGCGTCGAGCAGCTGAAGTCGGAGCTCGCGGCGGCCGAGGCCGAGCGAGACCGGCTCGCGATCGCGGTCGGCGCGGCGCTCTCGCCGCGGTCGGTCGCGACGAAGGCCGCGAGCGAGATGGGCATGTCGGCGCCCGCCTTGGAGGAGCGCGTGGCGCTTCAGCCGGTTCCGGCGAAAGAGGCGGCCGCCCGGCCCGCGACGCGCACGGCCGAGGTGGCGCTCGCGCCGCGCCCGGCACCCGAGGCCACGCTCTGGGCGGCGCTCGGCGACTGGCTCGGCTCCTGGTTCCGAAGCGGCTCGGTCGAAGCCAGGGACGCGAGCCGCTGAGCCCCGTCCGGCGCGCGGGTCGAGGCGGGCCGGGAGCTTGAAGGTGGGGCCGCCATGCCGCTGCGCACGATCCGCCGGCGCGTGCTCGCGTTCCTCTTCGCAGCCTTCGGCCTCTTCCTCGCGCTCGCCGTCCGGCTTTTCTGGATCCAGCTCGTGGAAGGCGAGGTCCTGCAGGCGAAGGCGCTCGCCGCCCGGACCTTCTCCGTCCCCGTGGAGGCGCGCCGCGGCGACATCCTCGACCGGCGCGGCCGCCCGCTCGCGATCTCGACGGACCTCGAGAGCGTGTGGGCAAGCCCGGCCGAGATCCCGCCCGACCAGGTGGACGCGGAGGCACGCGCGCTCGCGCCCATCCTCGGCCTCGACGAGAAGTGGCTCGCCGGCCGCCTCTCGGCCGACGAGGCGTTCGTCTGGGTGAAGCACGCGATGGACGACGCGACGGCCGCCAAGGTGCGGGCGCTCGAGCTGCCCGGCCTCCACTTCACGCGCGAGGCTGGGCGCGTCTACCCCGAAGGCTCGCTGGCCGCCAACGTGCTCGGCTTCTCGACCGTGTTCCACTCGTTCTACGGCGTCGAGCAGTACTACGACGCGAAGCTCTCGGGTGAGGACGGCAAGATCCGCGTGCAGCGGGACGCGCTCCAGCGCGACATCCCCCAGACCGAGGACACGTTCGTCCCGCCCAAGGACGGCCTCACGCTCCGGCTCACGCTGGATGCGACGATCCAGTACATCTGCGAGCGCGAGCTGGAGAAGGCGGTGCTCGGCGCGCAGGCCAAGGCCGGCTACGCCGTGGCCCTCGACCCGAAGACGGGCGGGATCTTGTGCCTCGCCCAGCGGCCGACCTTCGATCCCAACGACTACGCGCAGTACCCCGAGGACGCCTATCGCAACCGCGTCATCAGCGACACGCTCTCGCCGGGCTCGACCTTCAAGCCGATCACGGCGGCGGCCGCCCTCGCGACGGGCGCCGTCACGCCCGAGACGGCCTTCTACGACAGCGGCGCCTACACCGTGCTCGGCAAGACGATCCACAACTGGAACGGCCGCGGGCTCGGGGCGACGACCTTCGCCGAGGGCTTCTGGCAGTCGGCGAACACGATCTTCGCGCGCACGGCCGTCATGACGGGCAAAGCCGCCTTCTACGACTACCTGCGCGCCTTCGGGCTCACGGAGCCCACCGGCGTCGACCTGCCCGGGGAAGTCTCGGGGATCCGGCCGGAGGAGGCGCGCGCGACCGACCTCGACCTGGCCGTGATGGGGTTCGGCCAGACGCTCACGGTGACGCCGATCCAGCTCGTCACGGCGATCGCGGCGATCGCGAACGGCGGGGAGCTCATGTGGCCGCACGTGGCCGACGCCTTCCTCGACGAGGGGGGCCGGGTCGTCGAGAAGATCGAGCCGCGGGCGGTGCGGCGGGTCATCCCCGAGGCGACGGCCGCCGAGATCCGCACCCTCATGCAGAAGGTGGTCGACGAGGGGACGGGTCGAGAGGCGCGCATCCCCTGCTATTCCATCGGCGGCAAGACGGGCACGACGCAGAAGGTGGTCGGCGGCCGAGTGGGAGGCGCCTACATCGCCTCGTTCGTCGGCTTCGCTCCGGCCGACGATCCGAAGGTCGTGCTCTACGTCGCGATCGACGAGCCCAAGGGCCTCTACTACGGCGGGCAGGTGGCGGCGCCGGTCTTCGAGGCGGCCATGCGCGACATCCTCCGCTACCTCGACGTCCCGCCCCACTGCGCCCCGGGCGAGACGGCGGGCGCCCCGGGCGAGCCGCAGTTGACCGTCGTCCCCTCGCTCGTCAATCTCGGTGTGGCGGACGCCCTCGGGGAGGCGCGCAAGGCCGGGTTCACGGCCGTCGTGAAGGGCTCGGGCAGCCGCATCGCGAGGCAGACGCCGCCCGGCGGGGCGGAGGTGCCGGTCGGGACGACGATCGTCGCCTACACGGACGAATCGCCCGAGCCGCCCGCGCAGACTGTGACGGTGCCGGACCTCGGCGGCCAGACCATCCGCGAGGCGGCCCGCATCCTGGGTCTCCTCGGCCTGCGTCTCGAGGTGGCGCCGGGGGCGACGGGCGTGGCCGTCGCGCAGGACCCGCCACCGGGCGCACGCGTGCCGGCCGGAGCCTCGGTCGAGGTCGAGTTCGCGCCGCCGCCGCCCCCCGGCTCCGAGGCGACGCGCGGGGCGTCGGAGGATGGAGCCGGCCCGCCGCGGTAGCCGATGCGGGGTGGCGGAGGGGGGAGCGCGTGCG
>JADGHG010000109.1 GCA_019689585.1 Clostridia bacterium
GGCTCGCTCATCGCCGGCCCCTTCGCGACCCGCATCCTGGCCGACCTCGGGGCCGAGGTCATCAAGGTCGAGCCGCCCGGCCAGGGCGACCCCCTGCGCACCTGGGGCCTCCCGTCGCACGCCGGCCCCTCGCTCTGGCACTTCGTCCAGTCGCGCAACAAGAAGTCCGTGACGATCGACCTCCGCCGGCCCGAAGGCCAGGAGCTCGTGCGGCGCATCGCGCGCGTCGTGGACGTCGTCGTCGAGAACTTCCGGCCGGGCCGGCTCGAGGAGTGGGGCCTCGGCTACGACGACCTGCGCCGCGTCAACCCGGACATCGTCATGGTGCGGATCTCGGGCTTCGGCCAGACCGGCCCCTACCGCGAGGACGCCGGCTTCGGCAACGTGGCCGAGTCCATCGGCGGCCTGCGCTTCATCACGGGCTACCCCGACCGGCCGCCCGTGCGGGTGGGCGTGAGCCTCGGCGACAGCGTGGCGGCGCTCTACGCGGTCGTGGGGGCCCTCGCCGGCCTCATCCGGCGGGAGCGCCTCGGCCGGGGCGGCGGCGAGGCCGCCGAGATGGTCGACGTCGCCCTCTACGAGGCCGTCTTCAGCCTCACCGAGTCGATCCTCCCCGAGTACGCCGTCCACGGCGCCATCCGGGAGCGCTACGGCAATGACCTCTTCTCGGCCGCGCCGAGCGGCGTCTACGAGACGCGCGACGGGCGCTGGCTCGCGATCGGCGCGAACGCCGACCCGATCTTCCGGCGGTTTGCGGCGCTCCTCGGCCGGCCCGAATTGGCGGACGACCCGCGCTTTCGGGACAACCCGGCGCGCGTGCGCCACCACGCCGAGCTCGACCGCATCATCCGCGACTGGGTCGCGACGCAGGACGCCGCCCCGCTCTGGGACGCGCTCCGGCGGGCCGGCGTGCCGGCGGGCCCCGTCTACTCGATCGCCGACATCGTCTCCGACCCCCAGTACCGCGCGCGGGGCATGCTCGTGAACCCCGGCGACCCGCGGGAACCCGACCTCCTCATGCCGGGCGTGGTGCCGCGCTTCCTGAACGCGCCCGGCGAGGTGCGCTGGGCCGGGCCCGAACTCGGCGAGCACAACGACGAGGTCTTCCAGGGCCTCGCCGGCCTCACTCCCGACGAGGTGGAGGAGCTTCGGCGGAAAGGGGTGATCTAGTGGAACTGCCGGCGACGGCCGAGATCGTCGAGGTCGCGCCGCGCGACGGCCTCCAGGACGAGCCGCCCTTGCCCTTGAGCGAGCGAACCGAGCTTCTGCGCCTTCTCGCGCGGGCGGGGCTCCGGCGCATCGAGTTCGCCTCGTTCGTCCACCCGCGCTGGATCCCGTCGCTCGCCGACGCCGACGAGCTCGCGCGCATGCGGCCCCTTGCGCCGGGCGTCGTCTGGAGCGCGCTCGTCCCGAACGGGAAGGGGCTCGAGCGGGCCCTCCGGGCCGGCGTCGACGAGGTGACGATCGTCGTCTCGGCCTCGGACGCCCACAACCGCGCCAACCTGAACCGGACGACGGCCGAGTCGCTCGCCGGCGTACCGGAGCTCGCCCGGCGCGCGCGCGCGGCGGGGGTGCGCGTGCGGGGCGCCGTCGCCACCGCCTTCGGCTGTCCGTTCGAGGGCGCCGTCCCCTACGGGCGCGTGGCCGACGTGGCGCTCGTCTACGCGGAGGCCGGCGCCGACGAGATCGTGCTCGCCGACACGATCGGCGTCGGACATCCGCGCCAGGTGGCGGAGCTCGCGGACTACCTGAGGGAGCGCGTGGGGCCGGACGTGCGCCTCGCCCTCCACCTCCACGACCGGCGCGGCTTCGCGCTCGCCAACGTGCTCGCCGGGCTCCTTTGCGGCATCCGCGTCTTCGACGCGGCCGTCACGGGGGTCGGCGGCTGCCCGTACGCCCCGGGCGCGCCCGGCAACGTGGCGACGGAGTCGGTCGTGTCCTTCCTCGCGAGCATGGGGGTCGAGACGGGCGTCGACCCCGATCGCCTGCGCGAAGCCGGATCCTACCTCGCCGAGAGGCTCGCCCTCGCCCGCGGCGCCGCGCACGAGATCCGGGCCGGGACGGGCGGAAGAGCCGCGCGAGCGACCGGAAAGGAGAGTGGAACGGTATGACGGCAAGGACGAAGTGGCGCTATCGCCTTCTCGGGCTGGCCCTGGCCCTTTCGCTCCTCGCCTCGGCCTGCGGCTCGGGGCCCGCCGCGGGCGGCGCGACGAGCGAGGGGGGCACCGGCTCCGAGGCGACGAGCGAGGCCGCCTCCGAAGGGCCGCTTCCCCATGTGACGATCGCCGTCGGCGGGGCCTCCTGCGTCTGCTACCTGCCGACCGTGCTCGCCGACCAGCTCGGTTTCTACAAGGAGTTCGGCGTCGACGCCGAGCTCGTCAACTTCCAGGGCGGCTCGCAGGCGCTCACGGCCGTCCTCGGCGGGAGCGCCGACGTCGTCTCGGGCTTCTACGACCACACGGTCGAGCTGGCCGCGAAGGGCAAGGCCATGAAGGCCTTCGTCATCTACGACCAGTACCCCGGGCTCGTGCTCGTCGTCGCGCCGAAGAACACGGACAAGATCACCTCGGTCGCCGACCTCAAGGGCAAGACGGTGGGGGTCACGGCCCCCGGCTCCTCGACGGACTTCTTCCTCAAGTACCTCATCACGAAGCAGGGCGGCGACCCGGCCGAGACCTCGGTCGTCGGCATCGGCGCGGGCTCCACGGCCGTGGCGGCGATGGAGCAGGGCCAGGTCGACGCGGCCGTCATGATCGACCCCGACCCGACGGTCCTCAAGGCGAAGTACCCGGACCTGCGCATCCTCGTCGACACGCGCACGAAGGAGGACACCGAGGCCGTCCTGGGCGGCGACTACCCGGCCGGCTCGCTCTACGTGACGGCGGAGTGGCTTGACAGCCACCGCGACGTGGCGCAGAAGCTCACGCTCGCGATCGTGAAGACGCTCCAGTGGATCCACAGCCACACGCCGGAAGAGATCATGCAGAAGATGCCGAGCGAGTTCTGGAGCCAAAACCCCGACCTGTACCTCGCGGCGCTCAAGAACACGCTCCCGATGTACTCGACGACCGGCCTCATGGACCCGAAGGGCGCCGAGGCGGTGCTGAACGTCTTCAGCCTCTCGGACGAAGAGGTGCGCAACGCGAACATCGACGTCACGCAGACCTACGACAACTCGTTCGCCGAGAAGGCGGACGAGGAGCTCGGCGTGAAGTAACGCCGCGCGTCCTGGACGCGGGAGGGGGCTCGCCCGTGCGGGGCACGATGACGGCCGCCATCCTCGCGGCGCACCGCGTCGCCGGCGACCTCCGGCCCGGGGCGAGCCTCCTCCTGCGCGTCGACCAGGTCCTGGTCCAGGACGTGTTCGGGCCGCAGATCTTCGCGGAGCTCGAGGAGGCGGGGCTCTCCCGCGCCCGCGTGCCGCTCGTCGCCACCTACTGCGACCACATGGTCTACCAGTTCGCGGCCGAGCACGCGGACGACCACCGCTACCTGCGCGACGCCGCGCGCCGGCTGGGCTCCTGGTACGCGGCACCGGGCACGGGCGTCTGCCACCAGGTGCACGCCGAGCGCTTCGGCCGGCCCGGCACCGTGCTCGTCGGAAGCGACAGCCACACCGTCCAGGGCGGCGGGCTGGGCGCCTTCGCCACGGGCACCGGCGGCCAGGAGGTCGAGCTGGCGCTCATGGGCGGGGGCTTCCGGCTCGCCGCCCCGGCCGTCGTGCAGGTCCGGCTCACGGGCGAGCTCGGGCCGTGGGTGACGGCGAAGGACGTGGCCCTCGAGCTCCTTCGCCGGCTTTCGGCGCGCGGCGGGCTCGGGCGCGTCTTCGAGTACGCCGGAGCCGGCCTTCGCGACCTCTCGGCGCAGGAGCGCATGACGATCGCGAACATGTCGGTGGAGCTCTCCGCGACGGGCGCGATCTTCCCGTCCGACGAGACGACGCGCGCGTTCCTTATGGCCCACGGGCGCGGCGACGCCTTCCGTCCGCTCGCGCCCGAGGCCGATGCGGAGTACGAGGACGAGATCGCGCTCGACCTCTCGGAGATCGAGCCGCTCGTCGCCCGGCCCGGCCGCACGGACGACGTCGTCCCGGCCGGCGAGGCGAGCGAGGGCGGGGGCGCGCCCGTGGCCGTCGACCAGGTCCTCGTCGGCTCGTGCACAAACGGCTCCTTCGCCGACCTCGTCGCGTTCGCCGAGGCGTTTCTCGCCCTCGGCGGGCGCGTGGCCCCGGGCGTCGACTGCGTCATCGCGCCGAGCTCGCAGGCGGGGCTCGCCTGCTTCCTCGCCACGGGCCTCGCCGAGCCCCTTCTGCGGGGCGGCGTCCGCATCTCGGAGAGCACCTGCGGCGCCTGCCTCGGCGTGGGCCACGTGCCGGCGCCCGGCTCCGTGAGCGTTCGCACCTTCAACCGCAACTTCCGCGGGCGGAGCGGGCTCTCCGGCGACCGCGTTTACCTCGCGAGCCCGGTCGTGGCGGCGGCGGCCGCCGTCGCGGGCCGCATCGTCGACCCGCGCCGGCTGGCGCCCTCGGGAGCCCGCCCGCCCCGGCGCGGCGTCCTGCCGACGGCCTGGCCCGCCTCCTGGCCGGGCCTCCACCCGCCGGCCGGCCCCGAAGAGGCCGCGCGGCTTGCGCCGCGCCGGCCCGAAGGGCTCGCCGTCACCCCCGGGCTTACGCCGCTGCCGGATCCGCTCGTCGTCTCGATCGTGGCCCACCTGCCCGACGACGTCTCGACCGACGACATCCAGCCGGCCCGGACACTCGGCCTCTGGCGCTCGGACCCGGTGGCGGCCGCGCGCACGATCCTCGCGGGCCTCGTCCCGGACCTCGCCCGGCGCTGCGACGAGGCGCGCCAGGCGGCGGGCGCCGCCGGGCTCGTCGCCGGGGCGAACTACGGCCAGGGGTCGTCGCGCGAGCAGGCGGCGCTCGGCCAGCGCCTCCTCGGGGTGCGGCTCGTCGTCGCCCGCTCCTTCGCCCGCATCCACCGGAGGAACCTCGTCAACTTCGGCGTGCTCCCGGCCTCGCCCGCCTCGGCCGAAGACGAGGCCGCGCTGCGCGAGGGCGCGGTGCTCCGCATCCCCGACCTCGCGCGCCAGCTGGCGGCCGGAGACGGCCCGACGACGGTCGTGGGGCGGGAGGGCACGCGCGGCCGGGAGGTGCGCCTTCGGGTCGACCTCGACCGCGAGGAGCGCGCGGTCGTGCTCGCCGGAGGGCTCAAGAACCACGTGCGGGATCACCCGGTGCAAGCCGGCCCGGACACGGGGGGCGCCGGCGCGTGACAGGCGGTGCGGCCTCGCCCCCGGCGCTCCGCTTCGCCGGGATCGCGAAGGCCTTCCTTACGCCGTCGGGCCAGAGGTACACGGCCGTCGCCGACGTGACCCTCGACGTCGGCGAGGGCGAGTTCCTGACGGTCGTCGGGCCGACCGGCTGCGGCAAGTCGACCCTCCTCAACATGGCGGCCGGCCTTCTCGCGCCGTCCGCGGGACGCATCGAGGTGTTCGGCGAGGCGCTGATCGGCCTCAACCGGCACGCCGCCTACCTCTTCCAACAGGACGCGCTCCTTCCCTGGCGCACGGTGTTGGACAACGTGGCGCTCGGCCTCCGCTTCCGCGGCGTCCCGCGGCGCGAGGCCGAGCGGGCTGCGCGCGAGTGGATCGCGCGCGTGGGCCTCGCCGGCTTCGAGGACCGCTTCCCGCACCAGCTGTCGGGCGGCATGCGAAAGCGCGTCGCGCTCGCGCAGACGTGGATCGTCGACCCGCGCATCCTCCTCATGGACGAGCCCTTCTCCTCGCTCGAC
>JADGHG010000110.1 GCA_019689585.1 Clostridia bacterium
ACGCTTCGACAGGATTCGACCGCGCGGGGCGCTAGACTTGTCGGCGGAGGTCAGCCCCCATCGCGACCGCCTACGTCGTCGACGACGAGCCGGGCATCCGGCGCCTCTTCACGGCCGCCCTGCGCGCGGCCGGCCTCACGGTCGACGCGTTCGCAGGCCTCGCCGACCTCGTTCGACGGCATCCGCCGGCGCCCGAGCTCGCGATCGTCGACTACGCGATGCCCGGCGCGGCGGGCGACGTCGTGATCCGGCGCTGCCGGGAGGACCTCGGCTGGCGGGGGACGCGCTTCTGCCTCGTCACGGGGAGCGTCGAGCTCCTGCCGCCCTCGACGGGCGCCGACCTCGTCCTCCAGAAGCCGGTCGACCTCGCGGAGCTCGTCAGCCTGTGCCTAGGCCTTCTCGCGCGGCCGGACCGGCCCGGCGCGACCACTCCGCGAGCGTCGCCTCCGCCCGCGCGAGCAGTAGCCCGCTGAACGAGAGGAACGCCTCGCCGAGCGCCACGGCCACCCGCACCGCGCCTTCGTCGTAGACGAGCCGGGCGAGCCTTTGCCGCTCGGCCTCGGGAAGCTCCCCGAGCCGCGACTCGACCCACGGCACGATCACGGCCACGGCCCGGCGGGCCGCCTCGGCCTCGGCCGCCCGGCGCGCCGCCTCGAGCTCCGCCGCGAGGCGCTCGGGGTCGTGCTCGGCGGAGGCGCGCACCGGCTCGCCTTCCGGCCGGCGCGCGACCGCGACGGCCGGGCCGGCCGTCGCCTCACCGGCGCGTCCGTCCCCCCGCGCCCGCGCGACGTCGGGCCGGAATCCCTCGGCGGACCGCCCGCGCCGGCGGCCGCGGCCGCCGCGACCGCCCCGGGGCGCGCGCCCGTCGTGCGCGTGGGGTGCGCGGCCGTCGTGGCCCGGCCTCGGCTCGTGGCGGCCGTTCGCGTAGGCGGGAACGTTCGCGTGTGCGGCCGCGCCCGGGGCCGCCGCGACCTCGGCGCGCGGCCCTTCCAGCTCCTCGTCCTCGGGGAAGGCGTCCTCGGGCGCGTCCGGGCTCTTGCGCACGTGCTGGCGGATGAAGCGGTCGAACTCGGGGTCGAGGCGGCGCAAGGCGTTCAGCCGCTGCATGATGCCGTCGGGGCGCCGGTTCAGGCGGCGATGGAGCCCCGCCGCCGTCGCCGCCAGGTTGCCCGTCTGGGGCAGACCCTGGCGGATGCCCTCTTTCAGCATGGCGTCCTCCTCCGCGGTCCAGGGCGCCGTGTTGGCGCGCACGCGCGGTTCGGCCAAGCCCAACCCCATCCTTTCTCGACGTGCGTCGGGAGAACGCGAAGGTTCCACGGAAACGTCCATCGGCCCGGGCGCCGTCCGCGACGTCAGCCGCGCAGGAGCGGGATCACGTACACCGCCAGGAAGTATAGCACCATGAGCACGATCACGATCCAGGCGCCGTACTTGATCGCCTCGCGCGCGGTGCTGTCGGGCGGCCGGTGTCCGTCGTCCACAGCCCGTAGCTTGGCGCCCCGTCGGCGCCGGTATGCGCCCGGCAGGCGGGCGCCGCGCTCGCACGGCGGCGGACGGACGGGTGCGGAGCCGGCCTGTAAGCCGAATTCTGTCGAGGACGGTCATCTCTCTGGGACGGCAGTCGCCTGCCGCCTCGTGCGACCAACCCGGGAGGTGATCGGGGCCGGGTCATCCCTCCCCTATTCGGTCTTGCAGCGGGTGGGGTTTGCCAAGCCGGCCGGTCGCCCGGCCGCTGGTGCGCTCTTACCGCACCGTTTCACCCTTGCCCGGAAGGGCGGTCTTCTTCTCTGTGGCACTTTCCCTGGGGTCGCCCCCGCCAGGCGTTACCTGGCACCCTGGCCCTCTGCTGTTCGGACTTTCCTCGGCGGGGCGCGCCCGCCGCGACCGTCCGGCCGACTCCACGACCGTCCGCCGTCGACGTCGTATTCTACGTCGCGCGACCCTCCGCGTTCAACGCCGAATCGATGGCGAGGTTGGCGAGCCGGTCGGCCGCCTCGTTCTCGCCGCGCGGCACGTGCACGATGGCGAACGAGACGAGCTTCGCGGCCAGCCGGCGCGCCTTCTCGTGAAGCGGCTTCAAGCCGGCGTCCCGCACGCGATACTCTCCCAGCATCTGGCGTACCATGAGCTCGCTGTCCGACTTGACCCGCACGCACTCGACGCCGAGCGCGAGGGCCTTCTCCAGCCCAGCGATGAGGGCGCGGTACTCCGCTTGATTGTTCGTCGTCCGGCCGATCGCCTGCGCGATCTCGAAGACGACCTCCCCGGTAGGCGCGCGACCGACGACGCCGATCCCCGCCGGGCCCGGGTTGCCGCGCGCCGCGCCGTCCGTCTCGAGGGCGAGCTCCTTCACGTCGGATCCGCCTGGGCGGCCGGGTCGCCCGAGGGCTCGGCCGGCACGAGGATGCGCTGGCAGTTCTCGCAGCGCACGAGCCGGCCGCGGCGGATGCGCTCGGCGAACGCGGCCGGGAGCTCGAGCCCGCAGGCGCGGCAGCGCGAGCGGTGAAGCTCCGCCACACCGAGCCCGCGCCCCGCCCGGCGCGCCTCCTGGTACGCGGCGAGAAGCTCGGCCGGCAGGCCCGCCGCCGCCCGGGCGCGTCGGCCTTCCGCCGCGCTCAGGCGCGCCTCGAGCTCGGCGAGGCGCCCGAAGGCCGCCTCCCGGTCGCGGCGGAGCGCCTCCTCCGCCCTGGCCAGCTCCCGCCCGACCGACTCGGCCTCGCGCCCGACCGCGTCGAGCTCCTCCATGGCGACGAGCTCGGCCGTCTCGGCGTCGCCCGCCCGTCGGCGCGCCGCGGCCAGCTCGCGCTCGACGCTCTCGTACTCGCGGGCGCTCCGGAGCGCCCCGCCCTCGAGCCGCGCGGCCAGCCGCCGGGCGTCGTCCTCGGCCGCGCGTCGCTCGAGCTCCGCCTGGCGCCGTTCGCGCTCGAGCGCCTGCCGCCGTCGTGCGAGGGCCTCCGAGCGCCGGGCCCACTCCTCGCGACGCCCTTCGGCCTCGCGCCAGGGCTCCCCCGCCTGGACGGCCTGGATCTCGCGGCGCAAGGCGTCGATCTCGCCGTCCGCCTCCTGGAGGGGGAGGAGGCGTCGCAGAAGCTCCGGCGTGACCTCCGTCGCCGTTACCCCCCGCCTCCCCCATTCGTTCCGGGGCGCGCGAACCCTTGCGCGCATCCGGCGAGGGCGGCGAGGCGGGCGAAGGACCGAAAGGCGGACGCGGCCGCCTCGGCCTTGCGGCGCGCCGCCGTCCCCCGCGCCCGCTCGAGCGCCTGGGCGAGGGCGCGCGCCTCTTCCGCCTCGCGGGCGAGAAACGCCGGGAGGAGCGGATGGCGCTCGCAGAAAAGGAGCGGGCCCACCGTCCAGAGGAGCCTTCGCGGCACGTCCGAAGGCCATCCGCCCCTCTCGGCGAACGACCGCAGCGCCTCTTCCTCCTCGGCCGTCCCCACCTCGGCCCCCTCGCCCTGCGGCCCGCCGCGCCGGCCTTCGGGGCGCGGCCCGCCGGGCAGGCGGAGCGCGAGCGCCGGGTAGAAGCGCCCGCCTTCCGCGACGAGGTCCTCGGCGAGCCAGAGGGCGCCCGCCCGCGCGGCCCACGCGCGCAGGTACGCGGCCCGGCGCACCGGCTGCAGCACGATCGCGCGGGCCGTCTCCGCCACCTGCCAGCCGTCCTCGACGATCTCGGCGATCGTCTCGCCGCCCAGGCCGGCGATCGCGACGACCTCGGCCTCGCCCGGCGCAAGCACCGCGAGGCCGTCGCCCAGCCGGACCTCGAGCGCGCCCGAGACCCCGGCCTCGTCCGCGAGCCGGCGCGCCGCCTGCGCCGCCGCCGGGCGCCGGTCGCCGCAGACGGCGCGCCGGGCCAAGCCTCGTGCGACGAGCCACACGGCCAGCTCCCCGCGGCCGCAGGCGATGTCCGCGAAGGTCTCGAGCGCGTGGCCGGAGGCAGGGTCGCGGCCGTTCGCCGGGCCATCCCCGGCGGCGCCCTCGGCCGCGCGCACGACCATGCGGGCCACCATGCGAAGGCGCGCCGAAAGCTTCAGCCGGGCCACGAGAGGAGGGCCGCGGCGAGCGCCGCGAGGTTGAAGGTCGCGTGCGCGACGGTCGGGGCGACGAGGCTCTTCGTCGTCTCGAAGGCCAGGGCGAAGGCGAACCCGGCCACGGCGAGCGGCAGGACGAGCGTCGGCGCGCCGTGCGCGGCGCCGAAGAGGAGCGAGGACAGGGCGGCCGCCGGCCAGAAGCCGAGGCGCCGGAAGAGCGTGAAGAGGAAGCCCCGGTAGAAGAGCTCCTCTGCGAGCGGCGCCACGGCGACGGCCGAGACGGCGAGCCCGAAGACGAGCCAGGGCGCCGAGAACGCGTCCGGATGCGTGAGGAGTGGGTTGTTCTCCTCGATCTTCGACACGAACTGCGCCTCGAGCCAGGCGCTCGCGTCGCTCGCGAGCTTGGCGACGAGCCCGGCGAGAAGCCCCCAGGCGGCGGCCCGGGCCGCCGGCATCCCTCGGTAGAGGGCGGCGACGGCCTCCCGGGCCCGCCGCAGGGCGACGAGGGCCCACTCGAGGGCGAGGAAGGCGAGCGGCGCAAGCAGGTTCACCGTCACGACGGCCGCCCGCTCGATCGCGTCCGGGTCGCGCTCGCCGCGCACGACCTCCGCGTAGAGGACGCCGAGCCCGACGAGAGCGGCCGCGGCCGCCTGGCTCACGACGAAGAGGCCGACGAGGTCCCAGCCGTCCCAGGCCGGCCGCACGCGCCCCGCCGTCAAGCCCCGGCGATCTCCCGCAGCACGCGGATGTGGTCGGCGTACTCGCGCCAGTCGTCGACCGGCGTCTCGAGGATCCAGGGCAGCCGTCGGAAGAAGGGGTGGCGGAGGACGTTCGCGAGGCCCGCGCGGCCGAGCGTCCCTTCGCCGAGCCGCGCGTGGCGGTCCTTGCGCGTGCCGAGCCCGTGGCGCGAGTCGTTCACGTGGAGCGCCCGCACCCGTTCGAGGCCGACCGTGCGCTCGATGGCGGCGAGGGTCGCGGCGAGCCCCTCCGGCGTCGCCACGTCGTAGCCGGCGGCGTACATGTGGCAGGTGTCGAGGCAGACGCCGACCCGCGTCGGCCAGCCGAGCCCCGAGAGGATGGCGGCCAGCTCCTCGAACGTCCCGCCGATCTCCGTGCCCTGGCCCGACATGCCCTCGAGGAGGAGCATCGTCTCCCCCGGCGCCTCGAGGGCGAAGGCGATGCCCTCGACGATGCGCGCGACGCCCGCCTCCGACCCGTCGCCCGTATGCGAGCCCGGATGCATCACGAGGAACTCGCAGCCGTAGCGACCGGCCCGGGCGAGGTCGTCGCGCAGGGTCTCGCGGCCGAACTGGCGCGCCTCGGGCTTCGCGCTCGCGAGGTTGATCGTGTACGGCAGGTGGCCGACGATCGGGTACATGTCGGCCTCACGCCGCGCGCGCGTCCACTCGTCGATCTCCGCCTCGGTCATGTCGCGCACGGCGCCGCCGCGCGGATTGCGCGTGAAGAAGGCGAAGGTGTTGCCGCCGACGGCGAGGGCGTCGCGCACAGCCTGGGGCAGCCCGCGCGCGATCGAGAGGTGCGCGCCCATGCGGAGCCCGTCCGAGACGG
>JADGHG010000111.1 GCA_019689585.1 Clostridia bacterium
CCCGAAGCCGCCCCGGCCGCGCCCGCCCCGGCCCTCCGGAGGTCGAAGGCGGGCGACGGCCATGTCGGCCCGGCCCTCCCGGACGGCCGTAAGGAGCGGCCCGAAGGCGCCGACGGCCGGGCCCAGGTCGCCGTCGACGAGGAGGACGATCTCTCCGCGTACCTCCCGGAGCGCCGCGCGCACGGCCTCCCCCTTCCCCCGGTGGGGGAGCCGGAGGACGCGCGCGCCCGCCGCGGCCGCCGAGGCGGCCGTCCGGTCCCGCGAGCCGTCGTCGGCGACGACGACCTCGAGCACCCCGGGCAGCCGGGCGGCCCGGCGCACGCTCTCGGCGACCGTCGCCTCCTCGTCGAAGGCCGCGATCACGACGGACGCGTCGGGGCGCGTCATCGGCCCGATCCGGCGACGGGCGCCGCCTCGGAGGCGGCGCGCGGGGCGGGCGGCCACAGGCCGTCGTCGCGGGCGGAGGGGCCGAAGTGGCCGTCGGCGCCGGCCACGGCGCGCACGAGGGCGAGGTCCCCGGCGGCCTCGCCGAGGTCGGCGACGGTGGCGACGGGCGCCTCGCGCAGCCGCGCGTCGAGCTCGTCCTCGCCCGGATCGTCGTCCGCCGCCAGGACGACGCGCACGCCAAGCGCGCGGCCGGCCTCGACGAAGGGCGTGACGAGCGAGCGCCAGGCCAGGTCGCCGACCGGCCCCGGGAGGAGCAGGACGAGCCCGTCGGGCGCCCGCGGCGCCGCCTCGTCCAGGTCGCCCGGCGCGAAGGAGAGGGCCCCGGCCCGCACGCCGGCCTGGAGCGCCGGGTCGAAGCCGTCCGGGTGGGTGAGGAGCCCTTGCGCCCAGCCGGCGGCGTAGTCGGCGAGCGGGCGGGCGGCGCCCTCCGCCATGGCAAGGCGCCCGAGCACGCCCGCGCCGCCGGCCACGACGGCCGGGTCGATCGTCAGGATCGGCCCGGCCCGGGCGCCGGCCGTGCGCAGGGCGGCGAGCGCCTCGCCTTCGAGCGTCGGCGCCCCGAGGTTGACGAGCGCCACCTGCCGGCCGGCGAGGAGACCGGCGGCCGACTCTTGCACGAGCTGCGCGAGGAGCTCCTCGGCCGCCTGGCGCGCCGACTCCTCGGCGAGAAGCTCCTGCCTCAGGGCCTGGAGGTCGTCGTCCGCCTTGGCGAGCCGCCCCTCGAGATCCCGGATCACCGACTGCTGCTCCGCGACGACGGCCTCGCCCTTCGAGCCCAGCATGCCGCCGATCGCGATGCCGATCCCGAGGGCGAGGAAGACGGCGACGAGCGAGAGCGCGTGCGTGCGCCAGTCGATCATAGGCCCATCCAGATCCGGAGCTTCCAGTAGATGACGTCGAGGTAGGCGCGGCCGAGCGGGGAGGACAGAAGCACGACGGCCGTCGGCACGAGCGCCGCCGCCAGCACGGCGAGTGCGACGCCGGCAAGGACCCCGCGCCGCAGCGGGAACCGGTAGAGCTCGTGGACGCCCTTCGCGTCGACGAGCACGTGGCCGACCTTGATGCGGGTGAGGAGCGTGCTCGCCATCCCGGCCCGGCCCTTCTCCATGAAGTCGACGAAGCCCGAGTGGCTGCCGACGAGGACGAGGAGGCGAGCCCCGTTGTGGTACGCGAACTGGAGCGCGACGTCCTCGCTCGTGCCCGGGGCGGCGAGCACGTCGGCCGAAAGGCCGAGCGACTCGACGCGGCGGAGCCCCGGTGCGCGGCCGTCGGGGTAGGCGTGCACGACGAGCTGGCGCGCGCGGCGAAGGGCTTCGTCCGAGACGCTGTCCATGTCGCCGACGACGACGTCCGGCCGCAGGCCGAGCTCGAGGAGCGCGTCCGCCCCGCCGTCGACGGCGACGAGGACCGGCCGCTCGTTGCGGATGTACGCGGAGAGCGCCTCGAGGTCCTCGCGGAAGTCGGGCCCCCGCACGACGACGAGGGCCGGCCGTCCGTAGACGGGCACGCGCGCCCGCGGCACGTCGAGGTCGCCGAGGAGTGTCGCCTTCTCGAGGTCGGCCCGTTGCACCGTGTTCTGCAGGAAGGCGACGAACTCGCGCTGGAAGCGGCGCCGTCCGGCCCGCCGCTCCTCCTCGAGGATCTCGCGCGTCACGGCGCGCCCTTCGGCGACGACGCGCGCGCCGTTCCGGACGCGGACGCGGGCCGGCCCGCCGGGCCGCTCCGCCTCCCCCCATTCGAGCGCGACGGGGTCGCCGTCGGCGAGTTCGGCGAAGACGGCTTCGCCGACCCGGTCGACGACGGGGATGCCGGCCTCGAGCAAGAGGTCGGTCCCCTCCGCCGGGTAGCGGCCGGTGAGCGAGGGGCTCGCGTTCACCACGGCGCGCGCGCGGCAGCGGACGAGCGCCTTGGCGGCGACGCGGTCGAGGTCGGGATGGTCGACGAACGCCACCTCGCCCGGGCGGAGCCTTCGGACCAGCTCCTTCGTCCGCCGGCCCAGGCGGGCGCGGCCGGTGACGCGCATGGGGCGCTCCCTCCGAAGCCGACGGCGGGCGGCACCGAGTGGATTGTACCAGGGGCGGCCCCGGGGCACGGGACGAGCCGGGCGGGGCGTAGCATGGCGCCGTCCGGAGACACGGAGCGAGGAGGTGGGAGCATGGTGACCCTGACGCCCGTCGAGCTCGACCGCTTCACGGCGGTCGGCGTCACGGTCGACCTCCCCCGCACGCGGCTCGTCGCGCTCGCCGCCGGCGACGGGTACATCATGTGCGGGGCGCTCGACGTGGAGCTCCTCGACGCGCGCCTCTCCGAGCGCGGCATCGTCGCCGGGCGGGCGGTGGGCGTGCGGTCGATCGAGGATCTGCTCGAGGCGCCGCTCGAGCGCGTGACGCACGCCGCCCGCGCGATCGGGATCGAGCCCGGCATGAAGGGCCGGGAGGCGCTCCTGCGGATGGCGCGCTACGCCGGAGCGCTGCGCGACCCGGCGGGTCCGCCTCGTAGCCCTAGCGGGTGAGGGCTCCGAGCGCCTCGACGTCGACGTACGAGATCGCGACCGGCGTGCCGATCTTGACCCACTCGTAGAGCGCCGCCTCGTCGCCCGCCGGCAGCGCGATGCAGCCGTGGGTCGGCCCGGGCTCCTCCTCGCCGGTCGCGTCGTTGATCTTGTACGCGTGGAAACCATAATTTCCCTGGATCTGGATGAAGTCGCGGAGCCAGAATTCGTGTCCGAGCTCGGCCTGGTAGAGGCCGGTGTGGATGCGGCCGAGCCGCTGCACGACCTCGTAGTCGCCGACGATCGTGGGATCGTCCGGCGGGCCGCCGAAGCCGAAGAAGGTGCCGACGAGCCGGTCCCCGTCGTAGAGGTGGACGACGGCCTCGGCCCGCGGCGTGTCGGCGATCGTGACGACGATGCGGGGATCCTCGGGCGGGTGGTGGATGAGCCAGTCGTCGAGCTCCGCGTCCGCGGCCGGCACGCCGGAGAAGGGCAAATCCGCCTCGGAGGGCGCCCCCTCCGAGGGCGCCCTGGCCGCCCCGGGCACCGCGGCGCCCGACGGCGGGGCGTCCTCCGACGGCTCGGGGCGGGCGACGTCGCCTTCGCTCGCCGGCCCGCCCCCTTCGGCGGCCGGGGCGCCGGGGTCGGGCCACGAGCCGGCGGCCTCGCCCCCGAGCCGCGCCCCCAGCGACGCACCCGCCCACACGGCGAGGACGGCGAGCGCGAGGGCGAAGGCGACGCTCGCGAGGCGCAACGGCGGATCCTCCCGCTCTTTGTCGAAGCATAGCGGAGGCGGGTTCCCCGCCGCCACGATCGCTATGCCGGCCGGCCGCCCGCGAAGCCGGCGCGAGGCGCCTGCGCCGACCGCCTACCGCGCGCGCAGGAGCCGGGCCTCGACGTCGGCGAGGACGACGTCGGCGCGGTGCAGGAGCGAGTCGGCGAGCGCCGCCATCACCGCCACCTGGCCGTAGCGCTCGACGAGGTCCCGCAACCGGTCGCGGTGCGCCTGGCCGATCGGCCCGCTGTTCTCCTCGAGGAACTGGGCGAGGAGGACGGCGTCGCCCTCCCCCGCCCTCGCGACCGGGGCCGGCGCCGCCGGCCGCGCGGCCGGCACCGTCTCGGTCCGGGCGCGCTCCGAGGGCGCGACCTGGCCGAGGGCCTCCTCCTCCTCGCGCGCGGCGGCCGGCACGCGGCCGATGCGTCCTTTGTTCTCGTCCGCGAGCGCGCGCGCCCGCGCCACCCGCGAGGCGATGAAGGCGTCGAGCTCGGGGTCGCGGCGGCGGAGCTGGCGGATGCGCCGCATCACGCTGCCCTCGTCGCGGCGGAACTCGCCGTGGCAGGCCTGCACGACGGCCTGGAGCGTGCCGAGCCGCTCGAGCTCGCGCACGATGAAGTCGCGCAGGCGCCTGTCCTCGTCGGCCGTCCAGTGCTTGAACCCGCTCCGCGGGCCCCGCCGGCGCGCGGCGCGGGCCGCCGCCGGGCCGTCGCCTTCCGCCGCCCACGCCACCCTCGTCGTCTCGTCCATCTCCACCCGGACGTCCCCCTTCTCCCCGACCGCTCGCACGGCCGGCCACTCCGGGCCAATCATAACTGTCCCTTTTGAATGACACAAATGAGGCGCATCATCTGACATTTTCCGCGCGGCGGCCGAGCGCGCGGCGGACGAAGGGGCCGAGCGCGAACCGCCAGGCGGAGGCGGACGGGAGCGAAGGGAGGGCCCAGGCTGCGCGCGGCGCGAGGGAGACCAAGACGGCCGCGCCCGCCACCCTAAGGACGGCCGCGACGGCGATCGTCGGGGCGAGGCCGAGCGCATGGAACTGCCAGGCGCCGAGGAGCGGCCCCGCGAAGTTCGCGAGTCCGATGAGGAGGTTGAACCACCCGACCGCGTGCGGCCGCGCCTCCGCCGGGGCGGCGGCGAGGAGGCCGTTGAAGAGGGCGAGGTTGATGGCCGCCGTCGCCACGCCGCCCACTGCGTTCAAGAGGGCGATGCCGGGGCCGGTCGTGACCCAGAGGTAGAAGGGGACGAGGAGGCCGAAGAGGAGCGCCGCCTGGGCCGCGACGAAGAACGGCCCGCGCCTGTCGTGGGCGCGGCCCCAGGCCCGCACGCTCGCGATGGTCGCGAAGGCGCTCACCGTGTTCCAGATGCCGAACCAGACGACCGGGACGCCGTCGATGTCGATGAAGACGGTCGGCCAGATGCCCTGAGGCCAGGCGAGGCCGAACTGGAACACGAAGGCGCCGGCGGCGAACGTCCAGAACGGGCGCCAGCCAAGGGCGCCCGCGGCCCGGCCGCCCGCGGGCCGATCCGAAGCGGCGGCCGGGGCCGCGTCCCCGCCTTGGGAGGGCGGCGACTCGAGAGGCTCCTCGCGCAGCGCGGCGAGGTAGCGGATCGAGAGGAGCTGGCCCGCGAGCGTGACGAGCGTAAGGACGGCGTAATGCCACGGCCAGCCGATGAGGGCCACGATGACGCCGCTTGCGAGCGAAGCGAGGAGCGAGGCGAGCGTGAGCCAGAGGTTGCGGTCGGCGAAGACGCGCCCGCGCAGGATGGGCGGGAAGAGCTCGGCCATGAGCGAGGTCCAGGCGACGTTCGCGACGGTGGCGGGAAACGAGAGGTAGGCGTAGAGGGCGATGAAG
>JADGHG010000112.1 GCA_019689585.1 Clostridia bacterium
GGGGGCGGAAGCCGCCTCCTCCGGTACCGCCACGCTCACCGACCCTCCTCGGACAGCACGTCCCGGAGCCCGTCGCCCAGCATGTTGAAGCCCAGGATGGCGACGACGATCGCGAGCGCCGGGAACGTCACAAGCCACCATTGGTCCGGCATGTACTTGGCGCCGTCCGCGACCATCGTGCCGAGGTCGGGCGTGGGCGGCTGGGCCCCGAGGCCGACGAAGCTGAGGCTCGCCCCGATGATGATGACGAAGCTCATGTCGAGCGTGACCTTCGTGAAGATGGCGGAGACGCAGTTCGGCAGGATCTCACGGAACAGGATGTGGGCGCGGCTCGCGCCCATGGCCTCGGCCGCCTGCACGTAGAACTCGTTCCGCAGCGAGGAGGCCATGCCGTAGACGAGGCGCGCGTACCACGGCCACCACATGAGCGTGACGGCCAGCATGGCGTTGAACACGTTCGGCTGGAGCACCGAGGTCATGGCCAGCGCCAGGACGAGCGGGGGCACGGCGAGGAAGATGTCCGTCACCCGCATGATCACGGTGTCGATCGGCCGGCCCCGGTAGTAGCCCGCGACCAAGCCGGCCAGGATCCCGGGCGGCGCGGCGACGCTGACGACGACGACGGCCATGAGGAGCGAGATGCGATAGCCGAAGAGGATCCGGCTCAGCACGTCGCGGCCGACCGAGTCGGTGCCGAGCCAGTGGGAGGGGCCCGGCGGCTCCATCGCGTGGGCGAAGTCCACGTTCGCGCCCGCGTCCTGGGGGTAGGGGGCGATCCAGGGCGCCAAGAGGGCCGCCAGGCCGATCGCGAGGACGACCGTGAGCCCGACGACCGAGAGCGGGTTGCGCGAGAACCGGTACCACACGCGCTGCCACGCCTCGCGCCGCATGGCGCGCCGCAAAAGGCGCGGGTCGACCGCCTCGGCCGCGAGCTCGATCATGCCGCCTCCCTGCCCATCCGCAGGCGGATGCGCGGGTCGAGCCCCGCCACGACGACGTCGACCAGGATGTTGGCCGCCGTGAAGACGACGCCCAGGACGAGCACCGTCGCGGCCACGGCGTTCACGTCCTTCTGCAGGATGGCCTCGATGCCGTACCGCGAGAGGCCGGGCCAGTTGAAGATGAGCTCCACGAGGAACGCGTTCCCCATGAGGGCGGCGAAGTCGAGCCCGAGGATCGACACGCCCGGGATCAGCGACGGCTTCAGTGCGTAGCGCAGGAGGATCTTCCACTCCGGGATCCCGTACGTCCGGTGGGCGGCCACGAAGTCCTGCGCCAGATAGTCGACGAGGGCGGCCCGCACGATGCGGGCCTGCTGAGACAGGCCGGCCATCGCGAGCGCCACGCCGGGGAGCACGAGGTGGTAGAGCGCGTTCACGAAGGCGTGCCAGTCGCCGGCGAGGAGGCTGTCGACCGTGATGAGGCCCGTGATGCGCGGCGGGGCGACGAGGTTGGGGTCGAGCCGGCCGCTGTTCGGGAACCAGTGCTCGAAGTAGCTGAAGAAGAGCATGAAGAGCACGGCGAAGACGAAGGCGGGCGTGACGACCCCGAGGTAGGCGAGGACGCGCACCAGGTTGTCGATCCAGCTGTCCTTCCGATAGGCGGAGAGCGTCCCGAGGAGGATGCCGCCCGTCGCCATGACGGCGCCCGCGAAGAGGGCGAGCTCGAACGTGGCGGGCAGGTACTGCGCGATGTCCTGGGACACGGGCCGCCTCGTCTGGAGCGACTCTCCGAAGTTCCCGTGCAAGGCGTCGGCGAGCCAG
The DNA here is from genome assembly GCA_019689585.1 of Clostridia bacterium. GTDB lineage: Bacteria > Bacillota > Sulfobacillia > RBS10-35 > JADGHG01 > JADGHG01. The sequence goes on from JADGHG010000112.1 coordinate 1,764, forward strand.
TAGACGTATTGGGCCGGGAGCGGCTTGTCGAGGTGGAGCTGGGCCCGCATGAGGGCGACCGCCTCGCCCGACGCGTGCGGCCCGAGGGCGAGCTTCACCGGGTCGCCCGGCACGACGCGCACCAAGAGGAAGATCAGGACGGACAGGCCGAAGAGCACCACGATCGAGTGCAGGATCCGGCGGTAGACGAAACCGAGTACGGACACTCCGACCCTTCCTTCGCCCGAAGCCCGAGCCTTTCGGGCGGCCGCGCCCGCCCCCGACGCCGCGGGCCCCGGTGGCGGCCCCCGCGCGAGGGGCCGCCACCGGGCGAGCCGCCCGTCAGTGCGGCTTCACGGCGATGAAGCGCGCGTCGAACATGTAGCCCAGCACCGGGATGGGATCGTCGAGCTGCTTCCAGGTGATGTAGTCGGCGCGGTACGCGTGGTGCGCCACCGTGTCGAAGGCAGGGATGGAGGGCAGGAGCTCCATCACCTTGCGCTCGATGGCCTTGTACTTCGCGAGGCGCTCCTGCGTGTCGATCGTCGAGAGGGCGTCGGCGATCATGGAGTCGATTTCCTTGTCGCCGAGCCACTCCGTCTCCTGCCACGAGCCCTGGTTCGCGATCGAGTACTTGATGTCGAGCATGGAGCCGGCCTCGCCGTAGTCGGGCGCCACCTGGATGCTCACGAGGTTCGGCGTCGTCTCGGGCTTGCTCACGTGCTCGATGATCGTCGTCCACGGCGTCTTCACGATCTTGACGTTCAGCCCGACCTTCTGCGCGTTCGCCTGGAGCATGAGCGCGATCTTCTCTTCCGAGGGCACCTCGGCCGTCCACTCGAAGACGACCGGGTACTGGTCGAGCTTGCCCGCGTACTTCGAGGCGGCGAGCTCCGCCTTCGCCCCGTCGAGGTCGAAGGAGAGCGCCGGGATCGTGGCGTCGGCGCCCGGCAGCACGCCCGACACCGGCCCGTGCGAGATCTGCGTCCCGGGGAAGATGTCCTTGGTGATCACGTCGTAGTCGAGGAGCATCGAAAGCGCCTTGCGGACGTGGAGATCGTCCGTCGGCGCCTTCTTCGTGTTCATCATGAGGTACATCTGGCCGCCGTCGGCGAATGCGGCTACCTTCACGCCCGGCAGCTTGGCGAGCGCGTCGTACGCCTCCGCCGTCTGCCACTGGTCGGAGATGTCGATCGTCCCGTTCGCCATGCCGGTCCGCACGGTCGACGCCTCGGTCGTGCCGATCATCGTGAACTCGTCCGGCGAGTCCGGATCGCGCTCGGCGAAGAAGTCGGGGAACTTCTTCATGGTGATGTGGGTCGCGATGTCGAACTCCTCGACCTCGTAGGCGCCGCTCCCGGCGTCGTGCGCGTTGAGGTACGCCATGCCGTAGTCGCCGTTCTCGCCGTAGGCGCCGCCGGCCGCCTCGTTCGCCTTCACGAGGGCCGAGTTCACGATGTAGAGCCGCGGCAGCGTGGACAGGAAGGGACCGAAGGGCTTCGTGAGCTTGAAGATGACCGTGTAGGGGTCGGGCGTCTCCACGGATGCGACGCGCCCCTTGAAGAGATAGGAAAAGCCCTGGCCGATGGCCATGAGGCGCTCGAAGCTGAACTTCACGTCGGCCGACGTGAGCTCCGTGCCGTCGTGGAACTTGACGCCCTTCCGCAAATGGAACGTGTAGGTGAGGTGGTCGTCCGACACGTCCCAGCTCTCGGCCACATACGGCTGCACCTCGCCCGAGGCCGTCGGGTAGACGAGGCTGCTGTAGAGGTTGACGAGCGCCGTCGAGGCGGCCTCGTCCGTCCCGATGGCAGGGTCGATCTTGAGAGGCCAGGCGAAGGTGGCGCGCAGGACGCGCTTCCCCTCGGCCGCCCCGCCGGCCTGGCCTTCGCTGGCGGCGCCGCCCGTCTCGCTGACGGAGGCGCCCCCGCCGCCGGTCTCGGTGCCGCCCGACGACCCACCGCAGCCCTGAAGGACCAAGACAAGCGCCGTCGCCAACGACAACAGCGGTACCCAGAGCGTTCTTCGCCTCAGCGCGCTGCGCATGCGGACCCCCTCCCGAGTCGCCGCCTGACGTTCGACGACGGCTCTGTTCATGGACGTCCCGCCGTTCCCTTTGTCGGCGGCCGACAATGCTGGGGGGACGGGCTGGCCGGCCCGAACAAATCCACGTAGATTGGGCACGGCAGAACCGGCCCACCCCGAGGAGGTGGCGCGCCTGGGCGGGAGCCCCGACTCCCTCGCCGCCCGGCTGGCCGCCCTCGCCGAGATCGGCGCCGACCCCGGCGGCGGCCTCACGCGGCTTGCCTACACCGAGCCGGAGCGGGCGGCGCACGCGCTCGTCGCGGGCTGGATGCGCAGGGCCGGCCTCGCCGTCTACGAAGACGCGGTCGGGAACCTCTTCGGGCGCTGGCTCGCTCCCGGCGCCGACCCCGAGGCACCGCCCGTCTGGGCCGGCTCCCACCTCGACACCGTGTCCCACGGCGGCCGCTTCGACGGCGCGGCCGGCGTCGTGGCGGCGCTCTCGGCCGTCGAGCGGCTCTCGGCCTCGCGCGCCCGGCTCGCCCGGCCCGTGGAGGTGGTCGCGTTCGTCGGCGAAGAGGGGAGCCGCTTCCCGGGGCTCCTCGGCAGCCGCGCCGTGGCCCTCGGGCTCACCCAGGCGGACCTCGAGGCCCGCGACGCGGACGGCATCCCGCTGCGGGACGCGCTCTCGGCCTGGGGTTTCGACCCCGCGCGGGCCGGCGAGGCGCACCGGCCTCCGGGTTCCGTCTCCGCGTACCTCGAACTACACATCGAGCAGGGCCCCGTGCTCGAGCGGGCGGGCTTCGCCGTCGGGCTCGTCACCGGCATCGCCGGGCCGCTCGAGCTCGAGGGCGAGGTCGTCGGCCGGGCCGACCACGCCGGCACGACCCCCATGGACGAAAGGCGCGACAGCCTCCTCGCCGTCGCCGAGCTCGCGCTCTGCGCGGAGCGGCTTGCCCGCGAGAGCTCGCCGCAGACGGTCGCGACCGTCGGCCGCGTCGACGTCTCGCCCGGCGCGGCGAACGTCGTGCCGGGGCGCGCGCTCTTCACGCTCGACCTCCGCGACGTCGACCTCGCCCGGCGCGACCGGGTGGAGGCCCGCCTGCGCCAGGCCTTCTCCGAGATCCTTGTGCGGCGCGGCCTGGAAGGCTCGTTCCGCCAGCTCCTGCGCGTCGACCCGGTCCCTGTGCCCGAGTCGACGCGGGCGCTTCTCGGGCGCGCCGCCCGCCGCGCGGGGGTGGCGTACCTCGAGCTCCCGAGCGGGGCCGCCCACGACGCGATGCTCATGGCGCGCCTCTGCCCGGCCGGCATGATCTTCGTCCGCTCGCTCGGCGGCCGGAGCCACGCCCCGGACGAAGAGACACGCGAGGGCGACCTTCTCGCCGGGACGGAGGTCCTCTTCGAGGCCCTCCGCGAGCTCGCCGGGGACGCGGAGCTTCCGCCCGGCTAGCCCCGCGCCAGAGCCGGCACGCCGAGCTCGCGGAGAAGCTCCTCGAACGGGGGGAGCTCCGCCTCGGCGAGCCGACGCCACTCGGCGAGCCGGCCTTCGGCCTCCTCGCGGAGCTCGGCGAAGCGTTCCTTCATCGCCCTCGTCGGGCGGTGGTCGCTCGCGGCCGCGAGCCCGGCGAGGTATGCGATCTGGGCGTTCAAGCCGGCCGCCCACTGCAGGTCGTCGTTCGGCGTCTTCCACCGCACCTGGACGAGCCCCGCCTCGATCTCGTCGATCCGTTTCGCGATCCGCCGAGCCGCCTCGCCCACGCGCGCC